>JAEUKN010000060.1 GCA_016794305.1 Alphaproteobacteria bacterium | reverse complement strand
ACATCTATGTACGATCCGATGCGGTTCTCGAAAAACCGCAAAAATCCTGTGCCATAGCGGGATTATGAACAGGTTCTAAGAACGTAAAGCAGAGAACTTAATGTTGGACAATATAGCATGGCGATTAAACGCAGGAATAAAATGATCATTTTATTCGGTCTTGGTTGTAATGTTTTTAAACTATTCTTGGTATGAATTTGGAAGTATGAAGAATCGTCAAGCAAATAGAAAAAAATTGGAAGAGGATTTGTTTGACACTATCCTGTTGCTTGAAAATAAAAAAGAATGCCGCGCGTTTTTTGAGGATATTTGTACGCCGGCGGAGATTGAAGCCATGGCCGATCGCTGGCGGGTGGCGCAATTATTGGCCCAGGAAATCCCCTATCGCGTGATTTCAGAAAAAACCGGGGTGAGTCTGGCCACCGTTACCCGCGTGGCACGGTTTTTATTCAATGGCAATAGCGGGTATAAAATAATTTTGGAGCGAATGAGGGCCGAAAATGAGTAAAAATGTAAGTGAAAATAAAAATGACTCAATAAAGGAAAGCGGGGAGGGGAAAACGCGGCTCAAGCTTGCCATTCAAAAATCCGGACGATTGGCGGAAGAGTCGAAGGAACTATTGGACAAATGCGGGATTTCATTTAACAAATCGAAAGATCAATTATTCTGCGCCGCCCAGAATTTTCCGCTGGATGTATTTTTTGTGCGTGATGATGATATTCCGGCTTTTGTTGCCTCCAAAGTCTGTCAGGTAGGTATTGTCGGACAAAATGTGTTGAATGAAGAAAATATCCTCTCTCGAAACCAAAAACTACGCATGGTGGAAGAAATTTTGCCGCTGGGGTTTGGGCGGTGTCGGCTCTCGCTCGCTGTGCCGCATGGCTTTGAATATCAGGGTCCCCACTCGCTGCAGGGTAAAATTATCGCGACATCCTATCAGGGGATTTTATCGCACTATATCGCGCAGCAAAATATAGGGGCCGAAATTGTTGATATGCGGGGATCGGTTGAAATTGCGCCGCGCATTGGCATGGCGGATGCGATTTGCGACCTGGTGTCATCGGGTGCGACCTTGGCGGTCAACGGATTAAAAGAGGTTGAAACCATCTTTCAAAGTGAGGCTGTGCTCATCCGTTCTCCGGATATCACGGCGCAGCAAAATGATATTCTCAATCGCCTCATAACACGCATCACCGGCGTGATGCAGGCGCAATCGAGCAAATATATCATGCTGCATTGCCCGGTTGAACGTGTGGAGCAGATCAGGCGCGTGATCCCCGGATGCGACAGCCCGACAATTTTGGCCTTGCAGGGGCGATCAGATACGGTAGCGGTTCACGCTGTTTGTAACGAAGGCATATTTTGGGAGACGATGGAGCAGCTCAAATCTCAAGGAGCCAGTGATATTTTGGTGCTGCCGATTGAAAAAATGCTTGATTAGAATAGCGTGAAAACTTAGGCGTAAATTGATTGAATAACGGTGTGAAATGACTCAAACGACCCCAGATCAGAGAATCGAAAATCCCATCTTGCTGCGTGCGCGATCCCATGTGCGCACAATGGCGGCCTATTCTTCGGCCCGATCACTTTATAAAGCGGATGAGGGGTATATTTTTCTCGATGCCAATGAATGCGCGTATGAACCCTATATTGGTTCGGTGGGCAATAATCGCTATCCCGCGCAGCAACCGGCCGGGGTTATGCGCAAAATTTGTGAATTATATGATGTCTCAAGCCGCAATATCGTGCTTACCCGCGGTGCGGACGAAGCAATTGATATCCTCCTGCGGTCCTTTTGTGAGGCAGGGGAGGATTCTGTGGTGATCTGCCCGCCCACATTTCCAATGTATGCTCAGGCTGCCACCATTCAGGGCGCGCAGGTGATTGAGGTGCCGTTGAGAGAGAGTAAAAATTTTACCCCGGATATTGCGGCCATTCGCGCGGCCATACAAAACCATACAAAAATAATTTTCCTGTGTACGCCCAACAATCCCACGGGCGGCGTGGTGGATATTGCCGATATTATAGAGCTTTGTGACATTTGTGCGGGGCATGCACTCGTGGTTGTTGATGAAACCTATATTGAATATGCGCATCAAAAAACTGTGACGGGTTTGATTGAATCTTACCCCAATCTTGTGGTCTTACGCACGCTTTCAAAAGCCTATGCAGCGGCGGGATTGCGCGCGGGTGTGGCCATTGCGCAATCAGATATTATTGCGCTGATGAGAAAGATTTTGGCCCCTTATCCTATCCCCCAACCGGTCGCGGCAGAAATTGAAAAAATTTTAACGCCCAAAAATATGGCACGGCTGAACGAACTCCGACAGGCAACCTTGGATCGCAGAGAGAGAGTGATCGAGGAGCTTAAAACCATTGAGGGAGTTGAGGAAATTTTTCCCTCCACCGCCAATTTTATTTTGGTGCGCGTGCGCAATGCCGAAGAATTTTGTGCACGATGTTTACAGCATAAAGTGATTGTGCGCGATCAATCGCATCAGCTCAATTTAAAAAATTGTGTGCGGATTTCGATCGGCTCCGAAGAGGATATGCGCGCTTTGTTTTCAGCTTTGCGTGGGGAGCAGGCTGTAACTGTCAAAGGACGCAGCGCACATATCGTCCGCAAAACATTGGAAACTGCGATTGATGTGAGGGTCAATCTCGATCAGGCCACCCCTATTTATATCTCAACAGGGATCGGATTTTATGATCATATGCTGGAACAAATCGCCAAGCATGGCGGATTTTCGCTTGTGTTAAGTTGTGAAGGCGATCTGCAAATTGATGCGCATCATACGGTTGAAGATTGCGCGATTGCGCTGGGTGCCGCCCTGAAGCAAGCTTTGGGAGATAAGCGCGGCATTGAACGTTATGGGTTTACTGTGCCGATGGATGAAAGTTTGTGTACTGTGAGCTTGGATTTATCAGGTCGATTTTATCTCGCATTCGATGGAGAATTTCCTGATCAAACCGTTGGAGGATTGCCGTGTGATATGGTTGAACATGTCTTTAGATCATTGGCAGAAAATCTTCAGGCCAATTGCCACATTGCGGTGAAGGGGAAAAATTCCCATCATATGATTGAAGCCTGCTTTAAGGCCTTTGGCCGTGCTTTGCGTCAGGCGATGAAGCGGGATGCACTCACCCAAGAACAAAGCGATCTTCCATCCACAAAAGGACTTTTATAATGTTGATCATTGTTGATAGTGGGGGCGCGAATATTTCCTCAATCCGGTATGCGTTGGAACGGATTCATATGGACTCAAAACTCAGTGCGGATGCGGATGAAATTGCACGTGCCGACCATGTCATTCTGCCCGGTGTTGGCACCGCGCGGGCTGCCATGGACAAGCTACGGCGGTATGAGTTGGTAGAGTGCCTGCGCGGGCTTGCCTGCCCGGTATTGGGAATTTGTTTGGGGATGCAGTTATTATTTTCTCATTCGCAAGAAGGGAATAAAGCAGGGAATAAAGCGGAGAGTGAAGAGGGGGATGTTGATTTGCTCAATATCCTGCCGCAACAGGTTAAGAAATTAACCGCGGAACCGGGTAAAACCATTCCCCATATGGGATGGAATCAGGTGGATTGGCGAGTGGGTGAGAGTGTGGAAAAGAGTGCGCGGAAAGAGCAGAGTGAACAGCCCGATCTTGCGCAGCAAAAATCAACCACACACCATAAAGCACATCCTTTGCTGCGCAACATTCCGGATCACAGCTATTTTTATTTTGTCCATAGTTATTTTGTGGATGCGAATATTGATGCGAACGCGCATGTTTTGGGGTATTGCCAATATGGACGTGATCAAGTTTCCGCCATCATCGCGCATGATAATTTTATGGGATGCCAATTTCACCCCGAACGATCGGGCGATGTCGGCAGCATTCTTTTGAAAAACTTTACGGGGCTATAATTTGCGGGGTTATATTCATGATGATCTATCCGGCCATTGATCTGATCAACGGGCAATGTGTGCGCCTTTATAAGGGGCAATTTGAAAGCAAGACCGTTTACAATTCCGATCCGCGCGATGTGGCAAAATCTTATTATGATGCCGGTGCACAATGGCTGCATCTGGTTGATCTGGATGGCGCAAAAAATCCGCAGCATCGCCAAAGCCAAATTATTGGTGATATTGTGCGCGGTGCGGGCCTGAAAATTCAAACAGGCGGCGGTATTCGCAACCGTGATGATGCGGTGCAATTATTTGATTTGGGTGTCGCGCGCATTATTATTGGGAGCCTCGCGGTCAATAATCCCGAACTCACGGCCTCGCTTTTTCATGAATTTGGAGCTGAGAAAATCTGTCTGGCGCTTGATGTTGTGCCTGATGATAACGGCCTGTTCCGCGTGGCAGTTTCAGGGTGGCAGGAAACGAGTGCCCAAGAACTCACCGCGGTGATTGATCATTACAGCCATCACGGGGTGCAGCATTTATTATGCACCGATATCGCGAGAGACGGCACAATGGCCGGATGCAATATTGCGCTTTACCAAACCCTTAAACGGAAATTTCCTATGCTCAACATCATGGCATCGGGCGGTGTTCACACATTGGATAATCTGCGCGAATTAAAGCAAGCGGGCATTGATGGGGCCGTGATCGGAAAGGCACTTTATGAGGGCGCATTTACGCTGCAAGAGGCTCTCTCATGTTAAGCAAACGCATTATAGCTTGCCTTGATGTTAAGGATGGCGTGGTGGTCAAGGGCGTGCAATTTCGCAACCATGTGGTGATGGGCGATATCTTGGAATTGGCGCAACGATACAGGGATGAAGGCGTGGATGAATTGGTGTTTTATGATATCACCGCCAGCAGTGATCATCGCGTCGCGGGCACGTCATGGATCAAAAAAATCGCCCAAATTCTGGATGTTCCGTTTTGTGTGGCGGGCGGCATTCGCACTTGGCAAGCAGCAGAGCGTATTTTAAACGAAGGGGCCGATAAAATATCTATTAATTCCCCTGCTTTAGAACGGCCGGAATTTATCACCGAGCTTGCGGATCGTTTCGGGACGCAATGCGTGGTGGTCGGCGTGGATAGCCGATTGGCGCAGAGCAATCAAGCCGGCTCAATTTCGGATCGGCAGTCAGAAACTCAGAAATCTTCAGAAACTCAGCAATCTGATATCATGTCCGCCCCCCATCGTCTCGCGTCTGACAATCAGTGGGTCGTGTATCAGTATAGCGGAGATGAACGCAAAACCATCCGCGCACAATATCAAACCTTAGACTGGCTCAAGATTGTCCAAGATCACGGCGCGGGGGAAATCGTGCTGAACTGTATGGGAAGCGACGGAGTGCGGCGCGGCTATGATATCCCCCAACTCATGGCCGCGCGTGAATGTCTTCATATTCCGCTGATTGCCTCTGGCGGGGCGGGGGAGCTGTCGCATTTTGCCGATGTCTTTCGCGATGCGCGGGTGGATGGGGCCTTGGCGGCTTCGGTTTTTCACAACCGCCATATTCACATTGCGACACTAAAAAATTACCTTCATACACAAGGAATTGAGGTCCGAAGATGAATGACGCATATGTGCCAAATGGCGATTTAAATCCCCAAGATTTGCGGAATTTAAACGGGGACGATTTGTATGGGGGCGATCTGAACTGGGACCATTTAAATTGGGATAAGGTCGCGGGGTTGATGCCCGTGATTATTCAAGACATTCACACTCGTGAAGTCCTGATGATGGGATATATGAACCGCGAGGCTCTGGCCAAAACATGCGAGAGCGGCCATGTAACCTTTTTCAGCCGTACAAAACAACGATTATGGATGAAGGGGGAAAGTTCGGGTCATGTCCTCAATCTCATCAAAATCTATCCCGATTGTGATGGTGATACTTTGCTGATTTTGGCCGATCCGGTCGGCCCCACCTGTCACACAGGTAGCTTGAGTTGCTTTGGCGAAACACCGCCCCCCGCACTGGGTGTTTTGAATCATCTCAGTCATGTGATCCATGAACGTCATGTGACATGTCCTCCGGCAAGTTACACAACATCGCTTTTTGTCGCCGGACGTTCCCGCATTTCCCAAAAAGTGGGGGAGGAAGGGGTCGAGCTTGCGCTGGCGCATATGGAGCAAAACCGCGAAGCAATCCTCAACGAAGCGGCAGATTTAATTTTTCACATGATGGTATTGCTGGAAAATTCTAACCTTAGCATTTATGATGTTTGCACAATTTTAGACCAGAGAAACACGAAAAGGGCCACGGAGGAAACCACAAAATGATTTTTTTAAATTCTCCTGAAACACCATCCTCGTTTGCTGAATTTTGTAAGGATTTTTGTGCGCGCACGCGGGGTGAGAATAATAATGCCCATAAAAAATTGCTGCAGGAACAAGTTGCCGCCATCATTGCAGATGTGCAGCAAAATGGCGATGAAGCCCTGATCCGCTATGCCAAAAAATTCGATGATATTGAGCTAACCCCCGATCAATTCATCATCAATATGGCGGATGTTGATGCAGACTCTCTTGCCTTGAGCGATGATGAAAAAGCCGCAATCCGTATGGCTCATGAACGTATCAGTGCATTTGCCGCGATGACCAAACCGCGTGAGATTGAGCGCACGGGTGAGTCCTATGTTGCGCAAAAATATGTCCCGTTAGACCGTGTGGCGTGTTACGTACCCTGCGGTTCGTTCCCCCTAGTGTCCACAGTTTTGCACACTTGCGTTTTTGCGCATGTTGCGGGGGTGGAGGATATTATTGTCCTGACATCCCCCAAAAAGGAAGGCATTTACCCGGCTATGCTTTATGCGGCCAAGGTCGCCGGCGTGCGCAGCATTGTTCAACTGGGCGGTGTGTATGGTGTTGCGGCTGTGGCCTATGGAACTCAGACGATTAAAAAAGTTCAATCCATCGCCGGCCCCGGAAATGCCTATGTGACTGAGGCAAAAAAACAAGTTTTTGGGGCTGTTAACATTGATATGTTGGCGGGACCGAGTGAAATTATGATCATCGCCGATGACACCGCAAACCACGAATATGTGGCGGCGGATTTGCTCTCTCAGGCTGAACACGGATCGGGAATGGAACAGGCAGTTTTGGTCACCATTTCTGCGTCCCTAACCCAGAGCATCCAATCATGCCTTTTGGCGCAACGTCAAAAATTACCGCCTTCTGCGGCGATGGACCGGGTGATTGAAAACGGGATTTTTGTGATAAATTGCAAAACTATCGAAGATTGCGCACAAATTTGTAATCACTACGCGCCCGAACATGTGGAAATCCTGACAAAGGATCCGGACTATGTGGAAAAAATGATTACCTCCGCCGGTGCCATCATGATGGGGGAATGGACTCCGGAACCGATTGGTGATTTTGTTGCGGGATCGAGTCATGTTTTGCCCACGGGCGGCGCGGCTAAAATTTTCTCCGGCCTGACCACGGCGCATTTCATGAAGAAAATCGGCATCCAGAAGTTCAATCAAAAAACCCTAGGTGATTTACGCTTTGCTGCGGAAAAATTTGCTCAAATGGAACAACTCCCCGCCCATGGTCGCTCCGTTTCCATCAGGTTTGACGCGGCGGAATAAATTTTGCGCCCAAAAAATTGATTATCGCTTGCAACGGGTCGTATGGCTGATTTATACTGATTCGTATCGGGGATGTTCGTCCCTTTGTCGTCCTTTTCAATTTATTCTCTTGCTAAATATTTCACCCTATCTATCTGATTTTATTGATAATTTATTATGACCGTACATATTGCCCCATCGTTGTTATCGGCTGATTTTTCCCAATTGGGGGCGGAGGTCACGCGGCTCGATGCGGCCGGCGCGGATTTTATGCATCTTGATGTGATGGATGGTCATTTTGTGCCCAACCTGACGATT
>JAEUKN010000005.1 GCA_016794305.1 Alphaproteobacteria bacterium | reverse complement strand
TCTCATACCTATCTTTAGAATCAAAAATCCCCCCCAAGTCAACCCATTTCTTCGGGTCATTCATGAATCAGGGTATAATAATTATATTGGCGCATTTTGATCTGGTTTCTCCTATTGAGCGCAGTAACACCACGCAACAGCGTGCTCATTACCATTGCTATCAATTCTTGTGCGACAGCCATGTACGTCATATGGTTGCGTCCCAATATAACCACAATCTCGTTCATCACAAGTATCTCCTAAATCCCATCTCCGTCCACCACTGCACGACACTCTTGTGGTTCCATTCGGACAATAGCAGGCTGAATCACTTTCAGTATCCCACCAATTATTGGCCGTAATACTCACATTTGATATCCCCCCCAATTTTCTCCAAACACCACTGACGCATGATAGGGTAGAGCCATCACTTGACTTACTTATAAGACCACTCTGTGAACATCCCGTATTTACTGTATTAACGGTATTAGGATAAAGATAATTACCAATCATCCAATCTGCAAAGATGCTTCTTGCACTTCCATCAGGGGCCTGTACGTAAAAATGACCTGGTTGACGGACAGCAGAGTTGATGCCATCACCATAAAATATTGATCCACCAATAGATAAGCTATTTCCCCTTGGCAAAAATAATCTTGTTTGATTGACACCATTATCATTTATGACAATATTACCATCAACATCTAATGTCCCCCCCACATGAGTATTGTTACGCAATAACGTAGCTCCCCAAACATCTAAATTATTGGAAAGCGCTAGATTGCCGTTCTGATCAATTGCCACGGCTTTCCAAGTTCCCCCGCCGTCGCATGTGTAGGGCACATAGGGGTGTAGAGTAGCGGCTGCGCCAGGTGCCGATGCCACCATTACAACTTTCCCTGCAGAAGCGGCATTGCAAACACCCAAGGCTGCCAAATTTGGAACAGGATTCCCCCAATAAGCACTACCCGCATTAGCCCATGTTGAGGCTACACATGCATTTGTAACGGGATCGATGGTCGTGCACGAACACGACAGTACAGCTCCATTAGCGTCGCGAGCAATAGCCCCGATTGGGGCATTATTAGGAGGAGCAGCATTGCATGCTCCCCCAGCGGTTTGAGTCGTTGCGGCCCCCATAATCAAAGGCGTATTCATCGTGTTCAACTCCGGTTGTCCGGCAACGGCGTTACGGTATAATGTGCCGCTGGCGGATCTGGAGGCGCCATCCGCAAACCATATTGACATAGTGGGGTGCCCAGCCGCAAGCGTGACATTTCCTGCGCCGCTACAATTCGTCCCGGTTGTAGTGGCCCCGCTAAAAACATTCGTATTAAATGTCCATGCGCCCAAGGCGCCCCTGACCATCGTTGGGTTGGCTGAATATACGCCGCCCCCTGCACCCCCAATGGTTGCGGCAATCTGGCCTAATGTCACATCATCAATTGGGTTTCCACCCTCGGTGACCACCAAGCCCAAAAGATTATTGGCGGAATTGGCAGAACGACGCACCACCACGCACATATTCTGGTTATATACATTTCCCTGCGCAAAATCGGCACCCAAATATCCCGAAGCCGTCAACATAGGCAGGGTAATAATTATTTTTGAATTGGCAGCCTGAGTATTGGTATATATCGTATCATAATTATCCTTAATATACTCACCGGCGGCATCGCCGATGGTTTTCAGCTGAAGCGCAACGACATTTGCCTTTGCCTCATCACCTTGGCGGCTGACAATGGCGGCCACACCCACGATCACCATGGCCATCATCACCACACCTAGTAATAGCTCTAGCAAGCTAAATCCCTGCTCGGCACGCTCAAATTTGCTGTTCATTCACTAACCCTCTTTTTGTAATTTTGATTACATCTTAATTTATGTCAAATTTTATCGACTTCGCCCTATCTTAAATATAAGGCAAAATAATTAATTTTATGTGTATTTAGGAAAATAATGTTCAGGCTTAACAACTTTAATCATGTGGAAATGATGAAACATTTACCAGACGATTTTCCATTTGATCATAGATGATTTTGCTCAAGATTTTGCGGTCTTGCCCCGCGGTCGGGGTTAGGGGGTCACCAAAAATAAGTTGGACCAGCGCGCCACGATGGCGCAAAAAATTCCAAAAATGCTGGGCGAAAAGTTTATCGCTGTGCCAGGCATAGAGGCTGCGATCCGCCATAGTCATTGTATGGTCACGCGGATTTTTATTGGTTTGCACCAAGTGGATCACGACAGGTTGAAGAGGAAGTGTTTGGTCGGAATTCATAAACACCAATGAAAATAGGCTGGATTTAAACGGCAAGATTTGCTCACCTGATGAGACCTGGCCTTCGGGGAAGAGAATCAGGCTTTTCCCCTGTGTCACCATGTCGCCCAAAGAATTAGCGACCTGTTTTGCCGCACGGGGGTTTTTGCTGATAAAGGCGGTTTGTTGCACCGTGGCGAGATAGCCAAAAATCGGCCATTTCGCAATATCTTCCTTGGCGATGAACGACGCACGCAAATGCGCGCCAATCACATTAATGTCCAGATACGAAATATGGTTGGATACATAGACAATCTGGCGGTCAGTGATCGGAGTGCCCAAAATTTCAACCCGCAGGCCAATAATTTTGCAAACACCGCGATGCCAAAGCTGGGGGATGATATAGGCCCCCTGCCCTTTTGTAAAACAGAGTACTATAATTTGCACGACCAAAATTGGGAGTGTCCAAAGCGTCAAACATAAAATCTTTAAGATTGCCCGTAGATATGACATGAAGGCCCCCAGTGGATCAAATCACAGCTATTTTTCCAATATTTTACTGTACACATAGTAGTTTTCCAGCACGCGTTGCACATAGTTTCGTGTTTCGCTCACGGGGATCAGTTCAATCCAATCCACCCAATCGGGCGCCATGGAATTCGGTGCTGCGCGGCCACGATCATTGGTTAAGCGCGGATCACCAAATTCATCAATCCATTGCCGCACGCGCCCCGGCCCGGCATTATATCCCGCCACCGCCATGGGATAGGCGTTGTCAAACCGTTCAATCAAACGGTCAATATAACTCGACCCCAGCAAAATATTATGCGAAGGGCGATCAGTGAGCCAAGAAGTTTGATGCGCGACCCCCAATTTTCCCGCCGTTTCCTTAGCGGTTGCGGGCATTAATTGCATCAATCCCAGCGCCCCCGCCGGGCTGAGCGCCTGTGCGTCAAACTGGCTTTCTTGGCGGATAATCGCGTGATAAAGTGCGTGATCCCCACCAATTTGCGCCATTTGCCGCGAGAGGTCGGGGTAGGTATAGGGCCCAAGATAAATATTTTTCCACGATGCCGCCTTGGCCACGCGGAAAGAGGCCACGCGGTCCCCTCCCCGGTCCAAAATCTGCGCCGCCGCCATAAATTCGGACGGGGTGGAGAGCGTATCAATCAACGCCCCGACCAGCAGCGCGTGAATCTTATCCAGCCCCGCGGCATGGGCCAGCTGCGCAGCCTGAATCAAATCATTGCCGCGCATTTTTTGGATATCACCGGCGGATGCGACGGCCACACTCAAACGCGGTGCGGGCGCATGCAAATGTTGCAAGGATAATTGCCCGTAATAGCTGGTGGGATATTGCGCGGCCGCTTGGAACCAAGTGCGGGCCCGATCATTTTGCCCCAACCGCTCAGTCGCCCGCCCGGCCCAATAGGCGCCACGGGATTTAGAGATGGATGTGGCGACAAGCCCGTACATAGTTTCAAAATGTTTAAGCGCCGATTGCGGCTGGTTCAAAAACCGCAACGCCAACCACCCGGCCATCCATTCGGCCTCTGCCGTGTCTGCCTTATCGCCGTTGCCATGCGCCGCGCTGAGTTGATAGGCCAGTTTATAATTATGCGATTCGATCATACGGCGGATCATAATATGGCGTTCTTTCCACCATTTATCAGGGTTGGTCACCTGGGCCATATCGGGTGCGGATTGCAGGATTTCTATGGCTCCTTGGTCCATATCATTGCGCCGTCGCCAGCTTAAACGCTCATACAACAACCCCGGGTCCGCTCTTAAGCCGCTCGGCACCTGATTTAAAAGGCTGTTGGCATCCGCCTTGTCCTGCGCGAGGGCAATGCGCGCATTCACCAACGCCATATAGCCGCCGCCCATGAGATTGGCGAGCGCACGGGCAGCATCATATTTTTGCGCAAACAGCAACTTATCCAAACGGTGCCTATGAGTTTTTAGCGGAATATCCCCGCCGACTTCGCGCCAGAGTGCCACAAGATCATCCGCAGAAATATCCGCCACCGGCCATTGATCAATGATAAGTTTATTGACATTACCCCCCCTTTGTGTCCCTTGCCCCGCAAGGCTTCCGGTCATACTTCCGGTCATACTTGCGGCATAGAGCAGCTTAATCATGCCCTGCCCCGAAACGGGGGGATATTTCGCAAACCACGCCAAAACCTGTTGAGGCGGAAGATCAGCCGGCATCACGCGCTCCGCAGTTTTTTTGAGCGCAATTTGATTGGGCCAATGCGGGTTTTTATCAATAAAGGCCGCCACGCGGTCAAAAGGAAGTTGGTCATAGTCCTCGCGGTAGAGCATCCATTCATACATCTTGGAAAAGGCCGGATTGCGTAGCGCGGCAATTTTATTGCGTGCCTCCAGCCATTCTTCACCACTCATGAGAATAAGGGCATCGACCGCCGCTTGCGGTGGCGGGGCCGCCCAGGCTTTATGCGAAAAATTCACCACCCCGCTTATCAGGCTTAAGACAAGGCATAACAGCAGGCATAGCACAGGGCACAATCTCAGATATGATCTTGATAAATCTAATAAAAATTGGACTTTTGCGACCGAAGGGACTAAAGTTTTGCTAGAATATTTTGGATATTTTGAAAGTTTTGATTTGACTATTGACTTGACCATTAACTCACATCCCCTATAACGCATGATAACACTGTAGATAAGCGAAAGAAACTGACGATGACGACTCCCGCTTTGGCAAAACTGCATGGCTCCATCACGGCCCTCATCACTCCGTTTATTGGTGGAGAGATTGACCGCCCCGCCTTTGAAAAAATAGTTGATTATCAGCTGCGCAACGGCACTCACGGGATTGTTCCTTGTGGGACCACCGGCGAATCGCCGACTTTGGAATTTGAAGACTACCACACTATTTTTGACATGTCTGTGGCTTTGGTCAAGGGGCAAATTCCAATTATTGCGGGATGCGGCACGAATTCGACCAAAAAAACCATTGAGCTTACGCAATTGGCCAAAGATTGCGGGGCGGATGCGGCGTTGATTGTGGTGCCGTACTATAATAAACCGACTCAAGCGGGATTACTGGCGCATTACACCGCCATTCATGATGCGGTGGATTTGCCGATTGTGATTTATAATGTTCCCGGGCGGTGCGGATCGGAAATTGCCGTGGATACCGTATGTAAATTGGCGGAATTGCCGCGCATTATTGCGCTTAAGGATGCCACATCCGATATGTCACGCACCAGCTTTATCAAATCGCGCGTGAAAGAAAATTTTGCCGTGTTATCGGGTGAGGATGCGCTCGCAGGGGCGTGCCTAGCCCAGGGCGGCGACGGCTGCATTTCTGTGACCTCCAACATCGCACCGCGCCAATGTGCCGACATGCAAAATGCTTGGGCGGCAAAGGATATGGCGACATTTTTTCAACGCCAATATGATTTAATGCCGTTGCACAAAGCCCTGTTCGTGGAAACCTCCCCCGCACCGGTGAAATATGGGGCGTCCGTGTTGGGTCTTTGCCGCAATGAACTCCGCTTGCCATTGGTGCCGGCCTCCTCATCCGCCGAAACTGCCGTGCGTGAAGCGATGAGCAAGTTAGAATTAAGGGCTGCTACCCCTCCACAATCTCAATTTTTGAGAGAGGAAAGGCCGCCAGAACTCTTGCAATCACAGGGTCAGCGATGATCTCGGCCATCAGTTTATCTTGTGCCTGCGCGGCCTGAACCGCCAAAGTGGGTGCGGCATTGGGCGCGAAATTGGAACTGACAATCATCCAACGCCGCCCGGTGATATCCAGCAATTTTTTGCCCAAAGAGTGCGCGAGGTTTTTATCAGCATCCGCCGTGGGCCGAAATTCAATCACTTCACGATCCAGTTTTACCAATTCCATATGATGCACGATTTGCGCGGCCAGGCTCATCGCCCCGTTTTGCTCCAGTAACGCCACGACATCCGCCAAAGTCCCCAAATTATTATTGGCAACCGCCAGCGGTAAATTTTCATGGGCGTGGTGCGGCATCATCTTGGCCCCGCCCTGTGTTACTCCAGCCTGTGTTACTCCACCCTGGACGGCGCCCCCGGAATAGTGACCCGGCATATTGATTTGGGGGGAGCGAGAGAGTCCACCCCCCCCTAAACCGCTAAAGCCCCCTGCCCCGCCTGAAGCGCCCCCACCTGCGGCACCTGCGCCCCCGGATATTGTGGCCGAAACCGACAAGCTCCCGTCCTTGAGCTGTTTGATAATGCTGCCGGGATCAGGGAGTGTGCCACTATAAATCAACCGAATCACCACCATTTCCGCCGCCGATTGCGGGTTGGGCGCATGGGCGATTTCCCCCAACCCCTTGAGCAAGATTTGCCAAATGCGGGTGAGTTGCGCAATACCGGTCTTTTTGGCCATTTCCGCCGCGCGGGTGCGCTCCCGCTCTGCCATATTGGGCTCCACCGTGACGGGCGGCGCAGAAATACTGACGAATTTGGTCATTAAATGGGTAATGTCCAAAATATCTTGTAACACAGATTGCGCATCGGCCCCGGCGCGGTACAAATCCGCCATCAACCCCAGCGATTTTGCGGCGTCCCCGCCGAGGATAAATTCCACCAAATCCAGCAATTGGCTGCGGTCCGCCAGCCCCAACATCTGCCGCACCTGATCCGCGGTGATCAGGGCTCCGTCCCCCAACGCCATTGCCTGGTCCAAAATGCTCAACCCGTCACGCACAGACCCGTCAGCCGCGCGGGCAATCATGGCAATGGCCTCAAACTCCGCCGCCATGCCCTCAGCCTCACAGACCTTAGCATAATGGGCCGAGAGCATTTCAACATCCACGCGGCGCAAATCAAAGCGTTGACAGCGAGAGAGCACCGTCACCGGCACCTTACGAATTTCGGTCGTCGCAAAAATAAATTTCACATGGGGCGGCGGTTCCTCCAAAGTTTTGAGCAGCGCGTTAAACGCGGAGGTGGAGAGCATATGCACTTCATCAATGATATAAACCTTATACCGCGCGGAAATCGGCGCATAGCGCACGCCATCAAGAATTTCACGAATATCATTAATCCCCGTCCGTGACGCCGCATCCATTTCCATGACATCGGGGTGGCGGTCCTGGGCAATGGCGCGGCAGGTTTCGCAATCATCGGTGGGGCCAGTGGTGGGGCCGGCCGTGCCATCCGCACCGGTATAGTTCAGGGCCTTGGCAATAATGCGCGCCGTCGTGGTTTTCCCCACACCGCGCACCCCCGTGAGCATAAAGGCATGGGCAATGCGGCCCGAACTAATGGCGTTTTTGAGTGTGCGGACCAGCGCATCCTGCCCGATCAATTGATCAAAATTCTGCGGCCGATATTTGCGCGCCAATACGCGGTAGATTTGGTCATCTGCTTCAGAGTTCTGGGCCGCAAAGGGGGAATCACTCATCACATACTCTCAAATTACTCAGTTTGCGACTTAGCAACAGGCTGCCATCCGATTTTGGGCATATGCGGGTTTTCGCCGGCCTTTTCATCGCCGGGTAATTGCACATCGGTCATGGCTTCCCACGGGCTTAAATTATCAAACACACGAAAATCTTGCGGGAGGGTTACGGGCGCATACACCACACGTTTGGCTTCATCATCGTAATGCACCTCCACATGCCCCGTGAGCGGGAAATCCTTGCGCAACGGATGGCCGTCAAACCCGTAATCGGTTAAGATGCGGCGGTGATCAGCGAGCCCGTCAAACATAATCCCAAAGAGATCCCATGCCTCTCGTTCAAACCACGGGGCAGAGTTAAAAAGCCCGGATACGCTTGGGATCGGGGTTTTATCATCTGTTGCCACCTTAATCCGCGCGCGCATATTGTATTTGAGCGAAAGCAATTGATACACGACATCAAACCGCAAGGCGCGTTCGGGATAATCTACCCCGCAAATATCCATCAATTGCGCAAATCGGCAATTCGGATCATCGCGCAAAAAGGCCATCACATCCGTTAAGCCCTCCTTACGCACGCGTACGATCAGCTCGCCGTGATCAAGTTCATAGGACTCAACCGCCTCCGGCATTTTTTCCTGCAATGCCTGCCCCAATGTCAAAACGGGGATCAGGTCTTTTGGGTCCGCGGCATTCGCTGAGTCTATAGGTTCTGATGTCATGCTATCCTCTTATATCCTTATAAATCATATCGCCTTAACGTGTGCACTAGGAAAATTTGCCTTATCTGTCATTTTTCTGCAATCCGTTTTAATGTCTCAAATGTTTTTTCAATCATGGGCGTATAGGTTGGAATCCGTCCTAAAATTTCATTGGCTAGATCCTCATTGTAAGTGTGCGAGGACAGATTTCTATCTTTTATCATTCTGATCCACATCTCCTCATTATCAATCCATCCGATCGCAAAGGCCTCTTTAAATACGTCACGCGGCGTATTCGCGATGACATCTTTTTCCGCCAGTATATGTTTGAACAATTTCCAATTCAGTTCAACCACAAATTCAAAGCATTGGATGACAGCCTCCCTCCGACCCTCATGATCAGTCGGTAATGCCAACATCTTTTTCAACTGAGTCATAGATTTTTCCAGCTTCTCAAAATCAGTCTGCAATTTTGCCATCATCGTTGAAACAGAACCTTTGCGTCCCTTAAAATATTAGCCCGCAGAGAACTGCCGGACTTTTGAAGCCAAACACAGTCTATTTTATAAAGTGTCTCCGCATCCTCAACCATCCAATATATCTTATCCCAATCTTGCTCAGATAAATCCGGCGCATCAATCGCCAGATCATAATCCGAACGCTGTGCAGCATCCCCCCTCGCCCGTGATCCGTATAATATAATTTGATTAACCGCCGGAATGGATTTTATATCATCCAGCAAGCCCACAATGCCGGGGGGCAAAAAATCCTCAGTCACAGCTTAAATT
The DNA here is from genome assembly GCA_016794305.1 of Alphaproteobacteria bacterium. Taxonomy (GTDB): domain Bacteria; phylum Pseudomonadota; class Alphaproteobacteria; order Micavibrionales; family Micavibrionaceae; genus UBA1573. The sequence goes on along the minus strand of JAEUKN010000005.1, from coordinate 56,424 downwards.
CCTGTAGGTTTTTATATTTTCACTCTGGCGTCTGGTATTTGAGTTTTTTCCTAAGGGATACAATGATCACGAACCTCACCTCACAATCCGCGTATCTTCGCGGCGGATTTTTTTCTGTAGTTGCAAGAGCCCGTAAACCAGAGCCTCCGCCGTTGGTGGACAACCGGGCACATAAATATCCACGGGTACTATACGATCACACCCGCGCACCACGGAATAGCTGTAATGGTAATACCCGCCACCATTGGCGCAAGACCCCATGGAAATCACCCATCGCGGTTCGGCCATTTGATCATAGACGCGGCGCAGTGCCGGAGCCATTTTATTGGTGAGCGTTCCCGCCACAATCATCACATCCGATTGCCTTGGAGAGGGGCGCGGAATAATCCCGAATCGGTCAAGGTCATAACGCGACATGTAGGAATGGATCATTTCAACCGCGCAGCACGCCAGCCCAAAAGTCATGGGCCACATCGACCCTTGGCGCGCCCAATCGAACAATTTATCGGCCTGGGTTAGGACAAACCCCTTATCCGTAACCTCTTGCGCCAATTTCGCCACGGCTTCATCCTGCTGAACCGCCGGGATGATTGGAACATTGGTTTGCAGCGGTACCTGCGGAGCCTTAAACACTTCACGGTGACTACTCATTTTCTTTCCTAACTCGCAAATTTTCTTTCCTAACTCGCAAACAAGACATTATAAAATATATGATCCCACACAAAAAAGCTAAAATAATAGAATGAAGTAATCCATCAATAACGGTCGTAATATACACGAAAAATTGCTGAAATAAATAGCTCTCACTCTCCAGGGCTTTGTTTAGCTCTTCAATATTTACAATTCTCACCGAAACGTCCATTTTCATCAAAATATAAGCCATCGACAAAGAACATTTCACCAGAACAATATCTACTATATTATTTATCCCCCCTAAAGAAAAAATCATTGCATTCCTCGAAAGAATACCTATTGCACTGAAAAAATAGCCAACACATCCAACTACAATTCCGATATTAATAGATTTCTGAAGCAAATTATTTTTTTTCTTAATAAGTAAATATTTTGGATTAGACTCTATCATTGACAAAACAAGAATGATCGTCAGAATACCTAGAGCTATAGGCACGGCAGTTCCTATAGGATTCAACCAATACGTGAAAAGGCTAAAAGGCGCACAAATAAGTACAATTATTGTCCACTTAACAAATGCTTTCTCTGATGGATAAAATCTCAAGCTCGGCACAGATTCCATTTGTATCTTTACTCCCAATCGAGCGCACCCTTATTCCATTCATACACCAGGCCAACCGTCAACACGCCGAGGAAAACAATCATCGACCAAAAGCCAAAAAGGCCGATTTGCCCCAACGAAACCGCCCAAGGAAAAAGAAATGCGACCTCAAGGTCAAAGATGATAAACAAAATCGCGACCAAATAAAACCGCACATCGAATTTATGGCGCGCATCGTCAAATGCATCAAATCCGCATTCATAGGGTGAGAGTTTTTGCGAATCGGGCTTGAGCTTGCCAATCACGAACGGCACCAAACTCATCACCGTGGCCAACACCCCCGCAATCCCTAAAAACAAAAGGATTGGCAGATATTGCATAAGGAAATTTTCTTGCGGAATCATGAAATCAACCTGTTATTATGGACCTCAACCAAAAATTTGTTCGACCTATACTCGGAATACTGAACCCCTGGACGTTGTCACTTCGCTCCTGACGTAGAATCCCTACGCTGCGTCGCTTGTTCCTAGCCAGCAATTCAGTCTTCCAAGTATAACAGACCACAAAATCACACTTGCATCAAGTGGATATTCGCTTTAAGTTCCAAATGGTCAGATTATTTATCTTATTTTGATTGAGGAATTTTGAATCCAATGTCCGCCCCCCTCTCCTCCTCCCCCGCTGCCCCCCTCTCTTCCCATCCCTCTGAGCGTGCCTTTTCATGGCAGGAAATTCATATTTTGAGCTTGGCACTCGCTGAAAAACTTAAAGCCAGCGGCCGCAGCTGGACACGCATTATCGCGGTGACGCGCGGCGGGATGGTTCCGGCGTGCATTATTGCGCGAGAATTGGATATCAGGTTGGTGGATAGCATCAGCATTGAAAGCCACGCTCACCAAACCCGCGGCGACGTACATATCCGTTCGCAACCGGATTTGCATTACAACCAAATCGACACGTTGGTGATTGATGATTTGTCCGACAGCGGTAACACCTTTAAAGCCATACGCGCCCTGTGGCCGCAAGCGACCTATGCTTGTCTGTTTGTGAAACCTGAGGGCCAACCGCAGGCCGATTATTTTGTTGAGCACATCGCCCAAAATTGTTGGGTTTATTTACCGTGGGAATCTCAGGAATTCCCCGACCATATCACGCGCCAAATCGGCGCGCATTTACTATAAAATTGCATGTTATTGCAGGCTTTATTGTAGGCTTTCATGGCCATGATGCCCCGCGCGCAACTCGTCATGCACTTCGTGCCGATGAGGGGTGAATTGCGGCATTAGTGATCCCGCAATCATCCCGACAAAGCTCACCATCAATCCTGCCAATTGGGGCGGGATCAACGCATCCTCAGGGGCGAAGGCAAGACACAAAACCCAGCTGGTAAACCCGCCGATCACTGAAAACAAAGCTCCCTGATTGGTGGCGCGTTTCCAATAAATGCCAAACGCCAGCGGGATAAATGCCGATACCAAGGTTATCTGATAAGCGTTTTCAACCATGGCAAAGATGCTCAGGTCGGAATTAATGGCATAAAGCGTAACAACCACGGTAAAGACCAAGGTCACGAGACGCATCAATTTCAACAATTGTTTATCCTTCATTTTTGGCAACATCGGGCGCAAAATATTTTCTGTGAATGAGACTGACGGGGCCAAAAGCGTAGCCGATGCACAGCTTTTAATGGCGGAAAGCAGCGCGCCAAAGAACATAACCTGGGCAAAAAGCGGTGCATGAGTCAGGACCAGTTGCGGCAAAATCAACTGGCGATCTCCTCCATCCCCCATATGGGCTGCGACCATGTCCGGATCAATAAGGGTGGCGGAATAGGCCAAAAACATCGGCACAAAAGCAAAGATAAAATAGAGGCTTCCGCCGAGGACAGAGCCCCATTTGGCGTATTGAATGGTTTTGGCGGACTGAACGCGCTGGAAAACATCCTGTTGCGGAATGGACCCCAACATCATGGTGACCGCCGCCGCGATAAAGGCGATTATGCTCGCGAGATCGGCGGAGGGCCAAAACTCAAATTTCCCCGAGGCCTGCGCATGTTCAATTACCGCCCCTACCCCGCCGGCCATACCCGAAACTTCGGCCCCGATATAGAGCATGCCGGCAACAATAATCACCATTTGGATTAAATCCGTCACGGCCACCGCCCACATGCCGCCAAAGAACGTATAAATGAGAATGGTGAGCGAGCCGATCCACATACCCGCCATTTCGGATATCTGACCATTGGAAACAATGCTAAACACCAATCCCAAAGCCGTGATTTGAGCCCCAACCCAGCCTAAATAAGACACCACAATCGCCAGAGTCGTGAGCACCTCCACAACCCGCCCATAGCGTTTTTTGTAAAAATCTCCAATGGTCAGTAATTTCATTTTGTACAGCGGCGCGGCAAAAAACAACCCGACCAAAATCAAGCATAGGGAGGAGCCAAAAGGATCCGCCACAATGCCGCGCAAATTTTCATCCAGAAATGTCGCGGAAATTCCCAGAACGGTTTCCGACCCGAACCAAGTGGCAAACACCGTGGCCACAACCATATAAAACGGCAAATGACGGCCGGCGATAGCAAAGTCGCCCGTATTATGAACTTTTAAACTGGCAATCAACCCAATTGCAACCGAGATAACCCAATAGCCGATCACAAACCACAACAGCATGTAAACTCTTCTCCCCTTGGGTTATCCCTGTTCGACCGTTAATCTCCCCTGCCTTATCCATCCATCAATTTTTCAAAAGAATCCGTGCCGATACGTTCAATGAAATAACGGCTTTACCGGGCTCTGCCGTTGGGGGTTGTGGCGCACTTTCCCGGCTCAAGCTCATATCGGATTTCATCATCACCATGGGCTGGGGCGTGGGGATATAAGAATTATCGAGATTTAGCTCCACAATATTATAGGATGGTTTGTTTAAGGACTGCGCCACAATATTGGCTTTATTCTGCAGTTTTTTAATGGCGGCCTCTATCAAGCCATCCTTTTCCGTTTCAAATTTTTCCGAGGATAACTGATAGGACAGATTGCTCATCACAAAATCCTGCCCCTGTATCTCTCCTACTTTATTCAACAATTTCTCCGAATCTTTTGACACGAGTCTCAAAGATTGCGTGCCGCGCCAGATCACGTTTTTCTTATTTCGCTCAGGTTTAATCGCCTCTGCACTGCTTACAATCACAGGGGTTGGGTCATAGGAATACACGTAATATTGCCCGGTTGAAAGTTGAATGCTCGGCTCTTGCTTAATGCTCGCAACGGCAGCCTTAACCGCGCTATTAATTTTCTCTTGCACCACACTGGATTTTGGGTCTTCAACCTCAATGCGCAGCTCCGCCACAAGTTCATCCTGATCCACTTCTTTTTGCTCCGAAGCGGAAATTGTCAAATAGGTTTCAGATGGAGAGATCGCCTTTTTTTGGGCATCTTCCGAAGATATTTTGCTCTCCATAGTTTCCGCTTGCGCATGCGCTACGGGAATTGCTGAAAATGTGAGGCAGAGCAGCAATCCGCAGGCCAACCAAGCCACCATAGCCATACTCGAAAAACCATTCATCGCTTGTTTCAAACTCTGTACGGGGGAAAAAATGGTAAAGAAATTCGTGAACCGATTCATGATGTGCCTCTCTGATAGCTGATATTGTAGCTGATATTGGATAGGTTTTCTCTAGCCAAGGGTGAAGCTTATAATGATTTTCATTTGCTGAAAAGCCTAATTTCAAGCTTTTTTACATTTATCCTCTTTTTACATTTATCATCCGGGACGGCAGGCCACCGCCCGCGCAAAGAGCGTTAAGAGCATTGCAGGGAGCCTGCATGGCGTTTGAGCACAGGAATAATTAACAGGAATAATGAAGCGCAAAATAATCTTTTTATTCCCTCTTAATTGTTTCATCCTCACGTTCTTGGTTGACTGCTTTATCATTTGATTGACCGCGCAGAAAAACATCAATGCCGATATTGTCCATCTCACGATTTTCTTTGGCTTTGAGCAAGTCTTGCTCCGATTTATCGCGCTTTTTTTGAATAATTTCCGCCTTTTTTTGCTCGGCAAACGCCTCTCGCAAATCCTCCTGAGCTTTTTCGATTCTTGCATCCATGCGCTGAAGTTGAATTTCAATTTTCTCCAACTCTTGCGTCATGCGCGATGCATAAGCGGCATAAAAGACATAGGCATCAACCTGGCCCGATTCTTCGGCAATCATTTGCTCTCGAATCAAGGACTCACTAATGGCGCGTTTTCGGCCTTCAATAAGCTCTGCTTGGCGAAACAGCTCCGCCAATATTTTTTGTTTTTCTTCAACGCGATATTTGCGCAGGCGGATTAGGGAATGAAGTTGGGCCATAGAAAATTATAGCATTATTTGCGGACTGGAATAAGCTCAATCAATGCCTACAACATTTTTTATCGCATTTTATTACGATGAATCGGCTTCCGCTTAATTGAAAAATTCTCTGGAGCGCAGACTATTCGGAGCAAAATTGATTCCCCCCTTCTTGACAAAATAGGAAAATTATCCTACATTAAAATGGCTGTGAAAAACTTTATTTGCGGGGTGTCCATTTTGGAGCCGATGCGCTATATAGAGTTTTGAACTTTATTGTAAACCTTGTTTGGAGGTAGGACGGGTGCTCATGGTGAGGCCCACATCTATCTGCCGCAGAAATGAGAGGAAAACTATGTCTAAAATAATCGGTATCGATTTGGGAACCACCAACTCTTGCGTTGCCTTTATGGACGGGAAAGAGCCACGGGTGATTGAAAATTCCGAAGGCGCGCGCACAACACCATCCATGGTGGCGTTTACCAATGATAATCAACGACTCACCGGGCAACCCGCCAAACGTCAGGCCGTCACCAATCCGGATAAAACGCTTTACGGCATTAAACGCTTGATCGGGCGCAGATATAACGACCCGCAAGTGCAAAAAATGCGCGAACATGCGCCGTTCAAAATTACTGAGGGCGATAATGGTGATGCGTGGGTGGAAATTGACGGTGAAAAATTCGCCCCGGCCCAGATTTCCGCGATGATCCTGAAAAAAATGAAGGAAACTGCCGAAAGCTATTTGGGAACAACCGTTTCTGAAGCTGTGATCACCGTACCGGCTTACTTTAACGATGCGCAACGCCAGGCCACGAAAGATGCCGGAAAAATTGCGGGACTTGATGTGCTGCGGATTATCAACGAACCGACGGCTGCCGCGCTGGCCTATGGTCTTGATAAGAAAAAACACGGCATGATCGCCGTATATGACTTGGGTGGTGGAACATTTGACGTCTCAATTCTTGAAATTTCGGACGAACTCTTCATGGTGAAATCCACCAATGGCGACACGTTCCTGGGCGGTGAGGATTTCGATGCGCGAATCATTGATTATCTTGCCGATGAGTTTAAAAAAGAACAAGGCATTGATTTGCGCAATGATAAATTGGCACTGCAACGCCTTAAAGAGGCCGCGGAAAAAGCCAAGATTGAATTGTCGTCCTCGACTCAAACCGAGGTTAATTTGCCCTTTATCACGGCGGATGCGACGGGGCCCAAACACCTCAATGTCAAGATTTCGCGGGCGAAGCTCGAATCACTCGTGGATGATCTGGTACGTCGGACGATTGAGCCCTGTAAGGCTGCGCTCAAGGATGCAGGGTTAAAACCATCTGAAATTGATGAAGTGGTTTTGGTGGGCGGGATGACCCGTATGCCCAAAATCATTGAAACGGTGAAGGAATTATTTGGCCGCGAACCGCATAAGGGCGTGAACCCGGATGAGGTTGTGGCCGATGGGGCCGCTATTCAGGGCGGCGTGCTTCAGGGCGATGTGAAGGATGTCTTGTTGCTTGACGTCACGCCGCTCTCCCTCGGGATTGAAACCTTGGGCGGTGTGTTTACGCGGTTGATTAACCGCAATACCACTATTCCGACCAAGCAATCCCAGACATTCTCAACCGCTGAGGATAACCAAAACGCCGTGACCATTCGCGTCTTCCAGGGCGAGCGTGAAATGGCCGCGGATAACAAAAGCCTCGGGCAATTTGATCTGGTGGGCATTCCGCCGGCCCCGCGCGGTGTCCCGCAAATCGAGGTCACGTTTGACATTGATGCCAACGGGATCGTCCACGTGACGGCCAAAGATAAGGCAACAGGTAAGGAGCAAAATATTCGCATCCAGGCCTCCGGCGGCCTGTCCGACGCCGACATCGAAAAAATGGTCAAGGATGCGGAAATGAATGCCGAAGCCGATAAAAAACGTCGTGCGCTGGCTGAACTTCACAATCAGGCCGAAGCCCATATTCATCAAACGGAAAAATCCCTGACTGATCTGGGTGCCGATGTTCCGACGGCCGAGGCCGAGGCCGCGCGCACAGCCATTGCCGAACTCAAATCCGTGATGGATGGCGAGGATGAAAAACTTATTCAGGAAAAACTCTCCGCCCTTCAACAGGCTTCGATGAAAATCGGCGAAATCGCCTATAAAAAGGCTCAGGCCGCAGCGGCGGCTGAAGCAGGTGGTGCCGGTGCTTCTGCAGGGGCCGCGAGCGGTGCCGCAAGCGGTGCCTCAAGCGCTGATGGTCAACCATCCTCCTCGTCCAATGATGATGTCATTGATGCCGACTTCACGGACATGAAGTTTGAAGATGACGATAAGGGCGAAAAACGCGCCTAAATGATAAAAGCCGGCGATAAAAATGCTCTTGCTCCATTTCCCCCGCTCCCCGGCATCTCCGCTGCTTTGGTGCATCCGGCACTGGCGGATCTGGTGGCACGGCTTGGCGAACTTGGTGCAGATCGGGTCATTTTGTACGGTTCACGCGCGCGGGGGGATCATATGCCCCGCGCGGATATTGATTTGGCGGTGGATGTACCGGGGGGGCTTGATGTCAGGGCCTGGGATGCAATGATGCAGGCTGTCGAAAATGCGCAGACATTGTTGGAAATTGATTTGGTCTGTCTTCAAGAAACCACAGGACGGGTTCGGGAAAATATTCTCAAAGACGGGAAGGTGCTCAATGACAACAGATAAAGCAAAATTGAGGGTCGACGAACTGCACAATACTGTCTCCCGTTTGAAAGAAATTCTGGATGTTCCGCGAAATCATACGGGGCGCGTTGATGCTATCATCCAGAGATTTGAGTTTTGCTATGAATTATCCTGGAAATCCTTACGGGCGATCCTTGAATTATACGGGCATGAAACGCCCTCACCTCGTCAGGCATTTAAGAAAGCTTTTGTCATGAATTTGATAGACGATGAAAATATATGGCTGAAGATGCTTGAAGATAGGAATCTGACCTCCCACACTTATAAGGAAAAAGAGGCTGCGGAAATTTCTGAAAGAGTTTATGATTATTACGAATCCATCAAAAAGCTTTATGAAACATTATCGGAAACAATTGAAAAAGACCTCGGATAAATAACGGATCTAGAATCACATGAGCGAAAAAGATTACTACAAAATTTTAGGTGTTGAGCGAAACGCAAGTGAGGAAGACCTGAAAAAGGCCTATCGTAAGCTGGCGATGAAATATCACCCCGACCGCAATAAGGATAATCCCAAGGAAGCCGAAGAAAAAATCAAGGCGGTGAACCAGGCGTATGATGTTTTGAAAGACCCACAAAAACGTGCGGCCTATGATCGCTTTGGGCCTGACGGACCGGCGGGAATGGGCGGCATGGGAGGTATGGGCGGGGGACCCGGGGGATTTTCCGCCGAAGGGTTTGGCGCAGCGTTCAGTGATATTTTCGAAAACATGTTCGGTGATGTCATGGGCGGCGGGCGGCGGTCCCGCAACGGGCCCATGCGCGGCTCTGACATGCAGTTTAGCCTTGATATCTCGCTGGAGGATGCCTTCAAGGGCAAGGAAGTCAAACTCAAAATCCCCACCGTGAAATCCTGTGAAACCTGTAACGGTACGGGATCGGCGGATGGCGCAGCACCGGTAACATGTGAATCCTGTCACGGATCGGGGCGCATCCGCGCGCAACAGGGATTTTTTACCATTGAACGCACATGTTCCACCTGTAACGGTACTGGTAGCGTGATAAAATCACCTTGCGCTGAGTGTGCGGGTGCAGGCCGCGTGCGGGGTGAGAAAACCGTAAAAGTCACAATTCCCGCAGGTATCGCCGAAGGCCAGCGCGTTCGGTTAAGCGGTGAAGGCGAGGCAGGCGTACGCGGCGGCGAAAGCGGCGATTTATATGTCCTTATCGGCATCAAACCCCATAAATTATTCAAACGCGATGCGGCCACGCTTCATTGCCGTATTCCGGTGCCGATGACAACGGCGGCCCTTGGCGGGCAAATTGACGTCCCGACGATTGAGGGCGAAAAAGCCCAGGTGCGCATTCCAGCGGGCACCCAGACAGGACAGCAAATTCGCCTTAAAGGCAAAGGCATGAAGGTTTTGCGCTCGGAAACACGCGGGGATCTTTATATCGAAATTTTTGTAGAAACGCCGGTTAACCTTGATAAAAAGCAAACCGATTTAATGAAACAATTGGACGAAACCATGCAAAAATCCGGGCGCAAAAACACCCCCGAAAGCGAAGGTTTTTTTAAAAAAGTCAAAGAATTATGGGACGATTTGAAAGAATAAAGATAAACTCTATTTAAATGGTGAACGGGAGCATAGATCATGAAAATTGGAATCGCGGGATGCACGGGGCGTATGGGGCAATTGCTGGTGCGCGAAGTCACGGCGGCAACTGATCTGTATTTGGCGGGGGGGATCACGCGCGATAAGGAAAATTTGCCAACCAATGTTCCGATTTTGAAAGATGCCGAAGATTTGTTCGCCGTATCCGATATCGTGATTGATTTTACGGCACCTGAAGCCAGCGTACATCACGCCCGCGTTGCCGCGAGCACGCGCAAGGCGCTCGTGATCGGCACCACCGGGATTTCAGACCAACAGATGAATGATATCCGCGAAGCCGGTGCAAATGCGCCGATTTTGGTAACGCCCAACGCGAGTTTGGGGGTCAATTTGCTCCTCAAGATGGTCAAGCAAGCCGCCCAAAGACTCGGCCCCGACTTTGCCATTGAAATTGTAGAGGCGCACCACGCCAAAAAGGTTGACGCCCCATCGGGTACGGCCCTGGCATTAGGTAAGGCGGCAGCGGAGGGGCGCGGGCTCCATTTCGCCACCCATGCGGTGTATGATCGGCATGGTCACACGGGCGCGCGTGATACGGATGAAATCGGCTTTGCCGTTGTGCGCGGCGGCGATGTGGTGGGCGATCATACGGTGATGTTTTTGGGAACGGGGGAACGGATTGAGCTCACCCACCGCGCCAATGACCGGGCCCTGTTCGCCAAGGGAGCCCTCCGCGCCGCCCGCTGGCTTGCCTCCCAACCCCCTGCCCTCTATTCGATGCAGGATTTTATGGGGGATTAGGTTTTAAAGGGCCAACACTGCAGTTGAGATCATGAGCAGCCTTTAGAACCCGCGACCATATATTCCCAGCGCGCTTGGGGAAGATGTTAAATACAGCATTTCCTCACGTGATTGCTTCAACTGGTTTTCTATAATTATTTTATTTTGTATCTTAATGGTTTCATCAGCCAATGATTTCATGCGATCTATAATTATGTCCACACCAGTATTATTATCTATTCCATCTTTGTTCATGATATTGATGATGAAATTTGAAGCGACCTTTTTGAGTTCCTTAAAATCCTTATTACTGTAATGCGGCAAATTATCCCCCTGAAGAGCTTGAGGGCCATTTTCACCAAACAAGGATAATGTTTTACCCCCGATATTATTTAATCCTACTCGCAATTTTAGTTGTTCAGCGTCACTAAGATTCTCACCATTCAGCATTTTTTGAATAAGGGAATAGGTTCCGCGCACAAAGTGTGGATTGTTAAACACGCTGTCTAAATTATCTATTTGAATTTTTGAATCATGTTGCGGATCATGATCATTTGGGTGTTTCAAATGGTAACCGTCAAGGTTATTGCGCGATAATTGCTCTAAAATTTTTATAGTGTCCCCCATATTCTGGGGGGATGGAATATATATGCTTTTGGCCTGGGACCCTTCTTTGCCCGTATAATCATATATAATATTGAGAACAGTATCTTTTAAATCCTGTGCCGACATATTGGGGTTATCAAACATATGGGCATATTGATTGACGGCCTCCGGGGACAAAACCATCCCTTGCCTCAACCCTTCATATAATTGTATGCCCCCCACCGTGAGACCTTGAGAAACAGCAAAACCTTCCTTCGCCCCCAACTCAACAATCTTTCTGATTTTTTCGACATTCCCTTGGGCATCGGCAATTTCTTTCAAAAGATTTTTTAACCCCACCCCCCCGACCATGGCCCCGGTTGCCAATTGTCCGGCAATATAAACACCGGCATATTTCATATAATCCTTGTATTCGGGGGTCATAACTTCGTAACTTCCATCCTCATGATAAACAAAGACAGACCAAAATCCCCCCTTTGTTTTTGCCGCTTGCTCTGCCGTTAATGGGACACCGTTATATTTCACCCCCTCTTGAAATTGCCAACCCGCAGCATTGACAATATCAAATTCCCCCATGCCAACGCCACGCATGGCATCTTGTCCCCACTCATTGAAAGCGGCCTCAACGCGAAACCTTAACTCTTGATCTTTCCCCTTTTTATCACCCAAACATGTTAAAAGCCACATCAGACTATAAGCCGTAGAGGCCGCAGCGTCTTTTGCCGCAAGTCCCGCCTGCCCCCATACTAATTCTCTGGTTTTAGGGGACGGATCGGACCCCCAGAGCATCCCTCTGTTATTATGCAATATATCATATGTTTCGGAATTTTCACCTGTTGGCATAACACCCCCTAACATTATACATAATTTATTTTATATAAATTTTGCATTTTTGTCCATTATTTGATAGGATAATGATAGGCTAATAGAAATTAATAACATTATAACAAATAATATAATTAAGGGTGATATAATGGAAGTGCCAAAAATACGACCTGCCGGCGTAGCTGCATTAACTAAACTTAAAGGAGATGCCGCGCATTTAGAAATAACAAGGTTGATTAATCTGGCTAGATCAACAACAGATCAAGCAAGCCGACTCTCTCCGGCGGAACTATTAAGGCAGTTAAGTGAACCTGGGAACGCAGAAAAACTCCGTGTCTTATTTAAGGATTTTAATGAGAATGTTGTGCCGCACATTGAAATCCCTAAAAATGCTGATCGCGACGCCGAAATTGCTCAACAATTTAGGGGATCATTCTTTCGCGGGATTTTTGAAGGTCCTGATGCCACGGCATTTGAGGCGCTCCTTAAAAAACCGGAAGGCAACCTAGATGTTGCAGCCCTAGCTAACAGAGTGGCAGATGGACTTAATGGCGATCCAGTAAAAAAGGATGCTATAATCACCGAAATCGGGCGGCTTTCAGCAGATACGGCTGATCTGCAAAAATTTAAAACGGTTGAGGCCTATAAGGCGCATTTAGATCAACTTGGTCAATATCTCAAAGCCAATGGCCTCATTCCCGCGTCCGTTGACGGGCGGGCTGCGCTCACGGATATCAACGCAATTGAGCAAGCCTTCAAAAAAGGCGACCCAATTTCCCCAGCCGAATGGAAAACCTTCCGTGATCATCACGAGGGGCAGTATGATACGCATATGTCTAAAGTAGCGGCAGATGAGAGTGCCAGACTCCAAAACGCAATGGAACTTGATGATCTGATGCGTAAGGTGGATAAGTATGAAACCTTTGAAACCCCTGAGGCATTTGAAAAAAGGTTGGGGGATTTACGCGCGCATTTGATCAAAACCGACAAGTTAAAACGTCATATTGATGGTCACAAGGACTCCGCCGATGTCAACGAAATCACCGCGAGAATAAACGGCGGCAAAGACCCCATCACCTTCGCGGAATGGAAAACCTTCCGTGATCATCACGAGGGGCAGTTTAAAAAACATTTTCAAGATAGAGCCATTGAAACGCCCGAACAAAGACAGGCAGCCGTTCTAGAAACCCAAAGAACTCTTAGGCAAGCCGCGCTGGCTGTACAAGTTGCAGCGAATACGCCGATCCCTGAGCAAGGACTGTTGAGGAAATTAACTGGGGCGTTTACATTTGGTAGAAGCGTCACCGGGGGGGGGAACCATTATACCCCAGTAGCTTCTACGGCTGACGGGCTAGAACAAGCTAAAATAAATCGTAGTCAAATTATATCAGAATCCCTTGCTAAATTAGCTGAAGTTACAACTTCGGCTAACTACCAAAAACTAGAATTGGCAACAGGCTCCAGAACCTCACCCAGTGAAACTTTCGGGCATCTACTTGAAGGGAAGAGAGTTACCGATAGCAATTATAGTGATTTTAGTAAATCTGTTGCAAACGGCGATTTTGCCATAGTACAGAAAACGCGTCTGCAAAAATTTGGTTCATTTCTAAAAAATACACTTATTTGGGCGGGCATACCACTACTAGCTGCTGGTGGATTTTTGGGATTGGAACGTGAGAGTGATCAACATGATAATAATCTATCTGTCCCCGAAAGAATACTGTACAATGCTGGAAAAACGATAAGTCCTCTACGCGCACATCTTTCAGATCGTGTAAAAACAGCTATAGAAGCTAGCGATGCAGCTATCCGGGCAGATGCTGAGTCTGAAGAAAGGAAACGCCAAGACGCTGACCGAAGATCTCAAGTTGCCACAGGTCAAAATGCGCCGCTTGCAGATTTAAGAGGCGCATTTGCCACCTCAGCAGTTCAAGCAGGTAGCCAGCAACAACGAGGATTGCAATCAGAAGATGTAACAAAAGCCCTAGAGAAAATAAGAAGCAATTACAGTGCAGTTTTTAATACTGAATCGGTTACAAAAATTACTGAGATATATATGCAACATTCTGGTGGTAAAAAAATAAAAGGAGAAACCATGATTGGCAATCCTATGGCTAATAGTGAAATTTTAGAATTCAAACAAGCAGTGCATGAGTTGTTAGCCAAGAGCTATGGAAACAAAACTGGGACCGCGTACTTGATAGAAACCAAATTTTTTAAAGAGTTAGGAATACAATGATAAATTAACGATATAAAAATATTAAAAATGTTTTAATTATTTTAAATATGTGTTACAGTTTAAATAGATTATCAATCTAGAAAAATGAGAGGAAAAAATGGCTGAAGAAGACACTCCTGAAGCTGCATTAGCTAAATTTAAAACTATGATGGATCAAGCGGAAAAGGATTATGCCATATCACAATCCTCCGAGGACCCAGAAGCTAGAATAGCAGGTGCTAAAAAGTACTTCTCTCAAATCCTAACCATAGGAACGCTAAAGAATATTGATTCAGAAGCCATCGATAAGGTTCAAAAAGCTTTTGTTAAACTTCGTACTGACTTAGCGGATATGCGCTCTAAATTATCAGAAGACGCAGCTAAAAAGCAACTCAATGTCCTTGAAAGAATGTCTAATCAAGAAATTGATCTTTACACGGAGCAAGCTAAGAAGGCGTATAGTGTGCTTATGTCTTCTTGCTCAACATCTATACAATTACTAGGGACCGCCAAAGCGTTTGCACATATTTTTCAAGCTTTTGGAATCGATACAACAGCATTTGTTCAAAACTGCGATGATTTGATACAGTTAGAAAAGCGAAAAATGCCAGAGATGCCAGCAAGCCTAGTGCGCAAAGCAAATCCTCATATTGATCCCACAGATGCCACAGGCGTTTTGCAACAAGGTGGGGATCAAGCCCTAACTCAATTAATGGATGATAGCGGAAATTTTGCGGCTCAGTTTTTTAAAATAATGGACTTAGCCAAGAACGGCAGCGGAGCTTCTGCGCCACCTCCCGCCCCATCTCCAAACCCTTCATCTCCACCCCACTCCCCCCTTGCAATGGATGCCTCTGGAGTAACGCAGATTATTAGTGCTTTACGAGGAAACAGCTCATCAGTTACCTTGCCAGCGTCAAATCTGACTACCCAGGAAAGAGCTCAGCTAGCTCAGGCATTAGAAGATTCGGCAATCGATGATCAAAATGCAGGGCTTACTGCAAGAGAGTCTAAGATATTTTATGATTTTGCACAAACGTTGTTTGCAACTAGACCATCTGCTGTGGCAACTCCTGGCCAAGCTGCCAACGCGGATGAATATTTACAAAAATTAGGCTTGGTTAACTAGAAAATTTCATAACAAATGATGCTCCGCAAAAGGCGGTATATTCCGCCTTTTTTATTGCGACGCTGTGTGGAATTTTTAAAAACAAGCATATGGTCGGCGATGCCGAGTCCTAATCGGGTCGTCACCATTGACTTCACCATCAATGTCACCACCGGCTTTTTAGAGACCTGTTCAGGCCAGGCAATTCTCACCTGATCCACAATTTGTGTTAATTATACTTGATAAAGCGCACGGTTTGGAGTATCCGATCCTAATGACCATACGCATAACAACACTTCCTAATCAATTACGCATCGTTACCGACTCAGCGCAAGATATCGAAAGCCTTGCGATTGGTGTATGGGTCGGCGTGGGCACGCGCCATGAGGACCTAAGCCAAAACGGCATTGCCCATATGCTGGAACATATGGTGTTTAAAGGCACGCCGACCCGAACCGCCAAGCAAATTTCCGATATGATTGAGGATGCGGGCGGCCATTTTAATGCCTATACCGGGCGCGAGCTCACGGCCTATTATGTGCGCATTTTGGATGATTATCTTGATCTCTCGCTTGAGGTTCTCGCCGATATCCTGCAACGCCCCAGCTTTCCGGATGATGAAATTGTGCGCGAACGCGCCGTGATTTCCCAGGAAATCAAGATGTATGAGGACACGCCGGAGGATCTGATTTTTGATCATGCGCTCCAACACGCTTTTCCCGATCAATCCGTCGGGGCTTCGGGATTGGGCAGTGTTGAGATTATCAACCGCATCACCGGTGATGATTTGCGCACCTATATTGGGACGCATTATATCCCGCGCAACATTGTGATTTCGGGGGCCGGGAATATTGATCATGATGAATTCGTGCAAAAAATATGCTCATATTTTGATGTATTTTGCGGCCAAAATAGCCCCGATCATGTCCCGGGATTCGTTCCCGCACGTTATGCGCCCTCCCCCAGTTTGCGCAAAAAAGACATTGAACAAGCCCATGTGATTGTGGCGGTCAAAGGGCTCAGCCGACTTGATCCGCGTTATCAAGCGCAACGGCTGCTCTCCGGCATTTTGGGCGGCGGCACGTCCTCAAGATTATGGCAGGAAGTGCGCGAAAAACGCGGACTGGTTTACAGCATCCACACCATGGCCGAAAGTTTTTCGGACTGCGGATTATTCGGATTTTATGCCGGCACCGGCCCTGAGGAGTTAAAGGAACTGATTCCCTTGGCAATGGAGGAACTGCGCAAGGTTCAAACTGAAATCACCGAACAGGAATTGGACCGCGCGAAAATGCAGATCACTTCGGGCCTGCGCATGAGCCGCGAAAAAATGTTGACGCGCGCGGACCAACAGGGACGATATATTTTACAACATGGAAAAATATTCGAAATTGCAAAAACGGTGGAGGATATTCGCAAAGTCAGTGCGCAAGATGTCATGAATCTGGCGCGTGATTTATTCGCCGGCGACCTGTTGGTGGCGGGATTGGGACCGATTGATCACCTGATACCACCAGAAGAGATGACCCGAATTTTGCGCGGATAAATTTAGGTGGCATCATGTTTGCAAAATTAACCGGCGTGATCGACACAAAAATGAATGACGGTTTGATCATGGATGTCCACGGCGTGGGTTATCTGGTATACCTCAGCGGCCGCAGCCTGGCGGCGATTGGCGGCGTTGGCGATGCCGCCTCACTCTTAATTGAAACCCATGTCCGCGAAGACCATATCCACCTCTACGGCTTTGCAACGCGGGATGAATTGCAATGGTTTCGCTTGCTGCTCACGGTTCAGGGGGTGGGCGCGCGCTCGGCTCTGGCGATTTTATCGGTGTGTGATGCGGCGCGTTTGCCGATGATGGTGGCATCCGGGGACGTGGCGGCGTTTCGCAGGGCGGACGGAGTGGGGCCAAAGCTCGCGACCCGTATCGTGACCGAACTTAAAGACAAGGTCCAATCCATGATTCTCTCGGCCCCCGTAACGCCAACCGCGGCGGAGGCAAGCTTATCGTCCCCATCTCCATCACCCGCATCATCCCCCTCATCATCCTTGGCAGCAACGGCCCCCGCAAAATCCGCAAAGGGTAAGGCTTCAACTCAATCTATAGCTAATGAATCAGCGGGCGATACAGGCGACGCAGCAGAGGTGCCACAGCAAAATTCAGGGGCGATTGATCAGGATGTGATCTCGGCCCTCGTTAATCTCGGATACGGTAAATCGGATGCCTTCAGTGCCGTGCTGTCAATCCGCCAAACACAAGATCATATCAGCAATTTCGATGAGCTTTTTAAGCTTTCTATTAAAAAACTGTCTTAGCGTTCATTTAATGTACGCCGCAGGCAAAGGGACGGACAGTTTGGTAGAACTATCATGTCTTGTTTCGGTTCTTATAACTTTGAGACCTTCTGACTCTAATTCACTTGCCATATCTCTATCACCTAGGCTTAAAACAGTCAAAAGCCTATTATCAGGTGTGGTTGTAAAGCATCTTGATACTTGAAAAGGCCCAGTAATACCAAGGATAGTTGCTGCGGCATGATAGACCTCCATACTATTTGGGTTTGCTCTCAAGTCCACTACCGCTACGGAATTAACTTCCACCCCATCATAAGCAGCTTTCCAAGCCTCTATCATAGAATGTTCTCTAAGAATTTTTAACGCTTCTGATTTGTTGTCCATTGTATTTCCTTCCTTTTCATATAACTCATAATATCGGGATCGTAGATAAATTGATTTAACATAGCACGAACGATAATGTCAAGAAAATTTTTATGTGATGCATTTTACATTAGGTAACTCCTTAACCCCAATGTTCGCGATATCATAAAAAATTCCCCTCACCACCCTCCCCCACCGCCGCCACCACCGCCGCGGCCGGAGAATCCACGACCTCCAGCCGCGCCTGAGCCTGAACTTCTCGGTGACACGCTAGAGGCCGAAATTACGTCCCCAATGGATTGCAG
The DNA here is from genome assembly GCA_016794305.1 of Alphaproteobacteria bacterium. Taxonomy (GTDB): domain Bacteria; phylum Pseudomonadota; class Alphaproteobacteria; order Micavibrionales; family Micavibrionaceae; genus UBA1573. The sequence continues at coordinate 38,079 of JAEUKN010000005.1, read as the reverse complement.
GCTCGAAGATAGCGCCGTGATGTCAAGTGATCCGTGGTGATGTGAAATCCACATCAATCCGGTCAGGGATGAGCCTTTTAATTGATCCTCAATATCTACCTGCTTGGCGAATTGTTCACACCATTCCTGATCCACACCCAGCGCATAGGCATAGGGCAAGTATTTTTCAAACATTTGGGGTGTGATGTGTTTGGGGTAAAGAACATTGAGCCGGGCTTCCTCCGTAGCATTCAGAAACATTTTAAAACCCGCGGCTTCATCGGCCAGGGCCTGCCCTTCCCATGTGTATCTTTTAATCCCCCATTTATAAAGGATAAAGAGGAACATCATGCTGAGCAACGTGATCGTAATGATTGATTTTGCATCATCACGATTGGAATCCAAAACAAAAACAATCAAACAGAAAACAGCGGCAATCGCCATGGCAATAAAACAGAAAAGATTATTGCCGTTAATATAATATTTTAAATTCGATCCCAACCTTGCGCTATGGATTTTTTTCAAACTGCGCAATGGCTTTAAGTTCGGATCATTCCGATCAACCCTCTTTTTTAAGATATAGGCATTGGTATCTGAAAACAAACTCGAAAGAATATCTTGAAAATTTTGACTTTTTTCATTTTCCTTTGGCTGCGGTGCTATAAAATTTTGATTTTTAGTCAGGATCGTCAGCTTATGCTCCTCGTCCTCCTTAATCTTAATGGCACCTGCGGAAGCGGCGGCGATAATATAAGTCGCAAAAGTTTTGTTATTGTAGCCTTGATTGACGATATAAGAGACATCATCCGGCGACATATTGGCGGGTGGTTCAAATCGCGGGATAATCACACCCGGTTTCTCACGGCCGAATAAAAACCATGTGATGGCGATGTAAGGTATGATAATCATCAAAAAGAGTGCGTAGTACACCCAGTATCCTAACGCCGCCACAATCAAATAAAATTTTGAACTCTCGCCAATTGAATTTTTTGGTATGGCCACCGCAATCGTCATGCCTTCGCGGGGGGCCAGCATTCGTGTAGTTTGCGCCGAGAAATATTTGCCTTCATAATAGGATGATTTAGCATCCGTGGCTTGAGATCCTTCCTTGCCCGTATAGACTTCACTTGCCAAAATATTGATGCCATCGGGAAAATTAAGCCTAACCGTGGTCTCATCAATATAAAACGGCCAACCGTTTCCTGTAACGTTCCAGTAAAATTCATCCCGATCCGCACCGCGCCAGATGGAATTTTTAACCCTATAATTGATGAAATATCGATGGGTCCCACGCATGACATAGCTGTGTGGGTCCCCGATTTGGAGTCGGTAATAATTTGAATCGTCCGTGCGTTTAAATTTTGCGCCTTTGCCATCCTGGGTGATGCTGCCAAATTGCAAAATCAAGGGGATTTTGTTGCCCTCACCGTCCAAATAATATTTCGGTATTTCACGAAATATTCCATGGCGGATTTGAATATTGAGCGCATTTACGGTAATTTCTTCAGTTATGTCGGCATCGCCGTTTTTCCCGATATGGATGATCACCTTGAAATTTGTGATTTTTTCGTCCTTAAGCGCAGGTGCCGCGTTTACTATAACACAAGGAAGTGTCAAAAAGCTCAATAGAAAAGCCAGCAAACACAGGTAACTGCGGATATTTTTGCCCATATTTCCCCCCATGAACTATCCCCAACGCGTCAAAAGTTGGTGGATGCGAGTACTATTGAAAACTCACTTTCGGGGTTTCGCGGTCCTTGGCATCTTCGATTTCGAAATATGGACGCAGCGCAAAGTTAAATTGCTTGGCGATGATATTGGATGGGAATTGCTCAATCGCAATATTCAAATCACGCGCCGCGCCGTTATAATATCGCCGCGCCAATTGAATTTGATCTTCGGTACTCGCCAGCTCGGATTGAAGCGAGTCAAAATTGCTACTGGCTTTGAGGTCGGGATAATTTTCCGATACCACCATAATATTCCCGATCAAGCCGGAGAGCGCGGATTCGGCCTTGAAACGATCCTCAGGATTTTGCGCTGATTGCGCCCTGGCCCGATACTCAGTCACTTTTTCAAGGGTTCCTCGCTCATGCGTCATATAGCCCTTAACCGTTTCAATCAAATTGGGGATTAGGTCGGAACGGCGTTTGAGTTGCACATCCATGCCCGAAAATGCTTCATCCGCCAGATTTTTCTTTGAAATCAAGCCGTTATAGACAATAGCGACATAAACACCCAGCACCAAGCCTATACCGAGTAAACCTAAGAGTAACTCCATATTTTCCCCCATAAAGAAAATTCGGGACTCACCTTATGGACTCCCATCACCATATAATACGCAGAATATTATTAAAAAATGTTTATATACTTGGAACACTAAATTGCCGGCTGGGAACAAGCTTACCTTGATGCCATTTTATCCGGTGCAACCTTATCCGAAGATTGCGCGATGGTAACGGGATAACCGCGGCGTTCCTTGACCACCTGACGGATTTTGGGCCAATCAAGACTTTCAACCGATGGGCCCGCCACGCGCATAATATAGGCCAGATCGCGTTCCGAGAGCTGATAATCGGGAATAGCCCCTTCGCGCTCCATGAGCGTGGCTTGCTCTTGAGTCGGATGCACCTCTAGGAATAATTTATTCCCAATCCATGCGGCCTTAATCGGTTGATCAACCACAGTAACGCGCGTGCCCACGGGGACCATATTGTAAATTTGGGTGATATCTTCGGGAAACATGCGAATGCATCCGCTGCTCACCCTTCGTCCGATTCCATAGGGTTTATTAGTGCCGTGAATGGCCACCATCGGAAACCCTAAATATAGGGCATGAGTTCCCATCGGGTTTTCGGGCCCGGGGGGGACAGAGGCCGGCAAGGTTGGGTCCTCTTTCCGCATGCGGTCGGTGGGGCGCCAGGTTGGCCCCGACATTTTCCGCTGGATATTGGTTTGGCCCAGCGGCGTGCGCAACCCGTCACGCCCAATCCCAATCGGGAAGGTTATGGGCATCGCCCCCGCAGTTTTATAGTAATACAGCCGCATTTCCGCCAAATTAATCACCACCCCGTCATGCGGGGCATCGGGTAAAATATTCATGGTGGGGATAATAACGCGGGCGCCGCTCCCCGGAATCCAAGGATCGAGCGTTGGATTGGCGGCGCGCATTTCAACGAACCCAACACCATATTCACGGCCGATATGCACCAACGTATCCTCATAATCCGCCCGTGTTTCCTGCATTTTCCCGATATAGGGAAGTGTGTAGCGGGAAGATGCAGCACCATTTTTGGCCGCAACAGTATTATTTTGCGATTTATTCGCCGCTTTGATAGCCTGATTTTTGAGCGGTGCGGAGTGAGTGGGGGGCGCAGAAACCGCCCCCGCCAGCGCGGGCGTTGCGCCTATTCCGCTCAGGACTAAAACTAAGAATATGAGCAATAATGCGCCGCTATTGCGCGTGAGCGAAAATTGAGCATGATCAAATTTAAACTTCATTTTATTCCCACTTGTGAATTTTGGTGATATACTTGGAATACTGAACTCCCGGACGTTGTCAACAAGCTCCTTACGTAGAATCCCTACGCTGCGTCGCTCGTTCCTAGCCGGCAATTCAGTATTCCAAGTATAGGCGCGCAAACTGCGCAAGTTCGGCACTGTGCTTTGGTTTCGAACATTATTTTTATTTATGGCAGAAATTGCGGCTTGACAAGCGGAAACTTGGTTAGTCTAGTTAAAAAACTCAGCCTGTGGCGCATAAACCATACGGGGGGAGTGGGAATTGAGCCAGATGCTCGCGCGCAATTGATCAAGCATCGGTGACAGACTCACCTGCCCCTCCATCAAATCATAAAAAATTTGCAACGGGTCATCTTGTTCGGGCAGGTAACTAATGCTGAGACTATCCCGGCTTTTCACGCCCAAATCCTTCGCAACCCCATCAAGCGTAGCCCCCAGCCCGCCAATTTCATCCACCAACCCGTTTTTCTTGGCTTGTTCGCCCTGTCCATACATGGCCCTTGGCAATGGCTTCGATATCGGCTTCGTTCATTTTACGTCCCTTTTTTACCCGTGCGATAAAATGGGCGTAAACATTATCCAGGGACGCTTCGAATTGCGCCTGTTCCGATGCACTAAACGGTGTGTTAAACGACATCATGGCGGCATTTTGGCCGTAGCTCACGCTTTCCCAATGGATATCATATTTTTCCCAAAGTTTTTGGAGGTTGATTTTCCCCCCGACCACCCCGATTGAACCCGTGAGGGTTGCGGGCATGGCATAGATTTTTTTGGCCCCGGCCGCGATCCAATAGCCACCCGATGCCGCCACATTGCCCATGGACACGTAAACGGGAATTTTGCGTTTATTTTGAGCCCAATCCACCGCGTGGGCAATGGTTTCCGATGCGGAAGGCGACCCGCCGGGGCTGTTGATGCGCAGGATAATGGCATCGTAATTTTGCCGCACGGCCTCTTCAATCGCGGACTTGACATCCTCCGCCCCCGCCAATTGGGACTGTAGACCATAGGGGGAGCCGGACGCTGATCCGCTTACGATCATTCCCTCCACCGCAATCACGGCCACGCGAGCCTTAGGGGCGGCTGAGACTGATTTTGAAGATGATTTTTTTGCTCTTTCTGAGCCGTTCATCTGGTCCGGCGCAATGCTTTCGGCATAATCGGCAATGCTCACTTTTTGCGTGTGGGGATAGGCGCCACGCAATTTTGCCACGATTTCCTCTTCATACCCCAAATGGTCAATTAATCCGGCCTTGAGCGCGACATCATCCGTGAGCAGCCCTTTACTCATCCAATCATCAAAATTGCCGACAATTTTTGTGCGGTCATGCTTGATCGGGGCCACCAATTGGAGGGCCATATTCTGAATGAGTCCTTCGGTTTCTTCACGGCTTTTCGGGCTCATATGCGTTGCCGTCAAATGCTCCATCGCATTTTTATATTCTTTGCGTTGGAAAAATTGTGCCTCGACCCCAAACCGGTCCATAATGCCCTTGAAAAACGGCATTTCTGCGCTAATCCCGCCTATGGCCACAATGCCGACCGGTTGCATCCATATTTCATCAAAGGCCGATGCGAAGTAATATAGCCCCAGCCCGTACCCGCCTTCGCCGTATGATTCGCTATAAATATAAGCTTTTTTACCCGACTTTTTGAATGACATGATGGCCGCGCGCAATTCCTGCATTTGCGTGATGTCGTACCCTGCACTTTCCGCCTCAAACACCAATGCCTTGACGCGCGGATCACTCGCCGCCTTTTCAATCGCATTGACCGCCCCGTAGAGGGTTAAGGGCTCTTCTTCCAGCCCCAGCAATTTCATATATTCCGGTTGCGATTTCCCTTCGGGTAGCTGGCCGTTGAGGGTAAAGCTCAAAATGACATTATTGCCGATTTCGGGCTTTTTACGTTGCTCAAACTTGTCTGAAAAGGCAAAAATCACAATCCAGCTGATAATGGCAACAAAGCCGACAATGACACACGCACGGCGAAATAATCGCCAGAAAAACGCCAATATTTTTAGCAATATGCCGAATATCCCGCTGCGCCCGCCTGAATTGCGCGATCCATCGTACCCACGATTCTTCGCTCCTGACACGGTGGAGGACGAAAGAATAACTGTCCGCCCCCGAAACCATTTTGATGGATTACGCATGATAATTTACTTCCCGCCCGCCAATAAATTCTATGCCGATTGGCGTTTGTAATTGCCCGTGAAGGCCGATTCTTCAAACGCTTCCTCCCATGATCCTTGGGTGGATGCCTTGGAATACTCAGTCGCGCGATTTTCGAAGAAATTCGTGTGCTCGGCCCCGTTCAACATTTCATCCATCCATGGCAGCGGATTTTTTTCAATGAGGTAAACCGGTTCTAACCCCAATTGTTGAAGTCGTCGGTCGGTAATATAGCGGATATAATTTTTCACCTCTTGGCCGTCTAGCCCCTCTACGCCGCCCTGTTCAAAGGCCAGATCAATAAAGGCATCCTCAATTCCCACAATACGCTGGGCGGTATCGGAAATCTCGCGCTGGAGTTTTTCCGTCCAAATATCCGGATTTTCGGCAATAAAGGTTTTGAACAACCTGATCATGGACAGGCAATGCAGAGTTTCATCACGCACCGACCAGGTCACAATCTGGCCCATGCCCTTCATTTTATTAAAGCGCGGAAAGTTCATGAGAATCGCAAAGGATGCAAATAACTGCACCCCTTCGGTGAACGCACCAAACATCGCCATGGTTTTGGCAATATCATGGCGTGATGTCATGCTCGCGGTTTGAAGGAAATCATATTTATCCTTCATTTCCTTGTATTTCATAAAGGCCTGATATTCAATCTCCGGCATTCCGATTGTATCGAGCAAATGCGAATAAGCGGCAATATGCACCGTTTCCATATTCGCAAAGGCACCAAGCATCATCTGCACCTCAACCGGTCCAAAGACGCGGGAATAATGCTTCATATAGCAATTATTGACCTCGACATCGGCTTGAGTAAAAAAGCGAAAAATCTGAGTCATTAAGTTTTTTTCAGCCGGAGTGAGTTTTTGTTTCCAATCCCGCACATCCTCGGCCAAGGGGACCTCCTCAGGCAGCCAGTGAATCCGCTGCTGCGTGAGCCAGGCTTCATAACACCACGGATATAAAAACGGCTTATAGACATGGCGCTCTACCAAAAGCGGCGAAGCGGATGTGCGCACATCATCGGATAAAACTTCTTGTGATGTGATGGAAATAATATCGGCCATGACTAACTCCTGAGGTAACTCTTAATTTGGGTAACAAAACTGCCCCACATATTATGGGGCAGTCGTAAATTTAATCCATCATTTTATCAAAAAACGACAAAGATATTCACAGAAGAATCATTATTCTTTAGGTGACTCTGCTGGAGCCGGAGCGGAAGCGGGTGAGTCCGGCGTTCCAGGCGCACTTTGTTGCATAGCTGCAGGCTGAGAAGCTTCAGAACCGGCAGCGGGGCTTTGTGCGGCAAGTGGTTTCCCATCATAGTCAAAACGCTCGACTTTAGCTTGTTTGCTCCAATCCTCAACCAATTTATTGAGTGTGTCGCGTTTGACTTTGGCTTCCAATTCGCCCTTGACTTCATCATAGCTCGGGGCCGGACGCTCACGTTTATCTTCTTGCAAAATCACATGATAACCGAATTGAGTTTTTACCGGAGTTTTGGTGTAATCCCCTTTGTTAAGCGCAAAGGCCGCATCGGCGAATTCCTTGACCATGTCACCTTGAGCGAAATAGCCGAGTTCACCGCCATTTTGAGCATTCGATTTATCTTTGGAATATTCTTTGGCCAAATCGGCAAATTTGGCACCGCCTTCCAATTTTGTAATCACTTCCTTGGCTTTGGCTTCATCATCCACCAAAATATGTGCGGCCTTTACTTCCATCACTTTTTCAGTTTTAGCGACCATGTCATCATAGGCCTTTTTGGTGTCCGCCTCATTATAGGCTTTGTTCATCTCAGATTCTGCATAGACAGCCCGAACGATCTGAGTTTTAGCAGAAGCCAATTGTTTGGCCACTTCCGGATTTGATTCCGTGTTCGCGGCTTTGGCTTTTTGATCAACGATTTTGGAATTGATCACTTGCTCTAACAGCATCGGATAAATGGCCTGCATTGGAACTTGGCGCATTTGCGGGGGCAAAGCTTTGGCAAACTCCATGACATCGGACCGGTACACATCCTCACCATTCACCTTGGCCACCACAGGATTATCAGGGCTTCCGGCGTTTGCGGGTTTTGCATCTGCGGCCTGCGCTTCATCGCCTGAAGTGGCGGCAGGCTCCGTAGCAGCCGATTCGCTTGCTTTTTGTGCTGCATCCGGTTGTGCCGCATCGGGTTGCGTCATATTCGGGACAGTATCAGCAGGTGCCATGGTTGCAGTTTCCTGTGCGACATCCTTGGCCTGTTTTTCCTTGTAAGCATAATAGCCAAACCCAAGCGCCGCAGCGATTAAAATAACAATAACAATGGCCGAAAGATTTCTATTCATGTTGTCCTCTTTGTCGAGTTTCAAAGGTTGAGTCTAAAAGCTGATTTTAAAGTTTGGCAATGCATATGCGATCCAAATTTATATCGCTTAAACATAGGCCACTTAATTCTGATGCCGTATTTGTGCATAATTCCGCACTGCATGCAAGGGGGATTCTCATTGTCGTAAAATTTTTAAACAAGGTCATGATTCCGTTGACGGACACGCGACAAGTGCTTATATGAGGGAATCGCCTAAAATTAAGGAATAAATAAAATGCTTTTGAATTTAGCCACTAAAATTTTTGGATCCAGCAATGACCGCGTGATTAAATCCATGCGCCCGCATGTAGCCGCGATCAATGCACTTGAGGAGAAATACCAAAAATTAAGTGATGATGAGCTGCGCAACAAAACCGCCGAATTCCGCGAGAAAATCGCAAGCGGAACAAAACTTGATGATTTGATGCATGATGCCTTTGCGACCGTGCGCGAGGCGTCAAAGCGGGTATTCGGCATGCGCCATTTTGATGTGCAGTTAATCGGCGGGATCGTGCTCCATCAGGGAAAAATTGCCGAAATGCGCACGGGTGAGGGAAAAACCCTCATGGCCACCCTGCCCGTTTACCTCAATGCCCTGAGCGGGCGCGGGGTGCATGTGGTCACGGTGAATGATTACTTGGCAAAACGCGACTCGGAATGGATGGGAAGGCTGTATAATTGGTTGGGTTTAAGTGTTGGCTGCATTTTATCCAATATGCTTGATAGCGACCGCAAAGCCGCCTATGCCGCCGATGTCACCTATGGCACCAACAATGAGTTCGGCTTTGATTATCTGCGCGATAACATGAAATATAATTTGAGCGATATGGCCCAACGCCCCTTCAATTATGCGATTGTCGATGAGGTGGACTCAATTTTGATTGATGAAGCCCGAACCCCGCTGATTATCTCCGGCCCCACGGAAAGCGCGACCGATATGTATGTGAGTGTGGATACGATCATTCCGCCGCTCGTTGATCAGGACTATGAAATTGATGAAAAAGCCAAAACCGTGATTTTGACCGAACAAGGGGTTGAACATGTTGAGGAATTGCTGACATCCAAAGGACTCCTTACCTCCGGCGGGTTGTATGACGCGCAAAATATCACTCTGGTGCATCATGTGAATCAGGCATTACGGGCGCATAAACTCTTTGCGCGCGATACGGACTACATCGTCAAAGACGATAAAGTTATCATCATTGATGAATTTACTGGTCGCATGATGGATGGTCGGCGTTATTCCGAAGGGCTTCATCAGGCGTTAGAGGCCAAGGAACATGTCGAGATTCAAAATGAGAATCAGACGCTGGCCTCCATCACCTTTCAAAATTATTTCCGCCTTTATCCGAAACTCGCGGGGATGACAGGAACGGCCCTGACTGAGGCATCCGAATTCATGGATATTTACAAACTTGGCGTGGTGGAGGTCCCAACCAACGTCCCCGTGGCGCGGATGGATTATAACGATAAAATCTATAAATCCATTGCCGATAAAGAAACTGCGATTGTGCAGCTAATCCGCGAATGCCATGCGCGTAAGCAACCGGTGCTGGTCGGCACTGTGTCGATTGATAAATCGGAGATGCTCTCTGAACGCCTCAAACGCGAAAAAATCCCGCACCAAGTTTTGAATGCGCGGTATCATGAACAAGAGGCAAAAATTATCGCTCAGGCAGGCCGAGTGGGTGCCGTCACCATTGCCACCAACATGGCGGGCCGCGGGACGGATATTCAACTCGGCGGGAACCTTGCGATGCGGCTAGAGGATGAAATCCCGGGCGATGCCAGCCCCGACACGCGCGCGGAGTTAGAGCAAAAAATCAAACAGGAGTTGGCCCAGGATAAGGAAACGGTTTTGAAGGCCGGCGGGCTTTATGTGATCGGCACCGAACGCCATGAATCGCGCCGCATTGACAATCAATTGCGCGGTCGATCTGGCCGTCAGGGGGACCCGGGGGCATCAATGTTTTTCCTCTCTACCCAAGATGATTTGATGCGGATTTTTAGCCCCGGAGCCCTAGAATCCGTTCTTTCCAACAAATCCATCGGGTTGAAGGATGGTGAGGCACTGGCGCACTCCCTGCTCACGAAAGTGTTGGAACGGGCGCAGTCAAGAGTGGAACAACATAACTATGAAATCCGCAAAAATCTGCTGAAATTTGACAATGTGATGAATGACCAACGCAAGGTTATTTACGAACAACGTCATGAAATCATGGAATCGGCGACAGTCACGGAAATGGCCGATGATATGCGCCACGATTTCATCCGTGAAACGGTGGCCATGACCATTCCCGCCAATGCCTATGCCGAACAATGGGATGTTTCCAGCCTGAAAAGCGAGATTCACAGCATCCTCAATCTTGATCTTCCAATCGACGAATGGGCCAAGGAAGAAGGCATTGCGGATGAGGAAATTATTGAGCGAATTACGCAAGCTTCCGATAATCATATGGCCCAAAAACGCGCCCGCGCGGGTGATCAATTTTTCAACCATATTGAAAAATCCTTTGTGCTGCGATTGCTTGATCAGCAATGGAAAGAACATTTGCTGCATTTGGATCATCTGCGTCAGGGGATCAATTTGCGCGCCTTTGCCCAACGTGACCCGCTGAATGAGTATAAATCCGAAGCCTTTGGAATGTTTGAATCGATGATGAATCGCCTCAAAATCGCGATTATTCAGCAACTCTCGCAGGTCGAAGTGAATATTGATGAGCAAACCTATCAAAAAATGCTCGATCAACAACGCTCGAAAGAAGAGGACCAAGCTAAGCTGACCCGTGAAGATCCTGCGCTCGCCCCCGCTCAAGCCTCTTCTCAAAAGCAAGAGGGCTCGGTCACCCCCATGAAAGGCCGCGGATTTGATCAAAATAATCCGGCCACATGGGATGCAAACGTCCCGCGCAATGCCCCCTGCCCTTGCGGTTCAGGCAAAAAATTCAAATATTGTCATGGTAAGGTGGAGTAATCCGGGGGCTGAACATCTACGCAATGCCCTTCTCACTTTTTCGCCAATATTTTTTGGGCGATTTTGATAAATTGTGCGACTTCGTCTGGGGTTGTGGTATGGCCCAATGATATTCTCACGAATCCTTGCGGCACTCGGGAATCATCTAATCCCATGGCATGCAAAACATGTGATTTTTGGCTTGATCCGCTGGAGCATGCCGACCCTGTACTCACCGCCACTCCTTCAAGATCAAACCGCATCATCAACACATCGCTTTCTTGTCCCTCCACGGCGATAAGGGATGTGTTGCCCACACGGTCAGCCCCGTCACCCACCACGGACACCGACGCACAGGATTTTAATTCCCCTTCAATTTGATCGCGCCAGAGCGCGAGTTGCCCCATATGCCCCAAATTTTCAACGGCCAATTGCGCCGCACGGCCAAACCCTGCAATCCCCATGACATTGGATGTACCGGCGCGTTGGCGGCGTTCCTGCCCCCCGCCGTGAAGGAGAATTGGCACCTCCACCCGCGGGGCGATAATCAATGCCCCTACCCCCTGTAACCCGCCAATTTTATGGGCGGACAGCGTCATATAATCCACGCCCAAATCATGACGTGTCACTGCCATGCGTCCATATGCCTGAACGGCGTCACAATGCACCAAGCTACCATATTTTTTGGCAATTTTGGCAATTTCGGCCACCGGTTGAATTACGCCGGTTTCGTTATTGACCAGCATGACGGAGACCAAAAGCGGAGCATCCCCCGCACCCATCATCGCTTCAAATTGGTTGAGATCGACAACACCGGCCGAACTCACCGGTATTGTTTCAACATTTACGCCGCAGTGAATGACCGAAGGATGCTCAATACTTGAAACCAAAATACGGCCGCGCCCATCCGTTTTTTGTGCGAAATATTTGATGACGGTATTATTGCCCTCGGTTGCGCCGGAATTAAAAATCACTTGATTAGCGTCAACATCAAGGGTCGCCGCCAGACTGCGCCGCGCCTGTTCCACATAATGTTGTGCCGCGCGGCCATAACCATGGATTGAGGCCGCGTTACCGACCTCCCCCAACATTTGTGTGATTAGCTCTTTTACCTCTGCCCGCACCGGCGTTGTGGCATTATGATCAAAATAAATCTTCATTTAATTTGTAGCACCCTAAAATCTTATCCAAACAATAGGGCGATTGAAAAAAATTTACTAGGAAAAACGCAGTGTTTGTGGTTGAATCGTGATAGTTTATCTAGAATCCTTCCCATCGTGACTTTCGTCATGACACTACACTTTCGTCATAGCACTACCCTGGGCCCTAAATATTGAATGATATGTGAGTTTAATAGCCGCAATGGATGAGTCCTCACCCGACACTGAATCTGATTTGATCTCTCAAAAATTAACAGAAGCGCAGGTGGCGCAATTTTTGCTCGATCATCCTGATTTTTTATATCACAACCCGCATATTTATGAGGCACTCACCCTGCCAAAACCCAATTTGGGCAAAAATATTGCAAATTTTCAGTCCTATTTGATTGATCGGCTGCGTCAGGACAAAAGCAAAGCATTGGAAACGGCGCGTGATGTGGTTGAAACCGCGCGCCACAACATGAATAATCAAAGCCGCATCCATCAATCTGTGCTGAAGCTTTTGGATTGCCCGAGCTTTGAGGATTTTATTGAATGTCTTACCTTTGATCTCTCCACCGTTTTGGATGTGGATATCACGAGCCTGGTGGTGGAAATTGAGGATGATAAAATCCCCCACAGCACGATTCCCGGCGTGCGCATTGTCCCCAACGGTACGATCGGCCAATGGATGAAGCATCATACGCTTTTGATGCAACCCGATATTGGCGGATTGGAGTTGATTTACGGTGCGGGCCATACTCTTGTGCGGTCGCAATTATTGCTTAAAATCAACATTTCACCCACCACACCGCCGGCGATTCTGGCTTTTGGGTCCCGCAACCCGCAACAATTTCATGCCGGCCAAGGCAGCGAGCAAATTATGTTTTTGGCAAAGGTGATTGAGGCACAATTTAAATCATGGCTGAACGCGAATTAAACCCTCCCCTGGAGTTATCGGCGGAGCCGGATCTCGCGCGCCAAATCACTTTGTGGCGGAATTATTTGGCGTATGAAAAGCACCTCTCTAAACACACGCTGCGCGCCTATACCCAAGACTTAACGCAATTTATAGATTTTTTGCATGAACATCGCGAGGAAGCGGTTTCATTAAATACACTCTCTGATACGAATCTGGCTGATTTTCGCTCATGGCTTTCTCGACGCCATATGGACGGGCTCGCGGCCAGTTCGCGGGCGCGCAGCCTGTCGGGGGTTAAAAATTTCCTTAGTTGGCTTGATAAAAGCGGTGTCATGCATAATCCCCATGTCAAGAGTGTGCGCACGCCGAAATTGCCGCACAAACTGCCCAAGCCGTTGGAATTATCCCAAACTTTGCGATTGGTGCGTATGGCCGACCCAGAGAATCATTTGAATCTTAAGCGCGCGGACGATCAGGATGGCGAGAATGTTGAGGATGGTGAGTCAATGGACTCTCGCTCCGCCGTTACATGGATCATCTTGCGTGACCGTGCTTTGTTTACCCTGCTTTATGGCTGCGGATTGAGGATTAATGAGGCTTTGGCACTCAATCTCAAGGACCTCCCCCGTGACGGATTTATCCGCGTAATGGGAAAGGGGCGCAAGGAACGTCAGGTGCCGGTGTTAAGAATTGTTGAACGCGTGTTGAATGAATATTGCCGCGCCTGCGCCGCCATATTCGCGGAAATGCCTGATCGTCCGCTGTTTATGGGGGAGCGCGGTAAGCGACTTCATCAAGGCATTGCGCAAAAATCCATGCGCGATTTGCGCTATAGCCTGAATTTGCCTGAAACGGCGACTCCGCATGCTCTGCGCCATAGTTTTGCTACACATTTGCTGGAAAACGGCACGAATTTGCGCGAAATTCAGGAATTGCTCGGCCATGCGTCGCTCTCGACCACGCAGCGTTATACCGAACTCAATGCCTCAGAGTTGATTAAAATTCATAGCAAAGCTCATCCGCGGTCGAGCACGAAATAAAAAACTCGATCCGTCCCATCACTCACGCACAGCATGGGTTTGCCAACGCAGGCGGCGCAATTGCCGCTCGTGATCAGTGTGGTGCCGTCGATAAATAAATCCTGTAATGTGCCGCTAAAGCTTGGGATTGTGGTGCTGCCGAGGATATTGCGGTTTAACTCTTGACATAGTGGCGGGTCAATATAACTCAAGCTAGCGATTAATTCCGACGCAGTGCCGCCCACCCCCTCAATGCTGTTTTGAAAAAACGCCCATTGTGTGCGCGGGGTGTTTGATTTTTCCTGAACCTGACTCCAAACAGCCGTATATTGAACGTTTCCACCCTGCGGATGGAAAATTTTTTTGTCTAAAGGCGGCGTATCAAAACTTGGGTCATCGGGCAGCGTAAAATCAATGGCAGCAGGCGAAATATTCGCATATTTCATTTCCTGAACGCCCTCCGCCACATGTTGAAAATAATCAATGACCGAGGTTGCATTTAATTTTTCCTGATCGGTTTTGGCTGCATCCGTTGTCCCTAAATTGAGCCGAAATCCTTGTGATACCGCGTACCCCAGCGCCGCGAACAATGCCACACAAATCAAAAGAATGAAGAGGATGCTGCCCTTGGCAGTATCCTCCTTAAACTCATCCGTAAAGATTTTTGCACATTTCATCATTTAAACCAACTCGTAGTCCCGGAGAAGAAAAAGTCGGAATAACTTGAGACTTTTTTGCCCATCCGGGGTCCTGCGACCGCACCCGGACCCCGTGTCAAGCACGGGGTTACGAAATTTGGGGGGTAGAAGATCAGGAAGATGTTCTGCATAGAATTGATCGGCTTTATAATGATAAAATCCTTCGATTATTTTTTAAATAAATCCTCAACGGCGGCGCGTTCCTCACGCAATTCCTTATCGGTGGCATCCATGCGGGCACGGGAAAATGCGTTGATCTCCAGCCCCTGCACAATCGTATAAACACCATTTTTACAGGTCACGGGATAACCGTAAATCACACCGGGGGCGATGCCGTAGGAACCATCAGACGGGATGGCCATCGAAACCCAATCGCCCTCCGCCGTTCCCAATGCCCAGGACCGCATATGGTCAATCGCCGCAGCCGCCGCAGAAGCCGCCGAGGATGCGCCGCGGGCCTTGATAATCGCCGCGCCGCGCTGTTGCACTTGGGGGATAAATTCGGCTTCATACCAAGCCTGATCAACCAGTGATAAGGCAGGTTTTCCCGCCACGATCACATGATGCAAATCAGGATATTGGGTGGAGCTGTGATTGCCCCAAATCGTCATTTTCTTAATCTCGGTGCTGTGCGTACCGGTTTTTTGCGCCAGCAAAGACAATGCCCGCGAATGATCCAACCGCACCATCGCGGTAAAGCATTTCGGGTCCAAATCCGGTGCATTTTGTTGGGCAATCAACGCATTGGTATTGGCAGGATTGCCAACCACCAAAACTTTCACATCGCGTTTGGCATGGTCGTTCAACGCCTTCCCTTGTGGGGAAAAAATCGCACCGTTGGCCGCGAGCAAATCTTTGCGCTCCATCCCCGGGCCACGCGGACGTGCGCCGACCAAAAGCGCGTAATCCACATCCTTAAACGCGACATTCGGATCATCGCTGGTGACAACGCCCTTGAGCAACGGAAACGCGCAATCATTGAGCTCCATCACCACGCCTTCTAACGTCGGAAGTGCCGGAGTAATCTCCAGCAAATGCAGGATCACCGGTTGATCGGGGCCCAACATTTCGCCAGAGGCAATGCGAAACAATAAAGCATATCCAATTTGACCCGCAGCCCCGGTAACGGCCACTCTTACAGCTGGTTTCATAGAAATTATTCCTTTCAATCGGTTTAGTAAAATATCAAAAATGAAAAACAAAATTCGCAGTTATAGTGACCGCAAAACCCTAATACTTCGTAAATATTCCGCTTACCCCGATCACAGAATCATCCCTAAAATTTCGAAACCCCGCACATGATGCGGGGTCCGAAAAAGCCGCTTTGAAATTTGAGGGGTGGTGTGAGGGGTGATCAGGCCCCGATCGAAATGACCGATGACAATGATTGTCTTTTGCGATATGGTCGTTTCATGAGTTCTGTTGATGATTCCCCCCGCCCCCCCTCCCCTCCTCAATCTCCGCGATTATATTCGGTGTTGAGGGTGGCATTGCCTTTGTTGGTGTTTATTGCACTTGTGAGCTTGGTTATTTTTGTTACCGGCAGCAGTAGATATTTTATCAATTCCAACAATGCCGAACAACATGACATTGTTGCCCCGAGCATCGGTGGCCCGTTTCACCTGGTCAATCAAGACGGTGTCAACGTCACTGAAAAAAACTATGCCGAAAGCTATAAGCTAATTTATTTCGGATTTACCTATTGCCCGGTAATTTGCCCAACATCACTGAGTAAAATGGTTGAGGCCTATCTTGCGCTCCCGCCACAGCTCCAATCCAAAATTCAAATAATATTTATTACTCTGGACCCTGAGCGCGATACGGTTCCGGTGGTCAAGTCCTATGTGGGGTTATTTGATCCGCATCTGGTGGGATTAACAGGATCGACGGAGCAAATCGAGGCTGTTAAAAAAGCCTACAAAGTCTTTGCCACCAAAGTTGGAGAGGGCGAAAATTATACAATTGATCATTCCTCGTTTATCTATCTGCAAGACCCTGATGGAAAAACCATAGGTTTGTTCAAAACATCCGATACAGTGGATATTATTCGCCAGCGATTGGAGCAAGTTTTGACTACAAAATCTTGATCCGCCATCTCAACTAAACTTACTCACCTCACCACCCGTCAAATTTCGTAACCCCGCACTTGATGCGGGGTCCGGATATGGCTGCCGGCCCCCGGATATGGGATGATTTAAAAATTGACGGTTGGTGAGCTTACTCACCTAAACTTACAAGCTTTTTTGCCTCACCCCCTAAAAATAATCTTGCCTTCTGTGTCAGAGAGCTTTATTGAGTTGCTCTCAGGGCTTGTTTACAATGTCGCTAAGGTTAAGAACCTGTTTAGAATTTCGCTGCGGCTAAGGATTTTTACGGTTTTTCGAGAACCGCACCGCAGCGTACACAGATGTACGTGAGGAGCGGGAGCGCAGAAATGCCGATAAAAAGCCAACGCCGCAGGTGAAATCATAAACAGGTTCTCAGTGCCACATTATTTTTAGCAGCTATATAGGGTCTTCATATGCCAAAACGCACTGATATCAAATCCATCCTTATTATCGGCGCGGGGCCGATTATTATCGGTCAAGCGTGCGAGTTTGACTATTCGGGAACTCAGGCCTGTAAAGCCCTGCGCGAAGAAGGATATCGCGTGATTTTGGTAAATTCCAACCCCGCGACCATTATGACCGACCCGAATCTCGCGGATGCAACCTATGTTGAGCCGATCACGCCCGCCATTGTCGCCAAAATATTGGAAAAGGAACGCCCCGATGCCTTGCTGCCCACAATGGGCGGGCAAACCGCACTCAATACCGCTTTGGCACTCTCTAAGGATGGTACGCTCAAGCGTTTGGGGGTGGAGTTAATCGGGGCCAATGAAGAGGCGATTGAAAAAGCCGAAGACCGCCAAAAATTCCGCGATATTATGGACCAAATCGGGCTAGAAAGCCCCAAAAGCGAAGTCGTGAATACGTGGCAACAGGCCGTTGACGCCCTACCCAAAATCGGCTTGCCGGCCATTATTCGCCCATCCTTTACGCTGGGCGGCACAGGCGGCGGCATTGCCTATAACCGCGATGAATTTGAGAAAATTGTGCGGGAGGGGCTCGATGCTTCGCCGATTCATGAGGTGTTGGTTGAGGAATCTGTGCTGGGGTGGAAAGAATATGAAATGGAGGTGGTGCGCGATAAAAATGACAATTGCATTATCATCTGTTCCATTGAAAATATTGACCCAATGGGGGTGCATACGGGCGATTCAATTACCGTTGCGCCTGCGCTGACCTTGACAGATAAAGAATACCAAATCATGCGCAATGCCTCACTGGCTGTATTACGCGGGATCGGGGTTGAAACCGGCGGATCGAACGTGCAATTCGGGGTGAACCCCGAAAACGGGCGCATGGTGGTGATTGAGATGAATCCCCGCGTCTCTCGCTCATCCGCCTTGGCCTCCAAGGCCACAGGATTCCCGATTGCCAAAATTGCCGCCAAGCTCGCCGTGGGCTATACGCTGGATGAACTCGGCAACGATATCACGGGCGGGCGCACGCCGGCATCGTTCGAGCCGACCATTGATTATGTGGTCACAAAAATTCCGCGCTTTGCCTTTGAAAAATTCCGCGGCAGCGACAATAAACTCTCCACCGCGATGAAATCTGTCGGCGAGGTCATGGCGATTGGCCGCAGTTTTGAAGAATCCTTGCAAAAAGCTCTGCGCTCGCTGGAAAAGGGACTCTCCGGATTGGATGAGATGACAATCGGCGGGGCCGCGAGTACACCCGAAGCCGATGAAATCCGCGCCTCATTGGCCAAACCCACCCCGCAACGCATTCTCTATATTGCCCAGGCATTCCGTGAAGGCTTGAGCCTTAGCGATATTCACGACATCACCAAATTTGATCCGTGGTTTTTAGAGCGCATCAAACATATTGTGGACATGGAAAAGGACATAAAAGAACATGGCCTGCCCATTGACGCGGCCGGCTGGATGCGCCTGAAATCCGCAGGTTTTTCCGATTCGCGACTTGCCAAATTGGTGGGCGTAAAGGAAGAAGCCGTTGCCAAAGCCAGAACCAAGCATGACGTCCACCCGGTTTATAAACGGGTTGATTCGTGCGCTGCCGAAATTCCCTCTGCCACACCCTATATGTATTCAACCTATGAAGGGTTTGGCGGCGTGGCTTCGGAATGCGAAATGAACCCGACAGATGCCAAGAAAATCATTATTTTGGGCGGCGGACCGAACCGCATCGGCCAGGGGATTGAGTTTGATTATTGCTGTGTTCATGCGGCCTATGCGCTCAAAGAAGCCGGGTTTGAAACCATCATGGTCAATTGCAATCCCGAAACCGTGTCAACCGATTATGATACCTCTGACCGCCTCTATTTCGAACCCTTGACGGGGGAGGATGTGATCGAACTTATCCGCGCCGAAAATAAAAATGGTGAGGTAGTGGGCGCGATTGTCCAACTCGGGGGGCAAACCCCGCTGATGCTCACCAAGAAATTGATGGCGGCGGGCATCCCGATTTTGGGGACCGACCCAGATTCCATTGATATTGCCGAAGACCGTGAGCGTTTCAAAAAATTGATTCATGATTTGAAATTGCGCCAACCTGATAACGCCCTAGCCACCAGTGTCAAGGACGCCTACGCTAAGGCTGAGGAACTCGGCTTTCCCATTGTCATTCGCCCATCCTATGTTCTGGGCGGTGCGGGGATGCAGATTGTTTATAACATGGATGAATTGCGCAATTATATCTCCAACGCCGTGAAAATTTCGGGCGCGTCGCCAGTCCTGCTTGACCGCTATTTGACCGGCGCGGCAGAGGTCGATGTCGATGTGCTCTGCGATGGTCAGGATGTCTATGTCGCCGGGGTCATGGAACATATTGAAGAGGCAGGCATTCACTCGGGCGATAGTGCCTGTGTGTTGCCGCCGCACTCGCTGCCCTATAAAACAGTGCGTGAGATTGAAAAACAGTCGGAAAAATTGGCGCGTGCGCTCAAGGTTAAGGGGCTGATGAATGTGCAATTTGCAGTTAAACACAACCCTGATTCGGGCGAAAATGAGATTTATATTCTGGAGGTCAATCCGCGGGCCTCTCGCACCGTCCCGTTTGTGGCCAAGGCCACGGGCGTGCCGGTTGCCAAAATCGCCGCGCGCCTGATGGCGGGCGAAAAACTGGCCCATTTCCGCGCGCAGGATATGCTCAAGGGCATGGCCACCGACCATATCGCGGTAAAGGCCCCCGTGTTCCCCTTCTCACGTTTCGCCGGTGTGGACCCGATTTTGGGGCCGGAGATGAAATCAACCGGCGAAGTCATCGGGCTTGACGCTGAAATTGGCCATGCCTTTGCAAAGGCGCAAATCGCCGCCGGCGTTCGCCTGCCCGAATCGGGCCGCGTGTTTTTATCGGTAAAGGATGATGATAAGGAAGGGTTAATCCCGTTGGCCAAGGAACTCAATGATATGGGATTTGAATTGGTGGCCACGGGCGGAACATGTTCTTATCTAAAGGCCGCAGGAATTGACGTGAAGCGCATCAATAAAGTGATGGAGGGGCAACCCCATATCGCGGACGCCCTGATCAATGGCGACATCCATATGTTGATTAATACGACAAAAGGTGCGCAAACAATCGTGGATGCATCCTCCATCCGACGGCTCGCCCTGATGCATAAAATTCCTTATTATACGCTCCTGACCTCGGCCAAAGCTGCGATCCTCGCGATCCGCGCCCTCAAAGCCAAACAACTCGACGTCACCCCGCTGCAAAAATATGTGGGGTAAATGTAAAGAGCGCATATTTTCAATGCGCTCTTCAAATACACATAAAACTTTTGGGTGTTTGCCAGTGCTATACTGGTAAAAGATTAGAATTTATATCCCAAACCAACCCCAACAACCCAAGGATTAATATCGGCATCAGCATTCACTTTTGAACCGCCGACGAGGGTTACTGTGGCATCCGAATTAATCCAGATTTTTTTCACGTCAGCGTTGAACACCCAGTTACCAGAGAGCGGAACATCCACCCCGGCCTGTAATGCGCCGCCAAAGCTTGAGTCGAAATCTTCATCTTCAATCACAGCTTCATCCCATCCATCAGCATTAAAGAAATGCGTATAGTTCACACCGGCACCGATATAGGGGCTGATATTGGCGACTTGTTCGATTGGATCAAAGTGATATTGCAAGGTCAAGGTTGGCGGCAAGAGCCAAACTTTACCAAAATCCACTCCCGAAAGGGCTTTGCGTCCGTTCATCTCATGCGGTGTAACTGCGGCAATTAATTCCAACGCAATGTTATCGGTCAGGAAATAAGTAAAATCCAACTCAGGAACGACTTGATTGTCGATTGAAAGCATGTCACTTCCGGACACGGCCCCGGATAAGTCAACATTCTCACTGGGGACAACCGCAATCGCACGGCCACGGACAAGAATGTCGCCCGCTGATTTTTTGAAGGTTCCATGGCTATCAGCCATTGCCGATGCCGGAATAAGTGCAGCCAAAGCAGCTGTTAAAAGTAGTTTTTTCATGATTTCTCCACCTGATTAAAGGATCAAAAATAGGTTTTACGTTGATACTATGCGCCCGAAAGCAGCATAAAAATAGACGACTGAATGTCGCATGTAAAGACTAAAAAATGATTAAGATTTCTTCATCCTTCAATTTTTTCAGTATGTTAACAACGACCACATGATGCATGGCAAGAGGGGCACGCACCAACCCCGCATACCATAACCAAGACGGTATAAAATGATCATTTATAGAATTTATATCTGGCTATACTCGGGAGCTGACTAATCCAAATAATTATCGTCTTTGAGCTTCTTGTGTTGGCCGAGATCGCTAGAAACGGCCAAAATAAGCCCCAATATGATAACGATAATCACAAGTGTCACAATGATTTTATAATAGATATCACCGCTTAAAAGCGGCCCCCAGATTTGCCCGATGGTCAATAGGGCACCCGCAATAACCAATCCAATGATCGCGACCAGAACTTTTTTATACATAGTTATTTTACAGCCCTTTTCATGATCACCATAAATGCTTCGCGATTAAAAAACAAAAGGGTACGGCGGCTTTCCCGCTCCATCGTCACAACTTCCCACCCATCCGCGGCATTGCGATTTAAAAATTCAGAGAATCTCACCGGATCAACCTTGGATCCCGCCAGAAAAATTGATCCCAAAATCCCCTCGCGGTAAATAATCACTTTATATTCATATGTTTGTTGAGCCATAAAATTTCTCCTTTATAAACTTAATTCCTGTTGCGCTGAACTTAACTAAACTCACTATTCCATTTAAATGCTAAAATAGTCTTAATCTAGGGATCAAATCAGCGACTTAAGCATCATAATACACAATCTGTGATCAACGGGTTTAAGAGCACCGGAGAGAATCGCTTGGCGTTCAAACACTGCCCCCATCCCATCGGCATGAAACCCCAGCGAGTTATAAAGCCGCTGCGCGGGGCCAAATTCCTGCCCCACCCCTACACCAATGCCAATCTCGCCATGGCCTTCGCGACGCGCCAAATCCTCACACTGCATTATGAGCGTTTTAGCAAGCCCGGCGCGCCTATAAGGCGGTGCAATAAAAAGATCTTGAATTTCCGGAATATTGAGCCGCCGAAACGGAGCATAAAGCGGTGCGCGATTATAATGGACATAGCCGGCACAGATTCGCTCCGCCTGCCCCGACTCCCCGCTTTTTTCAATGAATAACCAGAATGTTACACGCCGATTTTGGACGATTTCTTCGTAACATTGTTCGAAATAATCAGGTTCGGAGATATGCGACCCGGCACAGCGATAAAGCAGCGGAATATCCGATGGCTCAAGGGTTCGAACAATCGCCTGCACTTTTAACTACTTCCTCTACGCCCTAGGCTTCACCTAAACCTCAAGGATTAAGCGTTGCGGGTCTTCCAAAGCTTCTTTAATCCGCACAAGGAATGTCACGGCTTCGCGCCCGTCAATAATCCGGTGGTCATAAGACAGGGCGATATACATCATCGGCCGCGCCTTAATCTCACCATTCGGCATCACCATCGGCCGCATTTGCGTTTTGTGCATCCCCAGAATAGCCACCTGCGGCGGGTTGATAATCGGGGTGGACATCAACGACCCGAACACCCCGCCATTGGTAATGGTAAAGGTTCCGCCCGTCATTTCATCCACGGTGATTTTTCCATCGCGCGCGCGAGTCCCGAGCGAGGCAATATCCTTTTCGATCTGGGCCATGGATTTGACATCACAATCCTTCACCACGGGCACCACTAAGCCTTGCGGCGTGCTCACCGCGACCGAAATATCATAATAATTTTTATAGATGATATCGTCATTGTTAATTTCCGCATTGACGGCAGGAATTTCACGCAGCGCATTCACCGCGGCCTTGACAAAAAACGACATAAACCCAAGTTTTACGCCGTGTTTTTTCTCAAACACATCCTTATAACTATTCCGCAAATCCATGACGGCGGTCATATCAATCTCGTTAAACGTCGTGAGCATCGCGGCCGTGTTTTGTGCTTCTTTCAAACGCTGGGCAATACGCTGGCGCAGCCGTGTCATTTTCACCCGCTCTTCCCGCGGGCCCACTGCACGCGGGGCAGTGGGCACCGGTTGAGGTTGAGATTGCGGGGCTGCAGGGGGAGCCACAGGTGCCGCCTTTGGGGCCTCCATATGCGCAATCACATCACCTTTGGTAACACGGCCATCTTTGCCGCTTCCGGCAATTTCGGCGGGATTGAGTTTGTTATCCCCAACCATTTTTTGCACGGACGGAGCCAATTTTTCGCCCTGTTGCGCTGCTGCGGGAGTTGCGGCTGTTTTTGCTTCAGTTTTTTGTGCTGCGGGAGCCGCCTTGGGGCTCGCGGCCTGACCATCGGCGATTTCACCCAAAACCGCGCCAACACCCACGGTGGAGCCTTCAGGCGCCGCAATCTTGCTCAAAACGCCCGCCGCAGGTGCATTGACCTCAAGCGTGACCTTATCAGTTTCCAGTTCGCAAACCGGCTCATCCGCCGCCACTGCCTCGCCTTCTTTTTTGATCCATTTAGAGATAATCGCTTCGGAAACGGATTCACCCAGTGTCGGTACAAGAATTTGCGTCATGAGAATACCTTTGAGAATAGCTTTAAGAAAATAATTTTGGCAAAATAAATTTGACCCAAAGACCATTCACTTTTCTGATCGAAAAATCAAGTGGTTTTGATCAAGCTTTTGAAATTTTTTGCTTTTTTGTGCGTTTTTCACGAGCCCCATCACAAGGGCAACGAGAGTGCAATAGAAAATGAACACAAAAAACGATCCCAAGACGGTGTCCTTGGGATTGTTTAAAAATAATAGATTTCCGAGCGTTGTTCGCAGCGAAAAATTATTTCGCGGAAACTTTTGCACCGGCTTCTTGAAGTTTTTTAACCAATGCTTCGGCTTCGGCTTTCGGCAGAGCTTCTTTAACAGGTTTCGGCGCACCTTCAACCAAGTCTTTGGCTTCTTTCAGACCCAATCCGGTGATTTCACGTACAACTTTAATTACGTTGATTTTGTTGTCGCCAGCGGCTTCGAGGATCACATCAAATGAATCTTTTTCCTCAACCGGAGCCGCAGCACCCGCAGCAGCCACAGCCACAGGAGCAGCCGCAGAAACGCCCCATTTTTCTTCCAATAGTTTTGCGAGTTCAGCCGCTTCGATCACTGTCAAAGCCGACAAATCCTCAACGATTTTTTCCAAATTAGCAGCCATCATATATCTCCTTATAAAAAAATTAGCTACGGATTGTTATTCAAATTGTAAATAGTCTGTGTAGTTTTTAGCACCGCCCGAAACACCGCGCGGCCCCCATTAATATGATTACGCGGCCTGATCTTCCGATCCTTTGGTTGCGTAGGCCTGGGCCAAACGTGCGAGTTGCGCAGCAGGAGCCTGAATGAGCCCCACCAACGTTCCACGAATTTCGTTGAGGGTCGGCAGCTTTGCCAAACGCTCAACACCCGCGGCATCAAGCTTCATATCGCCGAAATAACCGCCCAAAATCACCAATTTTCCATTGAATTTTTTGGCATATTCGTGAACGGTTTTGGCAACGACCAATGGCTCTTCATTGGTGGTGGAAAGCCCCGTCGGACCTGTCAATAAATCACTGACAGATTCGTATTTTGTGCCTTTCACAGCGATTTTCGCCAACGTGTTTTTGGTGACCTTGTAACGTGCACCCTGCGCGCGCAGCCCCTTACGCAATTCGGTCACTTGCGCAACCGTCATGCCGGTATTGTGAGTGACGATCAGGATTTCTGATTTGTCCAAACCGGACTTCAGAGTATCAATCTCCGTCTGTTTTTCAGCGCGATTCATCGCCCTATCTCCTTGGTTAACAATAAAAATTCCATATATTCTATTTTGCTGTACCGACTCAAATTTCGGCACAAAAATAGCGACTATGATCACTCACAGCCGCCCGCCAAAACATCATAAACCATGCAAAAGAGCCGCAAACGCGGATCAAGCAACGGCCTAGTCTATGCAGGTAGAATTCGCAGGTGGAATTCCTTTATTTTCAGGACAACATAGCCGCCTTGAAAACCTGCAGTCTTGGACAGGAATGAAGTGGTTCTAACCTGTTACTCCTTTATTGTCAATAAATTTATTCGCTTAAAAGTGTTTTATGGGAGTGTTTTAAAAAAATAACTTCGCATTATCAATCAAGTTTTGGTAAAAACCAATTGAATGAAATTAATTGAAAGCAATAAAAATGCCGGAAGCCCTCTCTCGAAAATCCTGTTCTTCGCCTTGCGATTGTTCTGAAATCAACTCAGACGCGACAGAAGTTTTTACCCAAGGCCAAGCCCAAGGCCAAGCCCACAGCCCGTCTTGGACACTGGAGCGTGCGCAGTCCCTTTTCGATTTACCCTTTATGGATTTGATGTTTCGGGCGCAGCAAATTCACCGCGAAAATTTTGATGCCGGGGATATTCAGGTCAGCACATTGCTGAGCATTAAAACCGGCAGCTGCCCTGAAAATTGCTCCTATTGTCCCCAATCGGCGCATTATCAAACCGGCCTTAAAAAAGAGCCGTTGATGGAGGTGGACGAGGTTGTGAAGGCCGCAAAACGCGCCAAAGATTTGGGAAGCACGCGTTTTTGCATGGGGGCGGCGTGGCGCGGACCACGGGATGAGGATTTAGACAAAGTTTGCGCCATGGTGGAAGCAGTGAAGGGCCTAGGGCTTGAAACCTGCGTCACATTGGGGATGCTCAAGGATGGTCAGGCCGAAAAATTACGTGACTCGGGGCTTGATTATTACAATCATAATATTGATACATCCAAAGATTTTTATAGCGAAATCATTACCACCCACACCTTGGATGATCGGCTAAAAACCCTTGAAAAAGTGCGCCATAGCGGCGTAAAAGTTTGTTGCGGCGGTATTATCGGCATGGGGGAGTCGAACGATGACAGGCTCAAAATGCTTGTGATGCTCGCAAATATGGACCCTGCGCCCGAATCGGTTCCCATCAACCAACTCATCGCCATTCCCGGAACACCGCTTGAAGGGCGCGCAGATGTTGATCCGTTTGATTTTGTGCGCACCATTGCCATTGCGCGGCTTATGATGCCCAAATCCATGGTCCGGCTTTCGGCGGGGCGCGAACAAATGTCCGATGAGCTGCAGGCCCTGTGCTTTATGGCGGGGGCCAATTCTATCTTTTATGGCGAAAAACTCCTCACCGCGGCCAACCCCGAGCCAACGCATGACAACGAACTTTTTGATCGGCTGAGTTTAAAAAAAATGGCGTAATTCCGATGGTTTTTTGTCAAAATTTAAAAATTTTTCAAAAAAACTATACTTTGTGATGGAAAAAAGCTATAGTCCTTTAATTCCCCTTCATGGTAGTTTACCATACGGGTCCGCTGAGGGGCGGATCGGAAACAAGAATTTATGTTTGTAACAATTCCCGGAGGTCTTTAAAAAATGGCTGAACTTATGATGAATAAACCCTTGAAACCTAAGGCAAGCGCAGTGTGGTTGATTGATAACACTGCCCTGTCATTTGAGCAAATTGCGGAATATACCGGCCTTCACGTGGTGGAGATTCAGGCCTATGCCGATGAAGAGGTCGGGCGCGGAATCATTGGCGAAAGCCCGATTCAATGCGGCGAATTAACGGCCGCGGAAATTGAGCGTTGCGAAAAAGATCCCGAAGCCGAATTGCGAATCACCAAACGCGAAGGCCCTGCCCTGAAAGCCCGCGGGAAAGGCCCACGTTATACGCCCGTGGCACGTCGCAATGATAAACCGGATGCGATTGCTTATTTGCTCAAACATCACGGCGAAATTCCCGATGCACAAATTTGCAAATTGATCGGCACCACAAAACCCACCATCCAAATGGTGCGGGATCGCAGCCATGCCAACGCCAGCATTATTACCCCGCGCAACCCATGCGAAATCGGGCTTTGCAGTTATGCCGAGTTGGAAAAAATGGTGGAAAAATATCGCAAGGCAGCCCCTGATTCCCAAGGCGAGAATGGCAGCGAAGCATCACCGGTTTCTGATTCTCATGGTAATAATTCCTATGACCTTCAAAGCTCCAAAGCCAAAAATGATTTGTCGAATTTTGATTTCTCGAATTTCCTAAAATCCCAAAGCGGTTCAGGCCAATAGAGATTTGTTAAGCCCCTTAGAACCTATTTATAATCTCGCTGCGGTGCAGGATTTTTGCGGTTTTTCGAGAACCGTACCGCAGCGTGCTTTTGGGTATGTGAGGAGCGGAAGCGCAGAAATGCCGTGAAAAGCCAAAGTCGCAGTAGGGATGATAATCAGGTTCTAAGCATTGCCCCAATGATCGACTGGACCGATCGCCATTGCCGATATTTTCATCGGCAATTATCGCCGCATGCTGTGCTTTATACCGAAATGATCACGGCGCCGGCGATTTTGCATGGGGATCAAGAGCGGCTGTTGGGATTCTCAAACGCTGAACATCCTGTTGTGTTGCAACTGGGCGGTAGCGATCCGGCCCAATTAGCCCGCGCCGCCAAAATCGGTGCCGATGCGGGATATGATGCCATTAACCTCAATTGCGGATGCCCCAGTGACCGAGTGCAGCAAGGAAAATTCGGGGCTTGTTTAATGGCTGAACCGTCCTTAGTGGCTGATTGCATCAAAGAAATGCAGAACGCGACCGGCATACCGGTTACAGTCAAATGCCGCATTGGAATTGATGATGCGCCCCCCGAAATCATGTTGCGAAAATTTGTGGAAAATTTGGTCGCGGTCGGATGCGATATGTTTATCATTCACGCTCGCAAGGCCTGGCTCAAGGGCCTGTCCCCCAAAGAAAACCGCGAGATTCCGCCGCTTGATTATAAACTTCCCGCCTTGATCAAGCATGAATACGGCGTTAAGGTCATTTTAAACGGCGGCATTAAAACCGTTCAGCATGTGCGGGATCATTTAGAAATTTTCGACGGGGTGATGATTGGGCGCGAGGCCTATCAAAATCCGTGGTTTATTGCGGAGTTAGAGCATGAAATTTATCAAACTCCCCTCCCCTGTCGCCTGAAAATTCTGGAAAAAATGTGTGAGTATATGACGGAACGCGCAGCCCAAACAGATACACATTCAGGTACGCCAATTAAATCAATCACGCGCCATATGTTGGGGTTGTTTAACGGTATGGCGGGGGCCAAAACATGGCGCAGAATCCTGGGCGGTGAAGCACATGCGGCCACCAATGCGCATGATTTTATCATGCCTCTAGCCCAACAGATTTTGAGTCATAATCGGGAGGGATAAAATAACCCTGAGTCCCCCACCTTCAGCACCAGCCAATTCAATCGTTCCGCCATGGCGATGAATAATATCGCGCGTGATGCATAAACCCAGCCCGACTCCGCCGCCATTAGCGGACCGCGCGACGGATCGCGCGGGATCGAGCCTGAAAAACGGTTTAAAAACATCGTCATATTTATCATGCGGAATCCCGATTCCGTTATCTTCAATTTCAATGCGAACGTATTTTTTGCCGCCTATTTGATCCGATTTTGGGTCCTGTTTTTGTGCAACCTTTTCTGTTGCCCGCACGCTCACAATCGTGCCGTATTTCACCGCATTGCCGATCACATTGGCTATTGCCCGTTCCAGTGAGAGCGGCCGCCCGTAAAAATCAATGGATTGCGGTATATCCTCAAGAATTTCCAGCGATTTATTCTGGCTTTGGGCCTGACGGCGCGCTTGTTCGCATAGTTTTTGCAGCAATTGCGCCATGTCGAAAGATTCGCTTTGTTCGGATTGGTTTTCGAGTCGCACAAAATCAAGATAACTGTTAATCATCCGCTCCATATCCACGATATCTTGCTCAAGTGCGGCAATCTCCTCACTCTCTCCAGCACTTCCCGTCCTCATATCATTTGCCTTTGTGCCCATCAGCGAAAGCCCCAATTTGAGCCTTGTGAGCGGCGTGCGCAGATCATGCGAAATCCCCGCCAACATAATCGTGCGTTGTTCAATCTGGCGCGTGATGCGGTCATGCATTTCTAAAAACGCCTTACCTGCCTGACGAACTTCGCGCGCGCCTTCGGGTTTAAACGGCATAATCTCACGCCCCATCCCCATATGCTCCGCCGCCCAAGCCAAGCGTTTGATCGGCTTAATCTGATTGCGCATAAACACAATCGCAATCGTGAGTAAAATCAATGAACTCCCCCACACCCAGAACAGGAAAATATAGGCCGACGAAGAAAATAAACGCCGGTCCAACGCGAGAACCCTGAGCACGCCATTATCAAGTTGAATGCCGATATTCACCCAATCATCCGCGTCCGAAACCGAGAGGCTATAGGGCCTGCGCACTTGCTCACGTATCGCCTTAGAGAGCGCAGCCACCGTGAATTTTTCCCATGCACCGCGCGTATTGACCTCAGGGTTAATGCGGGCGTTTTCCTCAAAACTCACCAATAAATCCAAATTCTGGGCCGCATAGTTGGCAATCACATCCAGTTTTTGCTGGTCCACATGGGTGGTGTTGGCGGAGTCGAGTTCATCGGCGAAAATCGCCACCTCCCCCGCCACACTAAAGGCCAAGCGCGATGTGATCTTTCGCCAGTGATTATCCACAAACACCGACATCACCACAATTTGCAACAATAAAATCGGCAAGGTGATGATGAGGAGCGAGCGCATGAGCAGCGTGCGCGGTAATATCTTGCGCACCCAATGCCAGGGATTGAGAATTTTCCAGCTAAATATCATAGTATTACATCACTTCAATTCATCTAAAGGGCACTTCTAAAAACCTCCGTCTTGCGGCGATCTCCTGCGTCTGTGACAACTCGGATCCGCATGTACATCAATGTACACTTACGGTCCTGCGTTTCTCGCTCCTAGTATCTCATCCGCAATCCAAGGGTTTTTAGAAGTGCCCTAAAAATCATCTAAATTCTTACAACTCCTCCTATTTCGCAACCCCGCACTTGATGCGGGGTCCGGATGCAGCCGCCGGACATTAAGACATTGCCAAGACCCAGAATAGGCAAAAAGCCTCACAAGTTCAGCTTTTTTTGTTGCCTAGTTACGGGCTTATTTGAAAATCGAGGAATGGTGTCTCTAAACTTTCAAAACATAGCCCTGCCCGCGCACGGTTTGAATATAGCGCGGATAGCTGCGGTCATCTTCAATTTTTTTTCGCAATCGCGTGATTTGTACATCCACCGTACGGTCATTCCCCTCTAACCCGCACAAACGCGCGAGTTCTTCACGCGATAATATTTTTCCCATTTGCCGCCCCATGGCCTCTAACAACTTTCCCTCCACACTCGTCAAATAGACAATTTGTGGGTTTTCATGGTCATTGTCACTGCGTTTTGTGAGCGTCAGCCGATCAAAATCATAGACCCAATCGCCAAAGCTGATTTCACTGATCTGGCGGTCAATCGGTTGGTGACGTTTCAAAATCGACTTTAACCGCAACAATAATTCCTTGGGATCAAACGGTTTGGCGAGATAATCATCCGCGCCATGCTCCAACCCCGTAATGCGGTCCGCTGTCTCCCCCAAAGCCGTGAGCAAAAGCACCGGAATATCCGAGCATTCCCGCAGATCACGGGTAAATTCCAAACCGCTGCGCCCCGGCATCATAATATCGACAATGAGAGCATCAAACAGGCAGAATTTCAGGATTTGATCTGCGTCCTCCGCACTCGCCGCCGTGGCCACCACATATCCCTGATCTCGCAAATATCGCGATAACAAGCTGCGGATACGGTCATCATCATCCACCACCAAAATATGGGGTTTATGAGCGTCAGAAAATAATGGCGATGGTGGCATTTTTGTCTAAAACTTTGCAAATTTATTTGAATCAAATTTAGCTTTGCGAGACGATAAAGTCTATGTTAAATTTATGCGCCTTGGTAAACATTGTTCATCAAAATCAAACACAAATCAAACATAACGGATATTTGAAAATGACCTTAATCCCCTTTGACGATCGCGACGGATTCATCTGGTTTGACGGCGAAATGGTGCCGTGGAGAGAGGCAAAAATCCACGTGATCAACCACGGTCTTCATTACGGAAGCTCGATTTTTGAAGGGGAGCGATGCTATAACGGCAAGATTTTTAAATCGCTGGAACATACGGCGCGTTTGTTTAATTCGGCTGAGATTCTGGGCATGTCAATTCCCTTTACGCCTGATGAAATTACCGCAGCCAAGGATGCGGTTTTAAAGGCCAATAATTTGACCGATGCCTATGTGCGCCCCGTTGCCTGGCGCGGGTCAGAGCAAATGGGAATCGGCGCGCAACTGGCCAAAACCCACGTGGCGATTGCGGCATGGCAATGGCCCAGCTATTTTTCCGAAGAATTGCGGGAAAAAGGCATCGCCATGATCACCTCCCCATGGAAAAAACCGCGCCCCGATACGGCACCTTGCCATGCTAAGGCTGCGGGGCTTTACATGATCAATACCATTTCCAAACATTTTGCCGAAAATCAGGGATATAATGATGCTTTGATGTTTGATTATCGCGGATACCCGGTGGAGGCCACGGGGGCCAATTTGTTCCGCATTAAAAACAAAATATTGCGCACGCCCGAACCTGACTGTTTCCTCAACGGATTAACACGGCAAACGGTGATTGAACTCGCGCGCGAGCTTGGATACACGGTGGAAATTGACCATATCACCGAAGAAGATTTATACGCCGCCGATGAAGTGTTTTTAACCGGTACGGCCACTGAACTCACCGCCGTTGGAAAAATCAACCAAACGCAGTATGTGGTGGGTCCCGTCACACGACACCTGCGCGAGTCCTACTCAAAATTGGTCCGCGGGCAGGCCTATAAATAAAATCGCTTATGATTTCACTGCGTTGAGCTGCTGTAAATTTTTAAAAATCATTCTATAAGGGAAAATTATGACTTCTTATCTCGTACTGATGCGTCACGGTCAAAGCGACTGGAATTTGCAAAATCGTTTTACCGGGTTTCAAGACGTTGAACTGAGTGAGCAAGGCTTGCGTGAAGCCAAAATGTCGGGTGAAAATCTGGCAAAAGCAAATATTCATTTTGATGTGGTTTATACCTCTACACTCAAACGCGCTTATGAAACTGCGGAAATTGCCTTAGAGGAAGCGGGGCAAGCGGCGATGGTGCCGTTGATGATTCGTCACCCTGATTTGCGTGAACGTGACTATGGCGATCTAACGGGCCTGAATAAAGATGAAACGCGGCAAAAATATGGCGAAGATCAGGTGCATATTTGGCGCAGATCATATGATGTTCAACCACCGGGAGGAGAGAGCCTCCAAGACGTTGTGGAGAAACGCGTGCGCCCCTACTATGAATCAGTGATCAAGCCGCAAATTGAAGCCGGAAAAAATATTTTGGTTGCAGCCCACGGAAATTCGCTACGCGCATTATTGATTATTCTGGGCGAAAACACGCCGGAGAATATCAACCAAACGGAGATTCCCACTGGCTCACCTTTGGTCTTGGAATTTGAAAACGGACAACGCACAGCCAAATATTATCTGGCTGATAAGCTGGCCGCATAATGAACCATAACCACACCACGAATGATCATGGGAATGATGAAACTGCGCCGCATCGCGGCCATTCCCATGATTACTCACATTCTCACTCAAATTCCCATTCCAATCCTCACGCTCATTCCCATTCTCACGCACATGACCGCAATTTGTCATGGGCTTTTGTCGGGAATTTTATTCTTTCCCTGATACAGGTTATCGGCGGCGTTGCATCGGGGTCTTTGGCCTTGGTGGCCGATGCGCTCCATAATCTCTCTGATTCGGCATCACTGCTTTTGGCTTTAGTTGCGCGAAAAATTGCGCGACGCAGGCCGGACCGCCTACGCACCTATGGTTATCGCCGTGTTGAAACTCTTTCGGCTTTTACCAATTATGTTGCCTTGATTTTGGTGTCGTGTTGGCTGGCGATTGAGGCAATAACACGATTTTTTACGCCACATGAAGTCGCCGGTTTACCACTGATCTGGATTTCCAGTCTTGCCGTTTTTATCAATCTCGGCACCGTGGCCCTCACCTATCGCGGGGCAAAAGAATCCCAGAATATCCGCGCGGCCTATCTGCATAATTTGGGGGATGCCGTTTCCTCAATCGGCGTCATCGTGGCCGGATTATTGATCTTGGCTTTTGATTGGTATTGGATTGATCCGCTTTTAACCCTTGCGATTTCGGGCTATATTTTGTGGCAAATCAGCCGTGAAATCATGCCCGTGATTAACATCCTGATTGATGCCGCCCCGCATGAAAGCCTCACCGAATTGATTGAGACAAAATTGATGGAAATGCCGCAAATTGCCGGTATTCACCATCTTCATTTGCGCTCACTGGATGAGCATAATCTGGCTCTCGAAGCCCATATCGTTATGGCAGAGTCGATTAATCAGGATGAATTGCGCCACGCGATCAAATTATTGCTTAAAAGTGATTTTGACATTGCCCATACGTCTTTAGAGCTTGAAATCACGGACTGCGGTACGCGTGAGTGCTGCGATTAGGTTAGGATCGACACACCACACCGCAGAGCATTATAAAAACCCGGGTTTAGGCCACTCTGGCACCATCAATCTTTGACTTGATGACACGGAGCTTGATTTCCAAATGTGCGGGCGAAAACGGTTTGCGGATATAGGCGGTCACGCCGCTGGCCTTGGCTTGAGTCACAGAATCCATATCGCTGCGCCCCGTGACCATCAAAAACGGAACATCGGGATAAACGGATCTCATCTGCCGCAACAGCTCAATCCCGGTCATTTTCGGCATATTCCAATCACAAATAACCACATCAATCATATCCATGGCATTGTCGGTGAATTGCATGGCTTCCTTGCCGTCTGCTGCCTCAAAAATTTGCGAAATGCCAAGCTCACTGAGCATGCCGCGCAACATTGAACGTACCTCCAGCTGATCATCCACAATCAATACTTTTAAATGTTTAATTCCATCGTTGGCTTTAGTCATTTTTTTCTCCTTTTTATAAAATTTACTCAGAATTAAGTTGGTTTATTCAGTTGGTTGATCTTGCTAATTAATTGTTCTGGTTGCGGTTTCTATCCATCGTGATTGCGCTTGAGTACTCTGCCCGCGATAGATGTTTTCCATGATGGTTTTCAGGTTTTCCTTCAGGATGGGTTTGGCCATAAACACCGCATCTTCGGGCAAATCTATGGTACTGATTTCGCCGCGCACAGGATAACCGCTCATAAACACCACATGCGCATGCGGGCGAATTTCATGGAATAATTCCGCGAGCCTTAGCCCGCCCAGTTCCGGCATCACCATATCGGTCAGCAAAAAATCTATCTCGCCGTCATAATTATCCTGCACCTCAAGCGCTTCATTTCCGTTATGGGCCGTCAATACGTGCATGCCGAATTCTGCGAGCGTGCTTTGCATGATTTCGAGCAAATCAGGCTCATCCTCCGCAACAACCACTGTTTTCCCACGCAAGACCTCCCCTTGGTCAAGCCCAGAGAGGGAATGATCGGTTTTTTCAGGTTGATCCTGGCTTTGCGGGATCCAAATCGAAAAACAAGTCCCAAGCTTTGGCGTGGAATCAACCATAATTTCGCCTTTGAGCTGCTGCACAAGCCCATAAACCATCGACAATCCCAACCCCGTTCCCTTACCTTGTTCCTTGGTTGTAAAAAACGGATCAAATATTTTATCCATGACTTCGCGCGACATGCCGCAACCTGTATCGGCAATCATCAGATAACACCCTTCCGCTTCATCGCGATTTTTTGACCTGATAACGGTCAGGTGAATCTCCCCGCCGTCATCCTTCATTGCATCCCGCGCATTGATACATAAATTCATGACGATTTGGGTGATGATGTCAGAGGTCGCCTTAATATAAATCGGCCCTTTATCCACATCCATGATCAGCCTGATCGACACACCCAGCAATGGGTGTAACAATCCCTCGACATCCCGCACAACCGCACAGATATCAATCGTTTTATGCTCTGTGATGCGGTGTTTGCCAAATGTCAGGAGCTGCCGCGTAAGGCCACTACCGCGCTGGGTCGCGTGCAAAATTTTCTCCAGCTTAGGCGTGATATCTTCGCCGCGTTTGATCGAGCTTTGCGCCATATGCGCATAGCCTTCGATAATCGCGAGAATATTGTTAAAATCATGGGCGATACCGCCAACCAATTGCCCGATCGCCTCTAACCTTTGGGTTTGGCGCAGGCGGTCTTGCTGCTGGCGTTCCTGAGTGCGGTCCGCCAGAAATCCGATAAGAAGATTACCGTTCACACCGCATGTGATCAAATGCATTTCAAGCCAGATTTTACCGCTGCTTTTGCGGTCACGGAAACTCCATATCGTGCCATTGGATTTTGATTTCAGAATGTCTTGAATCTCATCAAACTCCTTGGGGAATTCTTGAGAAAAAATGATTGAGCTGGAATGCCCGATCAACTCCTCACAATCACGATTGAGCAAAAGCGAGAGGGCCTGATTCACAAACAAAATCTTGCGGACTGCCTGCGTATTATCGGCAATAAAAATTCCATCGCGTGAGGTCTGAATGGCCTCAGCCAGAATTTTATTATGCTGGCCCAAATAAAACAGATGATCCGCATTTTGCTTGATGTCGGTAATATCGGTCATATCAACGAGCGTAGAACCGTTTTTTTGCGGAATAGCGCGGATAATATAAAATTGATTATTCTGAAGCTGAATAATCTCCCGAAAAATGGTGGTATATCGCCCTTCTTTCTCCCAAAATAGATGCGTTTGCATATGGGGGTCGATGGAATGATCAAACACAAAAGTGATAAAGCTTTTTAAATTATCAATGGCTTCGATACATGCCTGACACTTGGCATTTTTTGGCTTTAATTGGGGCAAAATATGGCGCGCACGTTCATTGACCGCAACCAAATCACCATCCCTATTAAAGAACACCAATGATAAATCCAGCGATTCCGGTCCGTGTCCCAAAATCCATTCAATATCCAAGTTAAACGCGGGAGTTAGGCGTGGCCTCAACGCATGAAACCATGTTTTTAGCCTTTGCAAATAATTGTCAAACGGAGTCTTTTTGCTGTGGATAAACATTTTTCACCCTATAGTTGTAATTATAAGGTGGATTTATTAACAGTTTATTTTTACATACGATCGTATGCACGCCAAAAAACCCTATGCACAGACAAAGCTTTAAGGGTGCCGCTAAAAAATGCGGCCATCCTCAATATGCAGGATCCTATCAGCGTAAGAAAAAATGCGATTATCGTGGGTTACAACCAGGGCGGCACATCCTTGCTCCTTCACCATTTTTTGCAGCATCTCCGTTACCTGAATACCGGTCTTACTATCAAGGGACGCAGTCGGCTCATCCGCCAGAATAATCTGCGGATTATGGACCAAACTGCGGGCAATCGCCACCCGTTGCTTTTGCCCCA
Source organism: Alphaproteobacteria bacterium (assembly GCA_016794305.1). Lineage (GTDB taxonomy): Bacteria > Pseudomonadota > Alphaproteobacteria > Micavibrionales > Micavibrionaceae > UBA1573. Next base: position 1,330 of record JAEUKN010000005.1, on the reverse strand, counting down.
CCGATAGTTGCGCGGGATATAAATGCGCCTTATCCCCCAACCCCACATGATGCAACATATTGAGCGCCATATGATGCCGTTCCGATGCCGAATAATCGTCAAACATCTCTAACGACATCTCGACATTTTGTTGCGCCGTGAGGAAGCCCAATAAATTATGCTGTTGAAATACAAATCCGATTTTCTGGCGCACCAGCCGCAAGTAATTTTCGCGGCAGGTCATCAGGTTGGTTCCTGCGACCTCCAGCTGTCCCTCCTGCCCTTTGCGCAAGGCACCGATGAGCGTGAGCAACGTGCTTTTCCCCGAACCGGACGGCCCGGCCAAAATCACAAATTCGCCGGACTCCACGGTCAAACTGGCCCCTTTTAAAACCTGCTGCGCCAGCTCCCCACTCCCATAATGGTAGATAATATTTTCGGCCCTGATTAATCGCGCGGCCGGATTTCCCGGCGTGTCTTGACTTCCCGAAATTTGAGTGTGATCTGAAATCGTCATGCGAATATATCCACGGGATTTGAGCTTTTTAATTTGCGAACGGCTAGCAAGGCCGACCCCAGACACATCACAATGATCAACGCAAAATTGAATAAAACAAAGGACACCGGCATCGGCATTTGGATATAGATGGTGCTTTCAATCAGGTGAAATAAGCCATAAATAATCACGGCGCCGGGAATAAACCCAAGCGTAGCCAAGGTAACCGCCGACGTCATCACCGCCTTAACAAAATAAGAATTCTTAAACCCCATGGCTTTGAGTGTCGCATATTCCTTAAGGTGGTTGGTAATATCATTGAACAACACCTGATACACAATCACCAAACCAACGACCAGGCCCATCACGGCCCCGAAATTAAAAATAAACCCTATTGGAGTGAGATCATTCCAATAGGCTCTTTCATCTGCGATATACTCATCCTTGGTGAACAGTTGAACATCGGGGGGCAGGATTTTTTTAAATTTTTCCTGCACAATTTTTGGGTCCACCCCGTCATTAAGCGTGATAATTCCGACATCCACGCCATCTTGGGTCTTATTCGGAAATAATTTGAAAAAAGTAATATCGTTGGTGATGATATTTCCATCCGCCGAGAATGTGATGCCCATTTTATAGGTGCCGGCAATTTGAATGCGAATGCCGTTTATCTCAGTATCAAGATGCCCCTTATCCTGAATAATTTGCTTAATGGGGCCGAATTCTGGCTTAGAATATTCATCAAACAATGCCGTATCCCGCATTTGCAATATAGATTGCTGTTGATCCAATCCTTCGAACGGATACACTTTTGAGTGCGGATCAATTCCGAGCACGAGAGCGGTTCTATTCACC
>JAEUKN010000059.1 GCA_016794305.1 Alphaproteobacteria bacterium | reverse complement strand
TACCATAAATATTCATAAATTAGGGTTAAAAAAACTCTATGCAAAAAATTTATTATAAAATCAAGTGGGAATTTATGCTGCATTGCTTTATTTAAAATTCTGGATCAGGTGATGGATTTGAGATAGTCTGCGGAATCTAACGCGTTTTGCGATCAAATGGGCACCGGTTCATTGTTGCAAGATGCGACAAAATAATTTGTTAAACCATTTTGGACGGTCAGCCGGAGCCAAAAATTGTTGAGAAAAAGAGGTTTGAATAAAATGACGCAAAAAGCCATCATCGCCGATATTGGCGGAACGAATGCTCGGTTTGGGATTGTGGACCTCGATGGGGTGCATAACCTAGAATACCTAGCCTGTAAGGATTATGCCGGACCGGTGGAGGCCGCCGAGGCTTATTTGGCCAAAATCGGCCTTAAACAACGCCCCGAAGTCGGGATCTTTGCCGTGGCCGGACCGGTTCACGGCGATTTGGTCAATTTTACGGGGAGCCCGTGGACATTCCGCATTTCCAAATCACAGGTTGATTTGGGGCTGAAAATCTTTGATGTTATGAATGATTTTAAGGCCGTGGCACTGGCGGTTCCCGGACTCTCACAAACTTTGATTCGCAAAATCGCCGGTGGTGAAAGCGAAGTCCATTACCCTATGGGTGTTCTTGGCCCCGGCACCGGCCTTGGTGTGGCATCATTATTTTGGGATGGGGTGGACAAATATATCGCCAATCCCGGTGAGGGGGGGCATGTGACCATGCCCGCGACCAGCGAGCGCGAATTTGACATCTTTCACCGCATGAAGGCCAAATATCACCATATTTCCGCTGAACGTGTGTGTTCCGGGAAGGGCTTGGAAAATCTCTATAGTGCCATTCGCGTTTTGGATCATAAGTTTGATTTGCCTGATCTGGAAGCCCCCGAAATTTCAAAACGCGCGATGGAGAATTCATGTGTCGTATGTCGCGAATCACTTGATTTGATGCTGGCATTTTTGGGGCGCGTTGCGGGGAATTTGGCACTTACGCTTAATGCTCGCGGTGGTATCTATATTGCCGGTGGTATTCCGACTAAGCTCGGTGAATATTTTTATCAATCGCGATTTGTTGAGGAATTCCAGACCAAAGGCCGGATGAGCGAGCTTGCAAAATCCATTCCCGTCTATATGATCAAACATGACGCGATCGGCTTGCTGGGGTTAGAGCAAACGGCGCGCCAATATTTGATCAAATCTTAAATAGGAAGCCAGATATGACAGATACAACTTACGATTCACAAAATATTTTTGCGCGGATATTGCGCGGAGAAATTCCGGCGAAAAAAATCTATGAAGATGACTATGCGCTGGCGTTCCCCGATATCGCACCCAAAGCCCCCGTGCATATTTTGGTCATTCCCAAAGGAGCCTATCGCGATGTTTATGATTTCGGCGCGCGTGCCGGTAGCGAAGAAATTGCGGGGTTCGCGCGTGCGGTTTCCAAAATTATTGCCCAAGAGAATTTAGAGTCCGCAGGGTTTCGCGTGATCAGCAATTGCGGCCTTCATGGCGGCCAAGAAGTTCCGCATTATCATGTTCATATCTTGGGCGGCAAGGCCTTGGGCGCAATGATTTAGCCTTTGCCCCAGAAATGTTGATGATGATATCCACAGCCATATCAATCACTTATATAAAAAGTTAGACTCTGGGCAAAAAAATAGTCTATAAATGAAGGGTCCTGAAGAAATAAATTTTAAAAATTCATACTAAACGGAAAAAAATGCCAGCCATTATCATCAACGGTCCTGCCGGTCGTATCGAAGCACGTTATCATCACTCTCGCGAAAAAGATGCGCCCTTGGCGCTCATTTTGCACCCTGCGCCCGAACGCGGCGGCACCATGAATCACCGCATTCCCTTTACCATGTTCAATGTGTTTAAGGAGCGCGGATTTTCCGTGATTCGCTTCAATTTTCGCGGCGTGGGGGAGAGTCAGGGCCTATATGATAAAGGCGAAGGTGAACTCTCGGATGCGGCCGCTGTGCTTGATTGGATGCAATCCATGAACCTCACTGCACCTTATGTGTGGGTCGGTGGATTTGCCTTTGGGGCTTGGATTGGGATGCAGCTCTTGATGCGCCGGCCAGAGATTAAAGGATTCGTGTCCGTGTCCCCCCCCGCCAATGAAATTGATTTCAGTTTTCTGGCCCCCTGCCCGCAATCGGGATTGGTGATTCACGGCAATAAAGACAATATTGTCCCCGAACCCACCGTGGAAAAAGTGGTGGAGCGGCTCAATACCCAACGCGGCATTCACGTGGATTACCGCGTGATTGATGGTGCCAATCATTTTTTCAGTGATCATATGGACAACATGGTTGACCACATGCATGATTATTTAGATAAAAGAAATGTTGGACAAACACCCCCATTACGTGGTAATTTATCAACTAATAAAACTGATAAATCCAAGTTGTCGCAAAAGGCAGCCTGAATAGGGTAAATTTGCAGCGGGGCGACCCGCGTTGCCAAATTATTTTATAAGTGCGCCCGTTGTGAGTGAACAAATTTTTATATAGAACTCTCTGCAAAAATTCATAGTGCGGGCGAGATACGATGAGATACTAGGAGCGGGCAACGCAGCTGCATGAGCGTGCTTAAATGTACCTGTGCTCCAAGTATCACAGCGATGCGTGAAATCACCGCAAGATGGCTTTTTGCAGAGGGTTCAGAATCGATTTTAATTTATAAATTCTATAAAAACGGAGTGTGCTATGCCAACAATTGCGACCAATCCTCAAACTATTTTAGAATCCTTGGTGAATATCGCGCTGTATCACGGTCACGCGAGCTTTAAAATCAAGGGTGAGGATCTGGTCAAGCGGTTGGAATGTTGCGGTATGCGCATTGATTTTATTAATAAAAAGCCGGTCCGGATTCAGGCCCGCAATCTTGATGTAAATCTCAACTATCTTGACAATGCTGCCGCCCCTACGGCAGCTTTTTCGTACGTATTGGGCAATGATTTTGTGCTCACTAATCTTTATCGTGAAGTTGAGTATTTAGAATCCTCAAACTTTGCCCGCGCTGCGTAATTTCCTGTTATACAAACTGCTATGTTTGTAAGGCAGGGGCCATATGAGGCTCATTTCTCTTGACATAAAAACTTGATATGTTTGCTACAAGAAATGATGCGAACGCGCCTAACATATACCAGTCTGTGCTCTCTCCCGTTCGAAGAGCGGTTTCAACAAACTGAGCGGCTGTCGTTGCTGTGGAAGCCATGAAGAATACCCCTCCCAACTTAGGAGAATGGCGTAGGTTTGCTGTGGTAGCTAGGACCACGCAAGAGCCCGTCAATATTTCAGTTAAACGCTGGCTCGCCTCAAAGCCAAAAACATTTGAACCTGAAAGCATATAGGCAAGACCGCATAAACGGTGTACATTCATCACAATTTTCCCGGTTTCTATCCCAGCAACTGTTTTACCTTGGCCCTTAAGGCCAATTAATCCACCCATAGTGCCTACAAGTGCAGCGATAGCCCTGATGGGATTATCATGCGCTGCACCAGAGGCAGTATAGAATGCATCACCTATTAAACTGAATGTGGTCATAATCCTCAGGGGATCAACAGCTGCATTAAAAATTTCTTTAGAGCGCATTATCGCTAACACCATCTTAAATATAGTTAATACGAAAGAAAATGATTATTTTATTGCTCAATTGAAACATTAAACAAAGCTATAAATTACCGTAATAGCACTGACTAAAAATTACAATTATTTCTTAGTCAACGCTATGGTATATGATTTTAATTTTGTAAAATCTTTCTGTTCTTTGCTGTATCCCGTCTTATTTAAAAAAGCAAGAAAATTTTGAAGGATACCGAAGAAATGATTGAATGGCAGATAGCCAATATTCTTAGGCCACCTTAATGGGGCGATGAGACGGGATCATGCTTGGAGATGTTTCAATCTGGGGCTGATCCCCGCTTTCGGCTGGCGGTTTTGCATTAAGTTGATGATACTCACGCAATTTTTCCGTCATATAATCGGCAATTTCCGGTGCTAAGAGCGGGTTTTCCATGGCAAAAGCTATCTGGGCCTTTACAAACCCCATATCATTGCCGCAATCCAATCGCTCGCCTTTAAATTCAAAGCCGTAAAATTCTTGGGACTCAATCATGCGCGCCATCGCATCCGTCAATTGAATTTCTCCGCCTGCGCCGCGTTGCTGAGTGGCTAAGAACTCAAAAATGGCGGGTTGCAGGATGTAACGGCCAAAAATCGCCATATTGGATGGGGCCAGCTCCGGCTCCGGCTTTTCCACCAGCTTGCGGATGTTGTAAATCCGCCCTTCATGGGCTTTAAAATCCAGAATGCCGTATTTGGAGGATTGGTCCAAGGGAATTTCACAGGTCGCAATCACGTTGCCACCGGTTTTTTGATAGCATTCCATCATCTGGCTTAAACATTTTTGGTCATTTCTGACCGTGTCGTCGGGCAAAATCACGGCAAATGGCTCATTTCCCACCAATTCACGCGCACATAGCACTGCATCACCCAGTCCCTTCGGGTCATCCTGATAGACCACCTTGACCGAGTGTGCGGGCAAAGTTGAAGCATGGATTTTTTCGATCTGATCAAATTTACCGCGGCGATGTAGTGCATCCAACAGGGTTTCCGGGGCCGTAAAATGGCGTATCAGGGAGTCTTTATCGCGTGAAATCACGAAAATAAATTCCTCAATCCCGGCCTCAACCGCTTCCTCAACCGCGAGCTGAATGAGCGGACGATCAACAATCGTCAGCATTTCTTTGGGCATAGCTTTGGTCGCGGGCAGCAAACGCGTGGCCAGCCCGGCCGCAGGGAATACCGCTTTCTTGACTTCAGGCCTCATAAACTCCCCCATCCGCATTCCCATTATCGGTTTATCATTAAAATACATGATTCTCCCCCCTTTATGCCATAGATTTCGGGCTGCTGTCCATTAAATTAACTATCATTATGGAATTTTGTTCCTTGCAGCACAAGATTTATAAAAATTTTATTTTGCCCTCTTGATTTAATTTCACTTTCAAAGTATAAGTCACGCCTATCCTTTTTGATCACACGAAGAAGCGGGTGTAGCTCAGGGGTAGAGCGTTACCTTGCCAAGGTAAATGTCGAGGGTTCGAATCCCTTCACCCGCTCCAGTTTTTCTTCCCACAATTTCTAAAAACTAACCTGCTTCGCGAGAAATTGTCCAAAAGTTGGTAGAGTCTTGACACTCGCGCAACCATCATCTTGCTTAAGACCCAATTTAATCCTATAACCTATGAAAGACTCTACTTAAATCTGGACTAAAGTTCGGGAGCAGGTCACAGCCACTAGATAAAGGCGCAGAGATGATTAAGAGCAATAAAATTAAAACGACAATGCTGAGCATCCTGCTTTGCACGCTATGCTTCTTTTTCATGCTTCCACAGGCCCGCTCTCAAACCTACGATTACCAAGGAATGCAGGATGTCGAAAATCTACTTGATTACTGCTTAACCAGATATGACTCTCAAAAAGATGGATGGTGGGGCGCCGCACGTCAGCCTAAATGGATGAACGGCCACACTTGCGAAGAATTTCTTCCCAAAGCAGATGCAACAGATTTCTTAACGGTTGACCAATTTAACGATATATGGATTAAGCATGGTGGTAGCAAAACCCTTGTAGGGGACGTTTCCGATCACAGAACTTTTAGCCATCAGTCTTTGGACGTTAATGAACATAGACTTGCGTTTCTTGAACTTCTTAAAAAGAATTTTTTTGGAAAGCGCAATATTCGAAAAATAGATGAAGTCTTCCGGGATCGCCCACTCTGGATGCTTCCAGTAACCTATGGCTATCTATCCAAATGTCAGGAAAATGGTACGGAAAGCATAAAATTTCTTCGCGAATATATATCCAAGAATAACTTTTTGCAGTTTGGCGGCATAGGTTTCACAGATGCTCAAATTTCACTTTTTACTGCAGGGCAAAATGCATATGGCACAACTCATCCACAAGACGAAGTTAAAATCTGCTCTCTTTTAGAAGAGAAAACTCAGAAATATGCCAATCAATATGTGTCTGCTTTAAAAGATGAAATAATCAAGACAAGCAAAATTCAACATCAATGTGGAAATCTTAAATCAATAGATAGGTTCTCTCCGGGGCGGATGCAAAGCAGATTAGGAAACAGATTGCAAATTCCAACTGCACTGAACTCAGTGTCTCCAGCGCAGTCTGATGAAGATATCGAATGCGAAAAATATTATTATGGTTTGATGCAGCAAATCAGGATCAAGGTAGAAAAAGTCAAATCTGCATATCAGGACCAAATAAGCGCAGATTTATATAAAGCTGAAGAAAATCAATTTATTCGTGGTGATTCTGAATCATCACAAGCAAAAATAGATAAATCTGATCAATCATCTCCTGCTTTCACTGACAGTCAACGCCTGATATTGCGCCAAGTCATGTCAGTTGGTGGAAAAATTACAAAAGATATGCATGAAACATTTTGGAATGATGTTCAAATGGATGCGAAGGGCCAATGGAATCCTGTTTTTCTATGGCTTTTAGAAAATGCAAAAATTTCCCAAGTTTACCAAAGTGAATTGTGGAAAAGTGCTCTCCAGTCGTATGAACAACAGAAGGTTATACATACGCCAGAGCTAGAAGATATTTCTAAAAAGCTTGAGCAACATTCAAGAGAAAGCAGCCCTTTTGAAAAGGGGAGCGCTGATTACAAAGCCTTTATTCAATCTTATGAAATGGAAAGAAAGACAGCAGAAGAAAATGCTCGCCGCCTGTTAGAAGCGGCAGCTAGCAGGACTAATTTACAGTCTGTACAGGGAGAAAGCATAGAAATTAGCGATGTCGGGATTCGAGTTATTCTGGACGGTATGAATTCCGGCTTTGAACGCCTAAAAAGGCTTATGCGCCCAGAGTGGCAAGAATAGACCCATTATCGAAGATAGTGGTTACATTTCCTTTCTGCATGCAAGCCTGAAATGTACGGAGTCAGCCGTGTGTAGCCTTTTAGCTTTGCCCTTTCTCTCAATCTCTCACATGCCCTCGCCAGCAAGCTGGCAATTTCGCTGAGGCGTTCTTCTGTTGTCATGATATCCGGCGGCGTCTGTTCGATCATGTTTTCTCCATTAAGCAAATCACCTGAAAGGGTCGCTTGCATTCAACAAGAATGCAATATCGCAAGAAAAACGCGCGATTTACCGATAATATTCCATTGCGGTTTCGAACAAATGAAGTAATACTGACCTGCGCCCAAACTTTAGTCCAGATTTGAGTAGAGTCTTTCATAGGTTATAGGGTTAAAGTTTGGGTTAAGCAAGAAGGTGGCTGCGCGAGCGTCAAGACTCAGTCGACTTTTGGACGATTTTTCGGGGGGCAGGTCATTATCATATTATATTAACTTTTTACTGATAGGATGAGGGCAAGTCATAAAAATTGAAAATAACTATTGGGTGAGCATGGCCGATCCATCATTTGAGAAAACTCAGAAATTTTGCGACCAATATGCGGAAGATATTCATCGTATTTTCCCCAATACTAAGCTTCATTATATCCTTTATAAACAGGGCCAAAAAGCGGACCGCATCACTCGGTTTTTGCCGAAAATTGCGGATCACCCGGCCTATCGTGAGGCTGCATCGCTCTTGAAATTCAAATCTCCGGGGTATGATCAGTCGGTCTTTCTGGGCATGGTTGTGGGATTTCGCAAATCATTTTTAAATTTGAAAAAAAATGCCGAATGTCTGGCTTTTATTCTGATTAATCTCAATCAATATGAAACACAGGAAAATATTTATTTTTCCATTCACTCTCTGACGGCGCAATTTCTGGAAACTTTGAATTATTACAGCAAAACAGAAACCAGCACCCAGCAAGGTGGCCAAATTCTTCAGCCCAAGCGCAATCATTACTCTAACTGTCGACTCAATTTGAAATGCGATGTGTATA
>JAEUKN010000058.1 GCA_016794305.1 Alphaproteobacteria bacterium | reverse complement strand
GACATGACCGAGGTTTGCGGGCGGAAACGCTCAATCACCGATCGCACATAGGGCCGGATCATGGGCGAGGTCAACAGCACCGGCGACTCGCCCGTTTGGGCAAATTTATCAAAACTGCTCCGCACCGCCAGAATAAATTCCTGTAACGAGGACGGCGCCATGGCGAGCTGGCGTTCCTCCCGCTCGCCAATCAGCGATTCGGCAAAGGCTTGCTCCCATTTCGGCGTCAGGGTCACGAGCGGCACAAAGCCCTGACCATTCAAATTTTGCTCACAAATCTGGCGGGCAAGGCGCGAGCGCACATGTTCGGTGATCAGCATGACATTTTTGGTATAGGTCGTGGCTTCGGCAATCCCTTCCAAAATCGTGGTGAGATCGCGGATCGAGACACGCTCATTCACCAGATTTTGCAATACGCGCTGCAACCCACCCGTGGAGATTTGGGACGGAATGACATCGCCGACCAATTTCTGATAGTCCTTCGGCAACTCATCCAACAGACGCTGCGTTTCAGTATAGGACAATAAATCAGCCATATTATCCTTAATAATTTCGGTTAGGTGAGTGGTGACCACGGTTGCGGCATCAACCACCGTATAGCCTTTAAAATGCGCCTCTTCGCGGTATCGCTGGTCCACCCACATGGCAGGAAGGCCGAAGGTCGGCTCCACCGTATTTTCACCCGGCAGGCTGATCGGCTCCCCCGTTGGGTCCATGCACAGCAACATACCGGGGCGGACCTCGCCGCGTCCTGACTCAATTTCCTTGATGCGCACAACATAACTGCCGGCAGGGAGTTGCAAATTATCCTGAATCCGCACACTGGGCAGGATATAGCCCATTTCTTCGGCCAATTGGCGGCGCAGGCCCTTAATTTGGTCAGGAAGTTTGACGGAATTTTCGCTCCCATGCACCAACGGCAAAAGCGCATAGCCCAATTCCAGCCGAATCGTATCCATGGCGAGGGATTTTGAGATGGGGTCCTCAGCCGGTTTTGCGGCCTGAGTTTGCGCGCGGACTTCTGCCTGCTTGCGTTCGGCCTCCACCGCGTTGCGCTTGAATGAAAAGAATGAAATCACGCCCGCAACCCCGCCCAGCACCAAAAACGGCAGGATCGGCATGCCTGGCATTAAACCAATCGCAATGATCAGCGCAGATGACATGGCCGTGGCACGCGGATAGCGGCTGAATTGATCAAGCAAGGCTTCATCCGCCGAACTTTCAATCCCGGCTTTGGAGACCAATAAACCGGCAGCCACCGAGACAATAAGGGCAGGAATTTGCGACACAAGCCCGTCACCGATAGTCAGCAAAGAATAATAATTCGCGGCCTCCGCCAGACTCAACCCCTTCGCGGCGGTGCCGATAATAATGCCGCCAATCAGATTGATAAACGTGACCAAAAGCCCGGCGATGGCGTCCCCCCGCACGAATTTGGCGGCCCCGTCCATGGCCCCAAAAAAACTGCTTTCCTGTTGCAATTCCGCGCGTTTTTTCTTGGCTTCATCTTCGGTGATCAACCCGGCGGACATGTCAGAGTCAATCGCCATTTGCTTTCCCGGCATCGCGTCCAATGAAAAACGCGCCGCGACTTCGGCAATACGGCCCGACCCCTTGGTAATCACAATAAAATTAACAATGATCAAAATCGCAAAGACAATCGCGCCCACCACATAATTGCCCTGAATCATAAATACGCCAAAGGCCTCAATAATCTTGCCCGCGGCCTCATGCCCCTGATCACCGTTTGAGAGAATAAGCCGGGTAGAGGCCAGATTAAGCCCCAGACGCAGCGCAGTCGAAATCAACAAAATAGTGGGAAAAGTTGAAAATTCCAAAGGCTTGCGGATAAAAAGCGTAATCATCAAAATCATCACCGAAAAAGTGATGGAAATCGACAATCCGACATCAACCAAGGCCGGCGGCATCGGCACCAACATAAACATCAAAATGATGATGATACCGGCAGCCAGCGCAAAATCCCCGCGCAAGATGCTGCGCAGGGCTGATTTTCCGGTCATCCCTGCCAAGGGAGAACTATTCGGAGAGCTGTTCGGGGAGCTGTTTGACGCCATAAAATTGTTTAATAGAGGTTGAGCAATTGAGTGTCCAATTTCATCTTATCATGAAATCTTAAAAATCTTGCGGATTTTTTCGGGGTGTTTTTTAGGGGGATTTTTTCGCTTTTTTTCGCTTTTTTTTCGCTAGGGCGGATGAATGGTGGCGTGCTATACATGATCCATGATTTTGCGCCGTTTTTATTTCCTGAATTTGTGCATTCTTCTGTGCAGCATTTTGTGCAGTATATTTTTTGCATCACCAACAGCGCGGGCGGAGAATGACAAGCCCGTACAATCTGATCTTAACGGCCTCATGCGCTCCCCGCTGTCGATGAAATACGCTGCGGTGATTGAGGGCACGAAATTGCTGGGCCAAGATCAGAAAATTTACAAATTTCCGGTGCTTTCCATCCCCGAAAATTTCCCCGATATTGAGGAAAAAGCCCAAAAAAGGGTGCAGGAATTGGTTCTGGGGCAAAAATGTACGCTTTACCTCACGCGCAAATCCGATTTTGGGCGCATGAATTATTTGGGTGAATCGCTGGTTGAATTGGTCTGTGGCCCGCAAAATATATGGATTTCAGGGCAATTGGTGAGCGAAGGTCTAGCCCTGGTCGCCCCCAACATCTCCAACCCCGAAACGGTTACGGAGCTTTTGAAGATTGAGGCCCAAGCGCGTGCGGCCAAAATCGGCCTGTGGCGCGATGCACCGCCTTCGTGGCAAATTTTAACCGCTGAGCAGGCCGCGCAGCATCTTAACTCGTGGCAAATCATCTCTGGCCAAATTCAAAATGTCGGCATGACCAAGGATATGGTTTTTCTTAATTTTGGCAAAAATTGGAAGGATGATTTCACGGTAAGTATCTCGAATGAGTTGCGGCGAGAGATGATGAAAAATCGCATTAATCCGCAATCCCTGCGCGGTCAAACGGTGCGCATCCGTGGATGGGTGCGGAATTATAACGGAGCGATGATAGATCTGGAAACGTTGGGGCAGTTGGAAATTTTATCGCCAGCCTTATCCAATGACAAGCAAGATGAGTCCAAGTCGGGCCAAGACTCTGCAAATTCTACTCAAACCGACCCTTCAGACAACATGGGAGAGAATCCCCAAGAAAACACCATGCACACGATCAAAAACGGTCATATGCAGGACCCGGCGCGCTGAGTACAAACCATATCACGGCTGCATCATTTGTTCTTTATTTATTCTTATATTGCATGTATTATAAACATTATTTGGGAATAAATAGTGAAAAATAAGTGAAAAACATGGGATCATTGCAACCACCATCGAATTTTTATCAATGGTTATTTTTGGATTTGAACAGCTATTTTGCCTCGGTTGAGCAACAAGATCACCCGGCGTTGCGCGGAAAACCGATTATTGTGACACCATCGCCGAGTGAGTATACTTGTGCGATTGCGGCCTCTTACGAAGCCAAAAAATTCGGCATTAAAACCGGGACCAAAATCATGGATGCCAAGCGGCTTTGCCCGCAGCTTATTTGTGTTCCGGCGCGGCACGATGTGTATGTTCGTTACCATCACCGCATCATTGAAGAGGCCGCCAAACATGTTCCCATCTTCAAAATTTGCTCGATTGATGAATTTTCCAGTAAATTGCCCGCAAGATTCCATTCGCGTGAAAAAATTATCCAATTGGCCGCGCAATTAAAATCCGCGCTTCATCACGCAATCGGCCCGGCCATTCATTGTTCCATCGGTGTATCATCCAACAGTTTTCTGGCGAAAATTGCCTCAGACATGCAAAAACCAAACGGATTGGTGATGTTGGATCACTCAAACGTTCCTGCTCGGCTGTTTGATCTGCGCCTCACAGATTTGCCGGGGATTTCTTCCCATCAGGGATGCTTATGTCTAGCAGACTCTACCAACTTTTGGACTATTTTTCGGGGAGCAGGTCAGCCTAAATATTTTTTCTAAAAAAGATGTTGCTTTATTATTGTCTCTGTGCCATAATTAAATAGTGGCACAGGGACAATAATGTGCGGAAAGATAAAAAATGACTATTTTAGTGAACAAAAAGATAATTAAGGCATTTAACTTCAGCGGGGGAGAATCTCAGATATCTATAGCGGGGATGCCAATTGACGATAGAGTTGAGGTTTGCGCTTTTTTAAACACAGCAGATGAAATTATGCGTTTACTGCTCACCGTTGACGCCATAAGGCGTATCAATCCAGCGGCAAAAATCGATCTCCATATCCCGTACTTTCCTTACGCACGTCAGGATCGGGTTTGTAATGTGGGGGAGGCCATGAGCGTAGAAGTGATGGCGCAACTTATCAATAATTTGTCCTGCGAGAGTGTCACGATTGAAGATCCGCATTCAAGTGTAACAGCAGACTTGATAAAGAATGTTCGTGTATTGGCCCAAGCAGATATTCTTTCCCGAAGCCCTATAATATTATCGCTTTTGAAAGAAAAAAATTTCATTCTGTTAGCCCCTGATAAAGGTGCTGCTCTGAAAACCGAGGCTATAGCCGCAGCGCTCAACTCCCAAAATATTCCAGTGAAGGCATTGTTCGCAACCAAAGTGCGTGACGTTACAAACGGAAAAATTACGGAGACGCTCATTCCGGATGGGATTGAAGGTAAAAACATACTTGTCCCGGATGACATATGTGATGGAGGTAGTACCTTCATTGAGCTTGCCAAGAAGCTGAAGGCAGCTGGAGCAAATGATTTATATCTTTATGTCACACATGGGATCTTTTCCAGAGGCCTTGGGCCGTTGCGGGAAGGTTTCACTCATGTCTTTTGCCGCAATTGTTTTATTAACAATGAAAACCCTAACTTTTTAACAATATTGGAGGATATATAATGAAAATTAATCCACTGACCGCTATTGATTTCTACAAAGCTGATCACCGCAGCCAGTACCCTGTCGGAACCACGGAAGTTTACGCAAATTTTACGCCGCGAAGTGCAAAGAACGCCAAGGTTGCGGATGGATTTGATGGAAAAATCGTTTTCTTTGGTCTGCAATATTTTATCAAGCATTTTTTGCAAGAGGCATGGGATCAGCAATTTTTCAAAAAAGATAAGGCGAGCGTTGTTGCTGCCTATAAGCGGCGGATGGATACATCCCTTGGTAAAGATGCGATTTCGGTTGAGCATATCGAAGCTCTACATGATCTAGGATATCTTCCAATCCGTATTAAGGCGTTGCCGGAAGGCAGTCGCGTGCCGATTGGCGTACCGGTCTTAACAATTGTGAATACGCACCCAGATTTTTTCTGGCTTACCAACTATCTGGAGTCTGTTATCTCTTGCTATCTCTGGAAGCCTGTAACTTCTGCAACAACCGCATTTGAATATCGCCGCTTCTTAACACAATCTGCACTGAAAACTGGTGGTGATATGGATTTTGTGCGCTTTCAGGCTCATGACTTTTCTTATCGCGGTCTCTCTGGCATGCAGGACGCATTCATGAGTGGTGCCGCACACTTAACCTCGTTTTGGGGGACGGACACAGTTCCTGCACTGGATTTTCTTGAAGAATATTACGGTGCCAATGCGGAAAAGGAACCAGTCGGGTTTTCCGTCCCCGCAACAGAGCATTCCGTTATGTGCATGGGTATGCAGGATGGCGAACTTGAAACATTCCGAAGACTCATAAGCGATGTCTATCCATCTGGTATCGTTTCAATTGTTTCTGATACATGGGATTTTTGGAAGGTCGTGACAGAGTATGTCTCCATCCTCAAGGACAACATCATGAAACGTAATGGCAAGCTGGTCATCCGCCCGGACAGTGGAGACCCCGTGAAAATTATTTGTGGTGATCCAGACGCACCTATTGGAACGCCTGAGCATAAAGGTGCCATAGAATGTCTATGGGATGTTTTCGGCGGCACGATGACGGCGAAGAATTTCAAAAAACTTGATAGCCATATAGGTTTGATCTATGGCGACTCGATTTCTCTCGAACGCGCACAACAGATTATGAAAGGGTTAGCAGAAAAAGGATTCTCGTCCGATAACGTTGTGCTGGGGATCGGATCTTTTACCTACCAGTATGTCACGCGCGATAATTTCGGTTTTGCTATGAAAGCAACAAGTGGTGTTGTTAAGGGACAAAGACGCGATATCTTCAAAGATCCCAAAACAGATTCGGGTATTAAAAAATCTGCTAAGGGCTTACTGCGTGTCGAAGAAGAGAATGGTGCATACAAACTGTATGACCAACAGACTGAAGCGCAAGAGAAAGAAGGATTATTAAAGCCTGTATATGAGAATGGCAAACTTCTAATCGAATATAGTCTTGCAGATATTCGTCAGCGCGTTGATAACGAAATTGCAAAGATCGTTGTTTAATAAATGACCCAAAGTGAAACGGAATTCCTGAAATTGTATAAGCCAGATGCGTTCGAGAGGCCGAACGCATCTGTGGATACCGCCATTTTTACGGTCATTGCGGGAGAATTGAACGTTCTTTTGGTAAAACGTGAACACCATCCTTATCAGGGGCAATGGTCTTTGGTTGGAGGCTTTATTGATTTAGAAGCTGACGCATCTCTTGAAGACACAGCAAAACGAAAACTATTTGAAAAAACGGGCGTCAAAACACCCTATTTGGAACAATGGGGGACGATTGGTAACAAAACCCGTGATCCTCGCTATTGGTCAATCACCACAGTTTATTTTGCCTTGATTCCAGAAAAAAATGTGCAGCTTCGTGTGGGCGAGGGGGCGACAAGCATTGAATGGACAAAGGTCGATAAGGGCGGAAGCGTAAGGCAGGAATTGGCGTTTGATCACGCCTATATTTTAAAGGAATGTTATAAGCGACTTCGCCAGAAAGTACTGTATACGTCTTTGCCCCTATTCCTAATGGATGAAACATTTACGCTTGGTGAGCTCCAAAAGACCTATGAGGTGTTGATCGGAGATGAAGTCGAAACAAAATCGTTCCGGCGCAGAATATTATCAGCCGATTTAGTAAGGGAAACTGGCAAGATGCATGAAAGCGGACATCGGCCAGCCAAGTTATACGAATTTGTTAAACGAAAAGAACCTCATTTCTTCGTAAGAAATATAGAAGGGGTTAGTCTATGATAAATTCTGATTTTGTGGTTGTCTGGAGGGTGACAGAAGGTTGTAATCTGTCCTGCCCGTTTTGTTTGTATGATAAAAAACTTGGCGGGGTAAGACTGGATGCGGATCTGGCGCAGATTTTAAAATTTACAGAGATTTTGGGTGCTTACAGTCGTCAGACGGGTCGAAGAACACTGATAAGCTGGCTTGGCGGAGAACCTTTTCTTTGGCCTCATATAGAGCAGGTAACGCATCATGCCGTCTCAAATGGTTTGCTCGTAAGTTCAACCACAAACGGTACAACATTAGGTTCACCTAAAATAAGGAAACATATTTTAGACCATTATAGCGAGTTGACACTGAGCATTGATGCGATAGGTTCAGTTTACGAAGAGCTGCGCGGCTGGAAGAATGGCTATGCAAAGCTTAAGGAATATACCCAGCTTCTGGATGAAGAGAGAGAGACCGCACAAAGTAAACTCGTTCTGAAAGCGAATATTGTGCTTACACACAAAACAATGCCCTTCTTTTCGGAGTTATGCCATGAATTGGCTAATTGGGGCATTGATGTTATCACGTTTAACCAGTTGGGCGGACGCGACCGCCCAGAATATTATCCAGAAAATAAATTAACGGCAAAAGACCTTGATGATATAGAACAAACTTTTTTCAGTCTAAAATCCAAGTTACAGGAAAAGGGCGTAAGGCTCTCTGGATCGCAAGCGTATATCAACCGGATAAAGTCTTACGTTAATGAAGAGAAAATATCGATTGTCGATTGCGGCCCAGGAACTGATTTTCTATTTATTGATGAACGTGGACGTATATCGCCATGTAGCTATACGAGTGCAGATTACGGACTGGGCGTTGGCATGATAGAAAAATGCGAAGATATTCAAGGATTGCATCATCTGTTTAAGAAAAAGCAGACCGAAGAGCGGTCAAAAGAATGTGATGACTGCAAGAGTACGCAGCAATTTGAAAAATTCATATACTAACACCGCAATAATTTAGTTGATATTTATTAAGCGGCGTAGAAGGTTTGGCTGGTTTGGAAGTAGGACATTACTTTGGCCGGGGATTTTTGAATGTGGCGCAAATAGACACGAACGCTGGATTTTATACCAACCGCCCTATGAATTTTTGCAATTGAGCCAGTCTCTGGAGGCGATGGAAGTAATGCGTCCGGTTTGCGCGATGAGGTTGTTCCAAGCGGTGCAGCAAGCCTCAATGATCTCATCCAACGTGCCAAAAATCTTGCCGGCCAGATAATTTTGTCGCAGATATTGCCAGATATTTTCCTGCGCGTTGAGCTCCGGGCTATAGGGCGGAAGCTGCAGTAAACTGATGTTTTTCGGCACTATCAGCCGCTCTCCCGGCCTATGCCACCCCGCGCCGTCAATGATCACAACCGCATGCGCCCCCGCGTTCACATGAAGGCTGATTTCCTTGAGATGCTCATTCATCGCATGAG
>JAEUKN010000057.1:0-7500 GCA_016794305.1 Alphaproteobacteria bacterium | reverse complement strand
CCTGCATCTTGCGTAACATTATT
The DNA here is from genome assembly GCA_016794305.1 of Alphaproteobacteria bacterium. Taxonomy (GTDB): domain Bacteria; phylum Pseudomonadota; class Alphaproteobacteria; order Micavibrionales; family Micavibrionaceae; genus UBA1573. The sequence continues at coordinate 7,477 of JAEUKN010000057.1, read as the reverse complement.
CATTTACATGAATAATTACTGCGTGAGTTGATTACACAAAACGACAGGTTTATAACAACATAACGATAATTACGACCTGCTGTCTGTGTATCTTCTCTATTTGCTTTGTTTTAACGATGTTTAAGAACCAGACAAATTTGCCTTACGGCGATTTGTTCACCGAGATCCAAAGTTTGTTTCTCGTTTTGATTAGGTTTGCGGACTATAGCGTATTGCTTTTTCGTCGTCAACCCCCAAAATCAATTTTTTTACAATTTTTTTTGGGTCCCTAGTGCTTGATTTATTTCGCTTTTTCGAAACCCCTGAGCACCGGAGAGAGCGGTTTTATACATACAGACTTTCAGCTTGTCAAACATCTTTTTTAAAAAAAAAGTAAAAAAATTAAAAAATCGCAGATATCTGCGGATTCAAAAGCCTATCTTTTTTCACTTTTTGGGGTAAAAATCGCAAAACGCACCATTTGTTCTACCTAAAATTTTACATTTCCTGTATAAATTTTTTTGCTCCATCGAGATTTTTAGAATTTTCATTGGAACTTTTAATTTTTTGAATCGTATTTTTTGAGTTTGATACCATGTTGAATAGTTCCACACGCAAATTCTTGCGCTCCTCTGCCCGCGGCCATACCCTTAATAGCAGGCTTCATAGCAGACTTAATAGCGGCCTGTTTAGCCGCAATTTCCTTGGTTTTCTGAGTAGTCATTTGGCTCTTGCCACTGCGCTTTTTGCCTTCACATCCCACTCTTTAGCGGCACAGTCTTTTGCCGCCTTGCCAGAGCAACCCCCTCCTGAAATCGGCTCTAACTCGCCACTTGGGGAATATTTGACCCCTGATCAAATTGCGCTCAATCCCGTCTTGTTAAAAGAAGATCATATGGATGATGCGGAGATGGAGGAGTTGCTGGGTGGCGCGCAAGTCGGCACCCAGGCCGGCACCCAAGCCAATATGAATGCCCGGAACTTATCATCAAACGGACCAAGTGCTAGTTCGGCATATCAGGGCACAGGCTCTTTCTCTCAAGGCCGCACGCTCATGTTCAATGAGAGATATGCCCCACAACCCTCCGCTTTAGAACACTATTATACGCAGCGCACTCAATCACCGCTTCGTCAATTCGGCTATGATTTGTTTGCGTCTCCGCAAGATCAAAATATGCTTAGGGCAGCGCCTAACCAGGCCCAGGGCGAAAGCCAAGGAGCGATGGCCGATGATTATATTTTGGGCGCAGGTGATGAAGTAAATGTGCTCATTCGCGGGCAGATTAATTTCTCAAAAACCATTCCCCTACAACGCGATGGCACGCTGGTGGTGGAGGACCTCGCCCCCATTCAGGCGCAGGGGCGCAAGATCAAGGATGTCAGTGACGAAATCAAAAAAATGATCGGGGATTATTATAACAGTGATGTGTTTTTATCCGTCAGCAAAACCCGGCAAATCTCGGTGATGGTGAGCGGTCAAGTATCCCTCCCCGGCCCTGTTTTTCTTTCTTCTTTTGCCACGCTGAAAGAGGCTTTGATCAAGGCCGGCGGCGTCAATAAGGATGGAACTTTGCGCCGCATAAAAATTCTGCGCGCAAATTCACAATTGACCGTCGATCTTTATGGGCTGTTGATTTACGGATCGAACAGTTTGGCGATGGGGTTAAAGGATGGCGATGTGATTCAGGTGGACCCGATCGGCCCGACATTGGCCATTGCGGGGGACGTCAAGCGCCCAGGCGTTTATGAGATTTTGCCGAAATTCGGACGCGCCGCGTCTGCGCTCACCGCTCAAGACTCGCAATCCCTATCCCTTGAAGATTTGCTGTTATTTTCAGGCGGCCCCGTGGCCCCCGGCAAATTGCGTTATATTCGCCGCAGCCCCCAAAGCAATGGCGCAGAGTTCAGCACGACGGTCACCGCCCTTCAGGATAAGATTTTCAGCAACGGTGATGTGTTATGGGTGGGCCGCGACACTGAACGTACGGAAGGATCAATAGAATTGATGGGCGAAAGCCGCAGCAACGGTTTATTCACCCTCGCGCAATCACCCGATCTGGCCCATTTATTAAAGGATGGCCGCGTGATGGGTCCGCATATTTACTCTGCCTTTGCCGTGATTGAGCGATGGGACGCAGAGCATCTCGCGCCCAAACTCCTCAGCTTTTCCCCTGAACGAGTGATTAATAAATCCGGCAATTTAAAGCTTCAGGGGGGCGACCGCATCTATCTGTTCTCTCGCGATGAATTGCTGAATTTTATCACCACCGCACCGCGTGAGCTCAATCAATTATCTTTTGATACCACTCAAAACGCCCCTTCTCCACTCACCGATTTTGCCCCCACCCCCGACCGCATGGAAAGTTTGCGGCAATATTGTCTTGATCATCTGGTCTATGTCCGTGGAGCCGTGGGGCGGGAGGGAGCCTACGCAATCGCCGATGGCGCAAGCATTCAATCGGTGATCGATCTGGCAGGGGGACCAACAAAAAACGCAGATCCGGCCCGGATTGAACTCACCACTCGCGCGACAAAGACAGGGGACGAAGCCGCGCGCCGCGTCATTGCGCTCGGCCAAAACTCCGCCGCGCTGCGCCTGCATCCGGGTGATCAACTGCGCATTCATCAAACCGCCGCACCGCAGGGTGATTTGCATGTGGTGATTGCGGGCGAAGTCAAAAGCCCCGGCACCTATGATCTTATGCCGGGGGATACGCTGGGTGTTTTGATTGAACGTGCGGGCGGGTTGAGCCGGGACGCCTACCCCATGGGGGCGGTTTTCTCCCGCGCCAGTGAACGCGCGCGCGAAGAACAACGTTTTCACGCAACTGCCCGTGATATGGAACTCAAATTATCCGCGGCGCTCTCCGCCCCGCCCTCGAAAAAATCAGCCGCGCCGAATGATTCGGACATTGCCCTGGCTCGGGATTTAATTGCGGATTTAAAAAACTCTCATGCACTGGGGAGACTCACGGTTCAGGCAGACCCGGAGATGCTCAAAATCCATCCCGACCAAGATATGTTGTTGGAAAAAGGCGACCGTATCTATATTCCCAAACGTCCATCCACCATTCGCGTGGCGGGCGAAGTCCTCTCCCCCGCCGCCCTGCGATTTATGAGCGGCCAAAAAGCCCAAGATTATATTGATCAGGCAGGCGGGCTGACCCATGATGCCGACGCCGACCGCGCCTTTATCATTTACCCGGACGGCAGCGCATCCCCGATTGGTGAGAGTTTATGGTCATATCGCACGGTAATGATCACCCCGGGCTCCACAATCATTATCCCGCGCGATCCCAAGCCGTTTGATTTTATCGAAGGCGCCAAAGACATCACGCAAATTCTGGCCAACCTCGCCACCACGGCAATCTTTGCTGATAATTTATCAAATGATTGAAACCATATGACCGAGCCCATAAAAAAAGCCCCCGATCGGGGGCTTTCAAATTTGTTCATAAGCTGAAGGAATATAAAAAACTCTATGCAACTTGAGGCTCTTGAGGCTTATGCTCAGGATTATTTGCCGCCCCATTCGCCGCCGCAGTGCCAAGAGGGGCAACCTTTCCAACGGGAGGTGCCGCAGTGATGCCTTGAGCGGCTTTTGTAACCTCAGCAACAGCCGGCTTATCGGCAGGCTTTTCTGCCGCTGCTGTAGGTGGAGTTGGAGCAGGCTGCCCCGCCGCCGCCCCATTCGCCGCCGCAGGCACCGCAACCGGTGGCGTCGATGCTGGCGCAGTAGCTGCAGCAGGAGTTGTAACAGTATCAGCATTAGCCCTCGGGACAACATTCCCCGAGCGATCAATTATTCCATATGCGGCAGCTCGGGGATATAAACGTTGTCCATCCGCGACCCGTTGCATTAAATATCTATCATAATTTCCTACCGCCATTCCGGGCGTGGCCCCATTTTTGAAAAACATGGGATTAACTTGGGCTACGTAACCCAGCTTCTGCATAGCATTTACGTCTGAACCATTTTGTGCCAACCTTAAGAGAGTAAGAGCTCCTCCCGGGCCAATATTGTATCCCATGTAAATTCTATGCCACTGCTTAGGATCATTCATGTCAACATTTAAACCTTTAGCTAGATCTTTGATATAGAACATAGAAACAAAGGTAGAAAAGCGTGGGTCATCACGCAAATCCATATGGCCGTTCAAAACTTGCGAGACTTTCTCAGCAAATTCAGGGGGGAACTCATTTTTGTGTGCTTTAATAGTTCCAACGAACGTATCTCTACAGAATTGCCAATCTCCCTTGCAGCCCGTAGGACTCAAGCGCCCCTTTCCAAAAGAAGACTCAATACCCCACATGCCATATGCTAAACGCGGATCAACACCCGTCAGCTTAGAGGCGTCTGCAATAGCCTGCTCAACAAGCTGTTGCCTTTCGCCCATGGGAACACTCGTGATAGGCAAAATACTGGGGTCAATATAATATCTGCTCGACCTACCGCCACGCGATCCACCGCCACGCCCGCGGCCCAAACCGCCCCCTCCAGATGAGGGCTCATCATCATCTAAATTATAACCTTTAAATGTTTCAGCTAATCTATTTTCAATATCTCCAAGACTATCACTTGTATCACCAAATAAAGCTTTAAGTACTTCATCATATTGAAGCCAAGCTGCGTAAGCATCTCCACTTTTTCTCGCGCCCTCTTCGTCTTGAGATACTCCCCATCCCAGGCCGTCATCACCATTCGCCGCCCTGACAGCTAATAGCCATCCATATTCTTGGCTAAATAAGTCAAAACCAGACGTCGTCGCATCAAAATTTGCAGGCAATCCATCCACATTACAATCTAAGCACGCAGCCTGCGCGGCATCTATGAATGGCGGTAACTCTTTTTTTCTATTTTCAGCCACGCTCACACCCTTATTTTTCAATTATTATATCTTTAATAATATATGAAAAAATTGTAAAAATCAATATTTTTCACATGAATTATGTGTGGGTGAAATAAGACACTGGACCTTTTTTGATAAATGTGTAGGATAGGTTCGGTTTTCGATATAAATTCGATATAAAACTCTGTGATGGTCGCCATACGGCCCATGACGACCCGTGAAACAATAACTCATATAATAATGACTAAAGAATAGGATCATTCGATGACACTCTGTACCCCCAACACCGGATTAATGGCGGGCAAACGCGGGCTTGTGATGGGCGTGGCCAATGACCGCTCTATCGCATGGGGCATTGCAAAGGCACTCCATGCTCAGGGCGCGCAGCTCGCCTTCACCTATCAGGGCGAAGCATTGGAAAAACGTGTGCGCCCTTTGGCCGAAGAATTGGGGTGCGAAATTATTTTATCGTGCGACGTGTCGGACGAATCAAGTTTGGATCAGGTCTTTGAGACGCTCAAAACCCAATGGGGACGCATTGATTTTGTGGTCCATGCCATTGCGTTTTCGGATAAGAATGAATTGGATGGGCTTTATTTGGATACAAGCCGCGCCAATTTCCTCAAAACCATGGATATTTCCGTGTTTTCATTCACCGCCGTGTGCCAACGCGCGGTGCAATTGATGACGGAGGGCGGAAGCCTGCTCACCCTCACCTATTACGGGGCGGAGCGTGTCATGCCGCATTATAACGTGATGGGCGTGGCCAAGGCCGCGTTAGAGGCATCCGTCCGTTACCTTGCCACCGATGTGGGGGGCAGCAATGTGCGGGTGAACGCCATTTCGGCGGGGCCGATTAAAACTCTGGCGGCCTCGGGAATCGGCGATTTCCGCTATATCCTCAAATGGAACGAACTCAATTCACCGTTGCGGCGCAACGTCACGATCGAAGATGTGGGCAATTCGGGCCTGTATCTTTTGAGCGATCTGGGCGCGGGCGTGACGGGTGAAGTGCTTCATGTTGATGCCGGATACCACACGGTGGGCATGGTGGCGATTGACAATGCGGCGGAAACTGCGCAACTCCTCAATGGCATTGCGCCCGCCAAACCCCCGACAAACACCCCGACAGAACCTAAGGACAATCAGGCCGCATGATCAAAATCGGGATGGTGTTTTTCAGATGATTTCACGATTATTCACCCTCATCAACCCATCCTATCGCCGCGCGAAACGGCGCGCCCGCAGGGTGTTTGAAGGGGTGATGGCACAAACCCGCCGCCCCGATTTTTACACTCACTTTGCCATTCCTGATGATTTTGACGGACGTTTTGAGGTCTTATCACTCCATAGCGCGCTATTCCTAAAGGCTCTACAGGTTCAGGCGCTACAGGTTCGGGCACAATCTCCCCAAACGGGCGCATCTGCGCGGGACTATTCGAAAATGTCACAGGCCTATTTCGATGTGATGTTTGAAAATTTGGACTATGCCCTGCGGGAAATGGGCGTGGGTGATTTGGGCGTGCCGCGCCGCATTAAGAAATATATGATGGCGTTTCACGGACGCGCGAAAGCCTATGAAGCCGGATTGGGCGGGGCAACTTCGCCCTCCAACTCCCCACCTCATGATTCGCCCCGGCATGATCTTGCGGCGGCGATTGCGCGCAATATTTATTTCGGGCATGAAGCGGCGGGTGCCGCAAACTCCATGGCTCTCGCCTCCTACGCTCAACAATGTTTTGAGTTGATGAGTGCGGAGATGGAACAAATTTTATCAACCGCGGAGTTTCGTTTCCCCGCCCTCCCCCGCCAAAATAAGGCTGCCTGACCATGCCTCATCCCCCGCGCAACACCCAAAACGTCATACAACTGACCGCGCGGCGGGAAAATCGCGATACGGGGGAATGGATCCACCTGATCAAGGCCGATCAAATTCCACCCAATGGCGAATGGGTGACTCTCTCTCCCGCTTCGGCGCAACGAACGGCGATTGCCGCGCGTATTGGGGTGGAGGAAGTTCAAACCCTGCACGCGCAACTTCACCTGATCCCGCATCGGGGCGGCCATGTGGTGGAGGTGCGGGGCAATCTCAATGCCTGCCTCACTCAAACCTGTGTCCGTACCCTCACGCCGATGACCACAACCGTAGCCGAAGAGATTGCGGCATGGTTCGCGGATTATGACGCGGCCACCGCCCTCACATCTCCTACAAACTTCCCCATAGGCACAAATCTCAACACACATCTTAAGGCCCGGCGCGACAGAATACAAAATATGGGTGAGGATCTGCAATTTATAAAGGAAGAACAAGACGACCCCGAACCCATGAGCAACGGCCAAATTGATCTGGCCGATTTGGTTCAACAATTTTTATCGCTGGGCCTCAACCCCTATCCCGTGGCGGGGGACGACGGCACACAGACGGCCAACCATGCGGCCGTTACCACCGCGCCACTGCCTGACCGCCGTCAAAACCAAACTCAATCGCCTATTCGTCAAAATCCTTTCCACCTGCTTAAAAACTGGCGCCCGAAGGATTAGGCGAGCATTTTCCGCGCAGGGACATAGCGTCCAAAGCCGCAAAACATATAGACTTTTGCCAAAATCAAGCATTTTCAAAGCAAAAATTGAGAAAAATATAATTACCA
>JAEUKN010000056.1 GCA_016794305.1 Alphaproteobacteria bacterium | reverse complement strand
GGCGAATGCATCGGACCTGAATTCGGAATATGTGGTTAAGCTGCCCGCCGCCTATAGCCAGAGCGACCCACATATGGTCACGGCCTATGGCACGGCCGAATGTTTCGCGGGGCCGGTTAAGTTAATGCACCGAAAAATCCCATCGGATGTTACGTTGAATCAGGTGGACTTAAATGCCTCTCCCGATGCCGGGCGGCGTTTTATGCGAATGCTGCGCGATGCGCAACAACAACGTTACACGGTGCCATCCTATCAGGTGAAGGATTACCTTATATTTTCCAATAAAAACGCAGCCGCTCAGATTCGCGCGGCACTGGACGAAGCATCCAAAGAACCCCCAAAAAACTAATTAACCCACCCCCCGCACACATGCCACGACAAAATCTTGGGCAAAAACCGGGGCAAAAAAAGAACCGGAGGGGCCATAACGCCCCTCCCATTTTAGATCATTTTTGGTTTAGGTAGACTCAAAAAAATGGTCTATCTATTTGTTTTGTCGCATTTTGTTATGATTAACCGGCCTCCACTTAATCGCAAAATGCTCTATCATTTCTTTGATTATTCCACCGGCTTTCCAACCAATTACGACATTTCCGGACCGGCGGTGTTTCTGGGAAGTGCCGGCTGAATCTCTGCTCGCGGAGGCTGCATTCCCGCAATATTCATGCTATTAAAGCTCCGTAAAGCCTCCATTAGTTGCTGCCTCCTTACAGGATCAGGGGGTTCGGTCCCATGGCCTGGACCGCAATCTTCATATTCGGGCAGTTTCACTTTTTTATCGTGAGCCGGGAGCGGTTGATACATGCCAGGGTCGCCTACTCTCAACCTGGGTTTATCTCCAACGCCTGCTTTATCTAATGCGTCTTGCAAAGTTGTAAGCGCCTCAACCCCACCCATGGCATCAATCAATTTTTGAGGGAGTATGACCGCCATTCCATTCACCATAACAGCAACATCTTTACCAAACAAACTACCCGACTCCGCAGTTTGACTAACAACCTCCTTCCCGTTAAGAATGTTACTTAATTTAGTCAGATTACCGTCACCACCATCCGCCGTAATAAGTTTACCCACAAGCTCTGCAGGCAAGATGACTTGTTGTCCACTCACCTGAATAGCAGTATCTTTATCCCCGATTTTAAATTCAACCATCTTCATTCTCCTCTATATTGAATTGGTTAAAATTGTTGTTACCCTTCCAAGCTATAGGAAAAATCTTAAAATTTTATGATTATGCAAATATTTTTCAAGAAATTTTTGAAAATAGGCCCCCAAAACCGGGGCAAAAAAAAGAACCGGAGGGGCCCGCCCCTGAAAGGGTGGCCCCTCATCTTTTTGCTACCCCTTTTTTTTTGAGTGAGAGGCTCCCATCTCTCTCCTCCCCCTGAAAGGGGGAGGCAGGGTGGGGGTCACATATCCAGGTGGGGGTCACATATCCACGGACCCAACATTTATGTATATGATATTTGCACAGATGCACTGCCCGCCGTAATATTGGCGGTGGCCGTATCGGTGTTATTCGGGCCATCGGTTAACGCAAATCCCATGCCACTGGTTAACCGGATCCCCACTGTGCCGAGCCCATAGGAAATTGAGCTTTTCGGCGGCATATAGATGGTACGCACCGGCACATCCGTTCCCACCACCGGCGCGGTTGATTTATTATAAAGTTTAAAATACATATCATTTGTTGTCATATTGCAAAGGATGATATCATTCACATTGGTTGCACTATTCTTTAAATTTTGCGCATTATTCCCCGCCGCCGCAATTTGATTTTTAAAGCTGGCTGCCCCGACAGATGTGCTGGAATTCAAAACCACTTGCGCACCGTTTTGAATGGCCGGTACGGGTTCGGTGGCAAATGGCGCGGGGGATAGGGTCCAACTCGCTGTTCCCGCCGTATGCGCCGTGGCGCGCACGCGGAACCATTTATATCCGTTCACTGAAATCTCCCACGAATAGGCGGGCGTGGCGGATATCGCCGATGTGATGCCGGTTTCAATAGTGTTGGCGTTCGACCGCACGCCCTGCACCGTGAACCAATTGCCGTTTGCGCCGTCGGTGCTATTGATTGATGCCTCAAACGCCACGGTGTGTCCGCTCAATCCGCTGGCCACCACATGGGCCACGACATTGCTCACACGCTCCACGTTCATAACTACCGTTTGCGCGTTGGCGGTCACATCGCCGGTGACCGCATCCTGCAATGCCGGCTCGATAAAAAGCCGCGGCGTATGCACGCCGTTTTGCACAATGGTGCGCAGCGTCACATAATTGCCGCCTGCGTCACGAATTTCCATGTTATCAGTCATATTAGACTCCTTTTTGTTAAGTTTTAAAATGAAATAAATCTATTAACTATTTGATTTTAAATAGTTATTACTGTATTTTTTTGAAGTTTTTCAAAAGATGATTTCCGCATGACCCGCGTCATGCTCGCGTCATTTTCGATGCATATCGGTTTCGCAGCCAAAGCATTTCGCGCCAAATCGGACGCAGGTTAACCGCAACAAAATGCGATAAAATGAATATTTAAAAGAGAGTTATCCCCTTTATCCCTCGGCGTTATCCCCTAGCGTTATCCCCTAGCGTCATCCCCGACCGTCATCCCCGACAAGGACGGCAAAGCCGACCGCTGTTCGGGGATCCGGATAATGACGGCACTTGGCCGCAAAAAATAACAGATCCCCGCCTCCGCGGGGATGACGGAATATCTGGGGATCAGCGAATATTTATGGGCATGGCTATAGATTGGTCCACCCCCCGACTCCACTTTCACAACCCCGCCCACACTCGTAACCCCGTGCCTGACACGGGGTCTTACGTTCGAAAAACCGCAAAGCTGCGAATTCTCACGAATAAACACGAATGGGTTTCTGTGTTTATGATCGACTTGTAAAAAAACTACAGAGATAAACAGAGGGACAGAGAAAATATTCCAAGAAAAAATCTCCCCCTGAAAGGGGCAGGTGAAAAAGAGCGGAGCAAATTTCGCAAGCGGAAAGAGAGAAGCAAAAAATTAGAAGCTGATTTTTCTTTTTAACTTCAACCGGTTATTTAACCCCGCCCACACTCGTAACCCCGTGCTTGACACGGGGTCTCAGCTCAAAAACCGCAAAGCCGCCAAGGCGCAGAGGATTTAAAGATTTTTTAGCCACAAATTTTCACGAATAAAAGTGAATAAACACGAATTTTAAAATGTCCCTTTGGAGACTCAAAAACCTATAAAAACAGAACGCGCAGCGTTCAGAAAAAACAACCTTACAACAGGATAAATCATTGATTTTTAAGTTAAAATCATCCTTTTCTCTGTGCCCTCTGCGCCCTCTGCGTTTAAAAAATTGAACTTTGAAACTGCCACAATATCAATTAACCTGCCCCACACTCGTAACCCCGTGCTTGACACGGGGTCTTTTTTAAAAAATCAATGCAACTGATGATATCCAGACCCCGCATTGAATGCGGGGTTACGAGCCGGTTTTAATGAAAAACTCCCCCAAGCCTCCAAAATCCCCGAAATCCTTTACGACTTTGCGCCGCAGCGGTTTAAAAATTGACTCCGCCACCACACAATATTTGTGACCGTTCTTGATTTGCAATCATTCTTGGCAATTCATGGCCAAAAAGATCATAAGCAGATTCTACGGCCCACTCGGTCTTGGCGCAGCCGCCACCGTAGGCGTTTCAGTCCTGTGTTGCTGATCACCCCCCCCCATACCAAGCAGATCTTCATGATCACACGAATGCAAACCCACTGTCAGCAGAAAAATAACAGCCAGTGAAGCTTTCCACACACGAAGTCCTTCGTTCGTTACACAAGTGCGCGCACTCATCATCTACTCCCATTACTCAAATTTGTTGACACAGTATTGTAATAACCGCATGACTATAAGTTAAGGTAATCTGTTTTGTCAAATTTTATTTTCATTTCCCACAAAAAAACTTTACTGCATGGCAAAAAAACCAGTGTAAAAAGTTATTTTATTGCGGCTTGATTAGCACCTGCCGCCCCCAGCATATGGCCAACATAACTAATCAAGCTATACATCAAATATATTGCCGTCGCACTTGCGATAACCAATGACGGGTCACAACCAAATACTGCGGGCACCGGGGGAGCAGCTTTGTCAACAACACCAGGCCCACCAATTACCCCACAAGCATTGACGAATATGCTTTGCCCATACCCCACTAGAAAATCATTCATCCACAGATATAATCCGTTGGATGCCGTTTTAAAATGGTTCAATAAGCATTCTCCGGCAGCATTTAAACGATCTAACCGGCGGCAAACTGACCGTCATCCAGAGGCCAGCCAACATGGATTGCCTATGCAATCTTCTTGCTGCCACACCTATTACATCCAAACCAACATCTTGAGACATTTTGACACACTCCATTTTTTAAAAAACGGCGTACGCCTCTTTCCCATAGTCGCCAAGCATTATTTTATGTTTTTTCGCAGTTTTGTTTTGCTTAATCTTAAGTTGCGCGAATTTAAAACATACAACTTGATGATCAGGTGCCGCTTAAGCTTGGGGCATGGGAGCATGCCCCACCGGCGTGGGCGCCTCGGCTGACACAGCGTCCGCCCTCGGTTTTCTCACCGGCTCTTCGGACATAGCAATCCTATAGGCCCCGCACAAAAGGTTTGTTATCCCCAATAGTATCGGTAGGAATGCTATACCGGCCATCACATCCCCATATCCCATCGTAGAGCTCACGCCCAAATCCGGCATCATGGGATTATCCGCCAGCCTAAGGCTCAAATCCGCCAAATACCCATTCACGGCTAACGCTGCATCAGAAAAAACTTTGGTTAACATCCCACCACAAGGATAGGCACAGAGTCCGGCTGCGGCCAACACTTTTACACCTAAAAACGGCATTTTAAAATCACCTTAATTTAACGCAATGAAACATCATAAGTCAACCCGCCGCAAGCCCACTGTGCGGCTCCGCCGGGCTTTACGATGACAGGTCTGTGGGGATCGTCACAAAGGGGGGTTATTTGCAATTGAGAGGGGGAAGAAAATTTAGCGGCGGAACTCAAACCGTTAAAAGTATTAACAAGGGCATGGGCATTAACATATATAAATACGCACATAGCCGGCGCACAAACCACACGCAATACAAGCGGAACGCCGGCAAAATAATCACTCAAACTCAAAAACGACTCTCCTGTATTGTTTCTTATAATTTTGGATAATTAGATGAAAATTTTAAATCATCGTCAATAAAAAAAATTATATTAACCAAATATTTTTATGCTTCACTGCAATATAAGCTTATTTGACCTGTGGGCCGTTTCATATTTATCTTGAAATTATGACTAATATATTATAGCATATCGTGATAAGCAACAATTATCATTTAGGGGAAGCTATGAGACCCAACTTAAAAGGACTGTTCGCTGCAGTTATCGGAAAATTGGACACGCTAACAACCCTTGGACGCGGAACCAAGCCCCCGCCCTCTGCCCCATCCATTCGTGACTTGATTGATTTTGGCCACACACAACCCTTATTCGATGATTGCACCATCACTATTACATCAGAGATTCAAGCCCAAGTTTCCAAAGATGTCAACGCTCTTTTGATGGCACAGGATGAAACAGGTCAACAGACCCAAATTCAAAGGCTTATCAACAACATGAAAAGCCCATATATCCAACACAATGCGGAATCCGCTTTCCTTGTATTAACGCGCCTCGCAGTGTCTCCTTCAAATCATCTCAATCCGGAGCTATCTAATGCAATGCGCCAGTCCGTAATGAATGGTATAGCTCTTTTTGCTCAAAAGAATTTTTCAATTCACGATGACAATACCATATGGGGAAACGAAGGGCCCCTAAGACCTTCCGCTTTCCAATCTGCCATCCAAAATTTTTGCTTAAGATTCATGATTGATTTGCTCAATCACGATGCATACCAAAATGGTGCACCCATAGACCAAGAACTAAGGGGGATGGCAGAAGCGCACCTAACATCCATTAGTCGAATTGATGAAAAATTTCGAAGTCACGTTGTAAGTAGGGCCTATGCAGACATAAGGAATGCGCTTGAGCGTTATGGAAACGCTACTGTTATATCTTCTCCGGCGCCTCCCGAACCAGCAGGTCCGTCATAAAAATCACCTCAAAACCCCCTCCACTTGATATTATTGCGGATGCGCACCGGCTCGGTCGCTATCGCGCCGGCGACGGCATCGAGACAATCATCATGCGATGCATCCCGCCCAGGCTGCATTCGCCTTGAAATAGTTTGACTCGCTTACAAAGATCATTGTTGCGCGACACAATGATTATGTTTATCTATCTTTCTACCTCCCTCCCCGCCTCACGAGCCCCCCCTGACTCCCGAATGATTTTCAAGACATGCTCAACCACAGATCATAAGTTTTAGAAAGTGAACCCCTAAAACTTCTCCCATCGCGTGACCTTGCGAACGGGGAGGAATTGCCCCAAAATCGCGCCGGCGGTCGCGTCCAGGCAATCATCATGCCGCCAATAACCGCCCCCTGCCCCGCTTTCCGCATTGCCCCCCATGCTGCGCGGCTGCCAATCTTCCATTTCGGCCACGAACGGCGTTTTTAACACGCTGCGATGCACATGGATGGCGCGCGCCGCGAGTGGCGCATCAAATGCCTGTAAAATGCGCTGCTCTTTCGGGATGTGCGATGTTTGCGTATTGACGTGGCACATTAACCCCGCGTCACGAATTTCACGCATCAAAATCTTGGGCAAAAACCCGCCAATTCCATTGGTTTCAATCATAATTTGCGGCAAGAAATGATGTTCAATGATGCGCGTCACCTGGCGGCATTGCTGCGTTGCTTCGTCCACTGCGTCATGTTCATCCACCGTGATTTGCGCCAAATGATGCAGCAAAAATGCACCGCTTGAGTCACGATACACCACCGCCACCACACTGCCGTCCCCCTTGCGCCCACCAAACGCCGGATCCCACCATGCCGACACATGGGTGATTTTGCGCCCGCCAATCGTGACCAATGGTTGCTTGCCGGACCATATGGCCTCCATCTCTTCATCATAAATTTGCAACAAATTGGTGCGCAAATATCCTTCATTAATTTGCACCGGTTCGCACATCATTTGACTTTTGAAATGCGCCGGGCCGACGGATTTTTGCATCTCTTTGATGCGCCGCGCGCCGAATCTTTCCGGCCAAACGCTCATCCCCGCTTCATCCATAATCGGCACTTTCATGCGTGCAAATCGATCGAGGAACGGAACATCCTCGCCCAACTCGCTGCGCGGTTCATCGGCGTAAATGGTGTGAAAGCAATGCGGAGTCCCGATATAAATTTGCGCCCCGTCGGGGTTGAGGATATAGTTCAATTCCGCCAGTTTTTCACGCAAATCATGCCGTTTATGCGCATTGCCGCTGGTGCGCGGCACTTCGACGTCATCACAAATAATGACATCGGCGCGCGTCCCCGTCAGGTTCGATGTGATCCCGCGCGCGAGCATCGACGGATCGCGCAATTCCTGTTCACGCACCACCGTGAACCGGTCGCCCGCCCATTCGGAATCGGTGGTGTCATGCGGCGTCAAATGACGCGTCATCGGATGTTTTTCGATGATGCGTTTGACATTGCGCACCATCTTGCGCGCCAATGCATGATCAGCCGAGATCACCAGAATCCTCAGGTTCGGATTCCCCATCAAAATCCACGCGCAAAAGAGCCCCATTAAAGTAGATTTGCCGCAAGCCCGAAACGCCATCAACAAAATGCGCGGCGCATCACGCCGCCATTGCGACTCTAAAAACCGCGCAATTTTGAAATGCACCTTGGGCGTTGAGAGCCCCTCCCGCCTGTTCCACACCGCGAGAAACAGCGCGAATCTTATATTATTTTTTATGTTCCTTTTACCACCGCGCAGCCGTCCCGCCGCCGCAATATGATGAATATGATGCTGCATTCACTCCCCCTGATAGTTAAATTGATAAATATGTTTTTAATTTTGAATGATTTTTTCTTCGAATCCTTACAAAAAATCATGCTGTTGATTGAAAAAATTTCTTATAATCAATAAAATACTTGAAAAATGTTGATCTGTGAGCTTGGCTATGATGAAAGAATTCGAATTTTTAATAATACACCACGTTGCCTCCCCCCCTAATTTATCGTCAGGCAGAAGATTATGTGATATGAATTGGCCTCAAGAAATTATCTCACTGCTCAAAGAAGAAATTTTGGATCATTTACGCATTAACGCCGCCCTCAAGCCGCCAAATTTTTATCTGACTCCCGCCTCAGTCCTTTGCAGTTTTCGTAATGCCGCTAATTTTGAAAGGGCAGAAGTAAAAAAAATTGCCATTTTCTTTTACAATCAAGGACTTTCGTTTGAAGAAGTGAGTGATCTTATAAGGCTTGATCTTATCAACCAACAAATTTTTTCATATTTTGAATCGGCTTTAAAGCAAGCATTTAAACAATTAATAAGACAAGAAAAAATTTGTCTTAATCCATATATATCATTAGATCACTCACAGTTTGGCGACAAATTTATCCTATCTTTACAAGAAGCCCAAACCCAGTTTTTGATGGGATTATCAAGAGCACAACGATAACCTAATATTAAAAATTTATGCATATTAGTTTCTAAAAATAACTTGCAGTTTTGGATTGTTTATGATAAGTATTTTTCGAAATATATTAAGGATCAGGCATGTCAGTCCACAAAACATTTTCCCTTTGGCAAATCAGCAATTTAGAGTTGTCGGAACTTTTTAATGCACTCAGCGGACGCACATCGGTTGAATTAGAACGACATGTACAACAACAAATTTTAAGTGAATTAAAGCGGCCAATATTTGGCATATTCCAAAATCCAACTGCTGTTAAACAATATGGCAATACTATAAAATTATTCTTCCCCCTATTGGGTTATAAGACTTATGAGGGAATAGCTGAGTGGCAATTATTTGAGTCAATGTTGGGTCAAAATTGGCACAAATCCCTTTTTAAATGTGCTATTATTAGGGATCAAATTGATGAGCTTATAAAGCAAGGTCATGTTACAAAAATCACAAGTGATGGTAAGACTAATAATTACTTGCTTTCTGCATCATTCTTAGAACCTGTTCATGATCTTTTGATAAATAAGGCCAGAAAAGCGAGAGCGACCATATTAAGGCTTGAATTAAGTTTAC
>JAEUKN010000055.1 GCA_016794305.1 Alphaproteobacteria bacterium | reverse complement strand
CAATTTTCAAATCAACCCGTACCCCCGTAAAAGAAAAAGTCGAATGAATGAGACTTTTTCGCATATACGGGGTCTGGAGAGTGGATTCAGACCCCGTGTCAGGCACGGGGTTACGAAATTTGACGGGTGGTGGAATTTGCGTTTATTCGTGATTATTCGTGATTATTCGTGGCTAAAAAATCTTAAAATCCTTTGCGCCTTCGCGTCTTTGCGGTTTAAAATCAGAAGCCTTTCGCCGCTCCATATAGGGCTTATGAATTTAGATATAAGGTAGGTTCATGGAGAGCGTGAGAAGGCTCACCCGACAATAAAGAGTAATAATTATTATGCGATAATGTATGCATAACCAAAGTGGAAACCCAAGCATGGTGATTTTGTAAGAAATGCATGATTGCGTACATAACTGGCGTCCATTAAAAATTCTTTTAAAGTACGCTGTAGTTCTGGGGTGAATATATTGTCATATCGATGTAGTGTGCCGATAATGAATTTCACGATTTCTTTATCAGCATTTGAAAAAGAGTGAGTATCCTTATCGTATTTTTCTATTAACCCCTGTAATGGATTTATGCTCCTTCTTTCTATTGACAGTTCCACAATATTTAAAGTACCTTCGCTGGCATTCATTAATGTTTTCAGGGCTTGTGCATACTGTTTATAAGATGTTTGTCTTAGTCTGAGTAGTGCTAATTTTGGGTCATATCTCTCAATTCCAAGAAGCCTAGACTTGACAGCATCAAAAAATATGAGCATAAGCACAATACAAACCCTTTTTGTAATAGTTTTTATATTTTGAAATTATTCAATTCTGTTTCAGATTTAATTAAGTATAAAATTTTTGCTTTTTTATAAATTTAAATAAATATTTGTCAAGGTTCTTTCTTGAAATATATGACTTGCAAGATCAGTTAAATTTTCCTGATGACATATTTATAGATTCCAAGTGGCGGTGGAGCCGCTGCCTCGCCGTTGAGGTCTTATTATCACCCTCACGGGATTTCCACGACGGTCCAGAAGCGTTTCATCGGCAGGGGTTCTCCCGGAGAGGGGGGGTATGGCCAATGTGGATCGGGGAGGAGAGCCTTGACCCGATGACGAGCTATGCAATACAGTGGATAGCCATGATCTGCGCAAACCACCTTGATGCGATTCGGGTGATAAGCTGGGCAGTCGCGCAACCGGCTCATGAATAGGAATAATCTGACCCGCTGTATCAATCGTTATGGTTTCAAACGGTGCATCAGCTGGCATGGGCTGCATATATTCAAAGATATTACACATGACGGTAGTCAGTCTGTCAGAATCTAGGCGGCCTTGGTCATCCATAATGGCAGTGATGGGTAGTCGTACTAGAATTCTCGGCAGATCTTGACGGGCTGGAGCGCCAGATGCTCGATGGAATGCCGCGGTCAGTTCATACCGAATGTTGGTTGACTGAAAAATTGTTTTCCCATCAAGATGGGCAACTATCCCTGTAGGTGTGTATGAAAAACAAAAATGGGCAGGGCCATCAAATTCTAAGGCAATCGTTTTGTCACAATAAGGAAAACGAACATGAAA
The DNA here is from genome assembly GCA_016794305.1 of Alphaproteobacteria bacterium. GTDB lineage: Bacteria > Pseudomonadota > Alphaproteobacteria > Micavibrionales > Micavibrionaceae > UBA1573. Next base: position 7,625 of record JAEUKN010000055.1, on the reverse strand, counting down.
ATCAATCGCACTAGTTCCTGATTTCGTGGTGAGGACAGGCAAGATTTGCGCATCCAATTTTTCTAAAGCCCCTGCAATCAGACGCTCAGTCAGTGATGAGGCTTGGTTATTAGCATTTAGGCGAAAATTTTCCAGGTTGTTTTCTTTCCCTGTGACGAAAGCTAAATACGCGGCTGCATCTAATAGCATTGTCGTGTTCTTAATATCACCTTGCTGTTCATAAGTATGCAAAAGGGTTGGGGTTTTAGGGTTGTCAATAAGTTGTTCCAATAACAAAATTAATTTTTGTGCATTTGCATCGGATGGATCACCATTTAGGCGGTTATGCAATCTCGCTATTTCGTAGATCATACGGGGCGCTTGGCGAGAGTCACTTAAAAAAACATGTATATCTTGTTTACGAAATGAATTGCCGCATAAATATGCAATTAGCGATGGAGGTATGGCGAGGTTCAAGTGCCCTGTGGCTATCATGATACTCACAAAGGCTTTGTTCAATGCAGGATTATTTTGTTCTTGCCTAAGCCGTGTACAAACAATATTAGGAAGATTTCCGACCATGCTCTCTGGAGGAATTACCCCAAGCCGTGAATAAGCAAACATAATGTTGAGGATTGCTGTATTTTCTATTCTAGCGGCTCTTCCCGAATTCACCAGACCAGTGACATGTTGATCCAAGTTTGCAGAAATGGCACCCATGTATCTTAAACATAATAAAATTGCCTTAGGTTGGCTATCTTTACCTTTACCTTTACCTTTATCTTTAGAATGATTTGAAATTATGTCGATGAAAGAGCCTTTATTAACTAACTCCGCTAAACAACTTAAGCATTGTGTAAATTGGTAAAGTTTTATTTCTTTCGTTTCGCGTAATATCCTTAAGCACGCTTCTAGATCATCAAGAGATCCTGTGTGTGCTCCATCATGACTTTTTAACAATTGAGTTAGAAACCTGTGGACTTGATCAAAATCTGTAAGATGCGTCGCAGTTATTGATCGGGGGAGGGGGAGGATAGGTCTTTGTGCCATTTTTACGTTTATCATAATGTAAATTGCGATAATAATTTATATACTATGTGATGCGGCGTTCTGTCAATAAAAAAATTTACAAGTTTGTAAAATATTGGCGAAAACTTATGATTGTGACAATTTATCGCATTTGGATGAGGCAGTTTATAAAGTTTTCGCGGCTGAGGGTATTGCAAAATTCTTTCCATTCGCAGCCAAGGCAGGCCGTTCTGATCTGATTGCGTTGAAATCCTGTGCGCAGGGCGGAAATCAGTTCGGGCGTCAGACGGATTTCATCGCCATAATCCAGCGCGGGGCAGGAGAGAAATCGGCGGAGATCGGCAAGCGCCGCGTCATCCCGCGCCTGAATTCTTTCATCATGGCAATGATGCGGTCGCGAGGGCGCACCCCCCGTTTCATGCCCCGACCCATTTTCCAGGCGGGGTCGGCAAATATCGTCGGGGCCGCGGGTGATGCGGGCGATACAGCCCCCGCGCGCAATGCTCGCGGCCAAGTCGTCAAAATTCCGCGTAAAATTTTCACTATATCCCCGACCCGCATAGGTCAGAATGCACAGAAAATGATGCGGGCGGAGGTTCAGCACATGAGTCATTTTTAAAATATGCAAATTTTGGCAACCCGGGTCAATATGTTTATCAATTACAACCGAAAGGATTACACATGAGTTTTAATGATATCGCGATTTGTTCGCGGGCGTTGGTGCGCATTGGCGCGCACCCGATTGCGTCGTTTAATGACGGTTCTGCGGCTGCCGAAATTGCCGGCATGCTTTATGCGGGCGTGCGTGATGCGTTGCTCGCGGCCTATGGTTGGGGCTTTGCGGTGAAGGACGCCGCGTTGACGCGCTTGGCCGACCCCCCAAGCGCCGAGTTTGACTATGGTTTCCAATTGCCCAACGATTTTTTGCGCGCGCTCAAGATTTCAACCGCGGCCATTGGCGGTGGCTTGGGCGGGGGATTTGGCGATGGCGGCGCGGCAAGCCCATACCAAATTCGCGGGCAAAACTTGCTCTGTTCCGCTGAGCAAGTGCGCCTGACCTATATCTATCAAGTTGAGGAAGAAACATTTCCGCCGCATTTTGTGCGGGCGTTGACATTGGGGTTATCGGCGGAGTTTTGCCTGCCGATCACGGAAAATAGTGCGCGGGCCGAGATTTTATCAAAACAAGCCGACCAAGAATTTGCCCGCGCGCGCCAGATCGACGCCCAACAGGACACCCCCAACCGCATCACCCGATTCAGTTTGATTGATGCGAGGGGGTAGGGGGAAAGGGTAATTCTATCATTTTAACATGAGGAAATCGTACCAATGGGATTCCGGTTTTGCCGGCGCAGGCTGTGTGGTAGGTGGGGCGGCGGTAGTCGGGCCACCTTCGCGCATGCTACGTATTGAAGCACCACCAACCTGATGTGAGGTGGTTGCTGCAGGGGCAGCTGGGGCGGCAGTAGATGTCAACACAGCTGTCGCTTGAGCAGCTATAGCATCAAAATTTTGGGCGGCTTCATGAGTTTCATGACCGTGCTTGCCGTCAACTTTCAGTCTGTCGCATGCTTTAGTCGACACAAGGTTGTGTACGATTTGAACCATAGCCGCACCAAATTTTACATGCTTTGGATCCTCTTTCGCACCGGCAAGTGTTTTGGCTGCTGCAGCCCCTTTTTCTAAAAAAACAAGTTTTTCCTGGGGGGTAATCGCGTCTTTGGCTGCGAGGGCGGTCATCAATTTTTCTGTGAGTGCAGTGGTCCTCGGACCCCAAATCCCTCTGTCCTTATTAATATTATTGGTTTGCTCCAGTGTTGCGAGTCCCGGCACCTTCAGCAGGGCCTCTTGATAGGCCTTAATTCCATCAGTATCGTTATCCCCCTTGATCGCAAGCAATTTCTCCTTGGCCAATTTCATGGCCGCGGTAGCATCGCCATTAGAACCTGCCGTTGCCGCGGGGGGCGTAGATGCAGCGGGAGAACCGGGGGGCGGGCTCGGTGGTGAAGATCCCACATCCCCATAATTTGGGCCGGTAATCTCTCGGGTTGCCCCTCCAAATCCGAATGTACTATCATTGGAAGCGGAAGAACCGGGAAACGTGATTGAGGTCACGCTCCCTGAGGTAAGTTGCGGAGACTGAAGCCCTGCAGGTTCGACTGTTCTTTTTGCATTTGCCATTTTCACACCTCTATTTATTCTGTAAATTGAATTGATATAGATAATATTATATAGAATATTTGTAAAATGCAAGAAAATAGATATGGATTTTGCAAAAATTATTGCATTATGGAACTTATATATGTGGCGGATTAGAGTGAGTGAGGTGACACTGCCGCATTTTTTAATCCGTGGGAGGGGAAATCCTCCGTATAAGTCGGATAGCCCCTCCATAAAGCCGGCATAAAATAGTCATTTTATTTTTGGCAGTTATGCTGCGCCCTTTAGCCCATCGTGATTGAGGTTACAGGGCGGAATTGCCGCCTGTGCTGCGCGGATTATCATTATCGGTCCATTTGCTTTGGTCCAATAATTGCGAAAATTACAAAAACATAACCCATTTTTTATACCCACACGATAAAATTTCATAAATTATTAACATAATCATTATATGATTTATGAATAACTTATGGAGGATAAAGAAATGAGTGATATTATTGGTGCGTTACAAGAGAATAAAATAGATTGTACTACTAATCCGTTTGTGAGTGCTGATGCAAGAAGGGACTTTGAAGCATTTATGGCCGCTGCAGGATCTGTGGCGCCAGGTAAAATAAGGGCAATAAGAGATATTTCTGTACACCCGTCATGTAGATAATTAAAAACGTAAATTCTTGCTGATTGCCCCGCCTATGCGGGGTGCAGTCATTGGGGCGGTTTGGCTTGGATTTTGCCCGCTAAATAACCTGCGGCAAAATATCGGATGTTGCGGTGCGGAAAACATCTTGAAAATTATGCGGGCGACTATATATAGTGCGTTGTCCTCGTGGTTTAAAAAACGCGGACTCTTCCCCCAATCAATTTAAAACCCCATAAATTTTAAGGTTTACACGATGCCGCGCGTCACAAATCCGATCATAAGTATTTTTGGGGGGGGCTGGGACTGGCGTTTCTTGCGGCTCAATCATCCCATGCAATGGAGGCGCGTATTGAATGGAACTCGCTGCCCGAAGGGGAAGTCATGTGCGCAATTGGGCCCGCTGCCTCCCAGCCGCCCGTGCGAATGAGTGTGGCAGCGTGCTTGAGGGGCGGGGTTGCCGCTGCCACGGACAATGGACAAGCAACCACCGCCGGCTTTCGCCCCCTTGGCGGGGGAGAGGAGGTCAAGCTGGTGTTTCAGATCGCAACGGAGGGGTATCGCGAAATCGTGCGCATTTTATTTATTGCGCAGGAGCAATGGTAGAGATGAGGAAATTGGGCAAGTATCGTTTCAAAAACGTCCAAAACCGCATTGAGCAAGGCATAGTGCCTGTATAATCATTTTTGATCTCACCTGTTATCGTGCTACTGATTTTACGGGGGCAAATAATTTCCATACTTTTCGGGTGGGAGCGTTACAGGCGAAGCGATGAAATTTTTCGAGTGTTATGTTGTTTTTCCTATATCATTTTTGGTTTAGGTAAAATCAAAAAATTGTCTAAGAACCTGTTCATAATCTCTCTGCTTTAAAGGACTTTCTCTGGGGCATATCTAATTTTCAATCCGATTTATTACGAAGATGCTCTCGCCCGCATGTGTGTCTAAACCGCAGAGTTGGGGAGGACACGGAGAGTTTTTTGCAAGGGATGATTTTTTTCTTTGTTACTCCCGGCAAAAAGCAGTAAAAAAATGAACGCGCAGCGTTCGAAAATCATACAATCAAAAACACCGCAACCAATTGAAATTAAACAGAATTTCCTCTGTTTGTCTCTGCGGGCTCTGCGGTTTTAAAAATTAAGTCCGCCTTACCTCAAGATATAGTCGTGAGGACTCAAAGCCGAAAAGATGATGAACAGGTTCTTATAACCGAATAAACGATAGGATTTATCATGAAAACCACTTATTTAAAAACGTCATTCACCGCGGGTGAAGTGGCGCCGGATTTGCTTGGGCGCGGCGATTTGCGCGCCTATGATAACGGTGCGGCACGGCTGCGGAATGTTTTTATCAAACCCACGGGCGGTGTCACGCGCCGCGCGGGGATGAGGTATCTGAATACCTTACCCGGAGAGGGGCGTTTGATCGCGTTTGAGTTTAATACCGAACAAACTTACCTCATCGTGCTCACGCATTTGCGGCTTGATATTTACCATGACGGCGTTTTTGTCGCGTCATTGGTCGCGCCATGGGCGGCGGATGATATCGCCCAAGTTGCCTGGAGTCAAAGCGCGGATACTCTTTTGCTAACGCATGCATCAATCATGCCGCAGAAATTGACGCGGTCAAGCGATGGGTCGGGGGGCGGCGTTTGGGCGTTAAGCAATTGGAGTTTTTATGCCGCAAGTGACGCGCGCATTTTGCAACCCATGTATAAATTTGCCGCATCAAACGTCACGGTGACGCCAAGCGGCGTGAGCGGCACAATCACACTCACCGCGTCATCGCCGGTGTTTGTGGATGGTCATGCGGGCACGCGCATGCGGGTGGCGAATAAGGAAGTTTTGATAACGGTCGTGAATTCACCCACCGTGGTCACTGCACAGGTGAAGGAAACTTTACTGAACACAACGGCCACATTGGATTGGGAGGAGCAAGCCTTTTCAAACGTGCGCGGATACCCCGTGAGTGTGGCATTCCACCAAGATCGCCTAGTGATCGGCGGGTCACGTGATTTGCCCAACCGGTTATGGATGTCGCAAACGGGGGATTTGTTTAATTTTGATCTCGGTTCCGGATTGGACTCTGAAGCCATTGAATTCGGCATATTTTCCGACCAGGTCAACGCCATTCGCGCGGTGTTTTCGGGGCGGCATTTACAGGTATTCACCAGCGGCGCGGAATGGATGGTTACCGGTGATCCGCTCACGCCCGCTTTGGTGCAAATCAAACGGCAAACGCGCGTGGGGTCGATGACGCGGCGGTATATTGCGCCGCTTGATGTGGACGGGGCCACGCTGTTTGTGGCGCGGAGTGGAGCGGAACTGCGCGAGTTTGTCTATACGGATGTTGAGGCAGCGTATCAATCCACCGACCTGTCATTGCTCTCACATCATATGATTTTTGACCCCAAAGATCAGGATTTTGACGCGCGGCGGCGGTTGTTGTTTTTGGTGCGCGGCGACGGCAAATTCGCCACACTCACGGTGTATCGCGCCGAACAGGTCGCGGCATGGACGCTGCATGACACGGCGGGTGACGTGCTCTCGGTGTGCGTTGCGGGCGATGATGTTTATATGATGGTGCGGCGATTTGGTGCGGTGATGTTGGAACAATTGGATGATGCGTTGTGCACGGACTCGGCACTGGTGGGGGAGAGCGCAGTGGTGCCGCCTGCGCCGCTGTTGAGTTGGTCCGGCCTCGATCATCTGAACGGGCAAGCGGTGCAAATCATCGCCGATGGAGCGGTGCGTGCGCCGCAAACGGTGAGCAGCGGCACGATCAATTTAACCGATCCGTGTTATAAAATTGAGGCCGGATTGGGGTTCACGCATATCATTGAACCGTTGCCGATTTCAAATGCCTCTGGCACAGGCGGCGGAGTAGGCGGCGGGGGCGCGCGTGCAGTGCGCATGACCGAAATCACGCTTCGGATTTTGGATACGGCGGCGGTGCGGATTGATATCGGCCGCGGCCTAAAGGATGTGAGTTTACGCAGCATGAATGAAGGGGAGGGGAGCGGGAGCAGTTCAATCACCGCGAATTCTACGCCTGCGCTGCATACGGGGGACGTGCGCCTCTCGTCCTATGGTTGGTATTTTGATAACACCAGACCGCTGTGGCGGATTGAACAATCGACCCCGCTGCCCTTTACCCTCCTGAGCGTGCAGATAAATGTAGTGGGGAATTAAAAAAACTTGACAAGCATTAAAAAATTATAATAAACATCCATAAGTTGTTAATTTCTTATAATATTTATAAGTTGAGGAGGTAAAATATGGGATTAAGTGGAAAATTTGACGCAGAGCTGAGGAGGGGAGGTCTTAAGTGTAATGAGAAAAACTTTGTGAGGGTTCGAAAATTGGCTGCGGAAATGTATCGCAGCTTAAAGGAAGGAGACATCGAGAAACTAGAATCTGCTGGTTTATTACAGCACGCAAATTCTGATTTAATAATATGCTCTTTATATTACCTTCCGCCAGACGCTATGGGTGAGACTTTTAACAAGATGATCACTTTAGTTCGCGATATGGTTACGAAATGTATGGATGAAAATGCTAGGCAACAGTGGAAGAAAAGACGCCCTTTTTTGTTAGAAGTTATTGGGGATACCGGAGGGGGGCAGGAAGAGCGTAAGAGACAAGTAGTAGCCATAGGTGTGGGCGGCGGTGGTCTCTGTCGTAGGATATGGTAACTTAGCAATTTGATGCGTTGTTACGCCAGATCAAGTTTTATCATTATCATTGTTCAGGCCCGTGGTTTTGTGGTATGGATTAATGCGGAACAAGTATGGTTTTTTATTCCATATGTCAATGATTTTA
>JAEUKN010000054.1:274-9206 GCA_016794305.1 Alphaproteobacteria bacterium | reverse complement strand
GATAGCAGCAGCAGCCATTGACAATCCTGTTTTGAGGGCCGTTGCAAAGGGGCTGGGTTGGGTGGCATCTTGAGCATTAAGGCTAAACAAATCCTTAGATTTAGGTCCCCCACAAACATCTGCCCCGTTATCCATCACAGCAGCATGGAGAGCCGCCCTAGCCTCGGAATAACCAGATAACGCCGTACCAGTCCTATGGGCAGCATCCGCCAATGTGCCCGCAACAAGCTCTGGTCTATTATTAAGAGCATTATCGCTAAGCACGGCACTTGAACCGGCCAAATTTCCAGTTGGCATCGTTGCCACAAGTTGCTCAACAGCTGATTGTCCGGAAATACTCATTAACCACTTTCCCCTTTATATTAAGTCTATCGCAAGGGAATTAATAAATTATGAAAAAATATGCGTTGCTTATATTAAATCCTATATATTATTATGTATAAAAATTATTCGATAATAGTTTTATAAAAAATTTTAATAAACAGCCCTATCTCAAATATGTATTGTAGCTATTAAACGCAATTTTGACACCACATAATCTACCACATTGCCATATTATAGTGGACAAAAAAATTTTGCAAATCAGTATTTTTCATTCGTATTTCCAAGTATAGTTCGGATGCCCGACACTCATGATTTTTAACCACGATTGATCCGCTATGGTTCCCTTTTTCCAAAATTTGAACAATTTTTTTATCCATTGCAAATCGCAATTATTATTTCCGCCAACATTTCCGCGGGGGCAAAATGCGATGATGATCAGGATTTTAACGGTTTTTTATTGTGCGCTCTTTGCCTCATTTTTTATTTTGGGGACCAACGCCCAACGCAATTTGATGTATGCCGGGATGCCGTTTTTGGGATATTTTTTATATATTCATCGACAGTTTTTTCAGGATCGGCGGTTAATCAGCCTGAGCTTGATTGGTCTATGCGGATATTTCTTGATAAATTATATCTCGATTCTATGGTCGCACCCGGGGGATGGAGAAAAGCTTTTGCAACGGTTGAAAATGCTGGTTTTCTTTCCGCTGTATTTGGCACCGTTTTTAGTGTTGTGCCACCTTAGTAAAGATTTTTGGATTCGGTGTGTCACAAGTTATGTGATGGCTGCCGTAATCACCGGTGCGGCCCTCATCACGGCAAACCTTGAAAACCTATATCACTTGGAACGTCTGAGCGGCTGGGGCCGGGCCGGAAATCCCGTACAATGCGGTTTGCTTTACGGGATTGCTTTTTTAATCATTCTGTTTGGGCATTCGAAATTATCGGGATTTAGAAACTGGCCCGGTTGGGTGTGGATATTGGCGGCTCTTATCCCCCTGACGGATATGATTTTGACCAAATCGCGCGGCCCGCTTTTGGCCTGTCTTGTGGTACTCGGGGCCGTGTTGGTTTTAAGATGCCGTAATTTGGGTGATTTTTTTACCCGCAGAACCCTCCTGATCATCGGGCTTGGCGCATTGATTTGCGGCGGGTTTTTGGCACTCAACTATGATTATATCAAGGACCGCGGGACAACGGGGCGCGGGGAGATATGGGCGCGTGCCATTGACCTTACGAAAGACTCACCCATTTTCGGCCACGGCATTGCCACCAAAATCATGTATCCGTACCATTTGAACGGGCAACCGGCAGAGGCAGGTCATCCGCATAGTGTTTATTTGAGTGCATTGGTCCACACCGGCCTAGTGGGGTTGTTCTTTCAACTCATTGCCTTATTTTCCGGGCTTTTGATCGGGGTGGATTATATGCGCAGGCATGGCGACCCCAGTGCCTTTATCTTTTTATGTTTTGGTGCGGTCATCGGGTTGGTGGATTATGGCGGCTATTACACCAACCTCAGCACTACATGGATTATTTTCTGGTTTCCGATGGTGTTTTTATGCGCCGTCGCGGCTAGGGGTGATCGCGCGGTTGGGGGTGGCGCGACAATTAACTCTAGACAAAAGACAATAGAGTCTAGCGCGACTGCTGAAACAGCTCCATCCAATCTTTAATTCGGGTGCTCCAGCGATATTGTTCGCGCGCGGCCAAGGCATTTTGACTGAGCTGCTGAATTTTGAGCGGATTTTGGAATAAATCCACCATGATTTTTGCGAGATCTTGATCAGTCTTGGCGACAATTCCTGCGCCATTGCGCGCACGCTCATTCAAAGCCCCAATCCCCATCGTGACAATCGGTAGCCCCAAAACGGTTGATTCGGCCGCGACATTACAAAATGTTTCATCCTTGTGGCCCGGATATATCAAACAGCTTGAGGCCGCCATCTCATCCCGCAAGATTTTCTGCGGGGCGCGGTCGAGGATATGAATATTGTGAGTGCGCAAATCATCCTCCGACACTCCCAAATTTGGTAATTCATCCCGCCCGATATAGGCTCGCAACATCGCCCGCGGCGCGTGGGGATGGATATCGCGCATCCAGAGTTTGAGAACAGCCCCAAAGCCGCGAAACGCCTTTGAGAGGAAGAGTGCCTGCGGCAATTTCTGCGCTCTACTCTGCACTCCACTCCGCCCTGCGCCCTCCACATCAAAAAATCCGTCATCCACCGCATGGGGAATGATATATTTCCGCCCCAAGGGCACGAACGGCGCACAGGATTTCAGGTGATACTCACTCAAAAACACCGACTCCGGGCGATATTTGATCAAATTGCCCAGTCGATGCTTTTTAAAAATCCGTTTCCATGTGACCAAATTGTGAATCCACAAAATCGGGCGGCTTCCCTGCCTGATCCACTCATCATAGGGCGCGAACAAATTCACATCATTGGATGCCAAGATAATATCGGGGCGCGCAAGCTCTTTTAGGCTTGAAACATTCTCCCATCGCACATTTTTGTGCGTGATCGGGACGCAAGTATGGTTGCGCACACAAACATTCATGCCCACGGTCGCCAGTTGTTCCGCCAATCTCACCGTCACCAACGCAATGCCGCCGGTGGGCGATTGGTCAATGCTCGCGCCATTATAATCGGCATTGGTACAATCAAGAATGAGGATGTTTTGAGGCATAAGAGCAAATAGCTTGAGGAAATATTAAAATCCTTGGCCCTTCATTTTCATGATTTGCTCTGGCCTGATTTTTGGTGATTTCCCGCCGCCCCCGCCGCGCGATCCGCCGAATCTTTCTTTGTCACTTAACTCACGTTCCAATAACATCTCAATATCCGGCATCACGCCGCGCGCGATTTCCGCCACGCAAGCACGGAAAAAATTACAGCTTTTTTCTTCCCAATTATAAACTTTCCCCTGCCAATTTTCGCGCCGTATCCATAAATCGGTCGTGGTCCATTGCGTTTGGCTGTTGGGCTTGCATTTCATATAAAGGATTTGTTCAATCATATTGCCATTGGCGGGCGGCGTGTCATGGATAAATTGCAATTCGGCCTCAACTTCATTGCCGCTTTCATTCATGCGCACCTCGGCGCTACAGGTTTTGCCGCTATTGCCGTCATACAAATCCCACGGCGCGTTACCATAGGGGCCAAGCGTATAGCCCACCCCCAATTTTTGCATCAATTCATCCAAACTAATTTTCATGATACCCTTTTATGCTATTCGCGCGATCTCTTCAATCTTTGTTTTGCAACGCCCGTCTTTTAGCTCAATTTCCGCAATTTCGCCGATTGTGAGAGACACTACGGAGCTCACAACCTCCCCCTGCTCATTCCTAACCAGTGCAAATCCGCGCCCCAGAACCGATTTGAACGAGAGTATTTCTAATATTTTAGCATATTTTTCAAGTTCTTTCTCTCTTTCTTTTAACAAACGCGGGGTGAGCGCGCGTAATTTTTCATCCAAATGATCCAGATTTTTCTGCGCCATAGCTATTTTTTCGCGCGGGTGGATCAGGCGCGGAAAAAGCCGCAGCATGACTTGTTCCGCCACACTCACCCGCCGCTCCAACACATGCGACAAACGGTCATGGGCTTGGTCGAGCCGCTGAACCGCCAACGCCAAAAGACGCTGCGGGTCGCCCAACCGCTTGCCCATATGATCCAACTCACGCCCCTGAGTTTTCACCAAATTATGCGTGATATGCCCAAGCCGCAGCGAATGTTGCCTCAACGTTTCAATCAAGCTCAAACGATCCGGAGTGGCCATTTCCGCCGCCGCCGTGGGGGTGGGCGCACGCATGTCCGCGGCATAATCAATCAATGTCGTATCCGTTTCATGCCCCACGGCAGAAATGATCGGAATAGTGCTATTGGCCACCGCCCTGACGATTTTTTCATCATTAAAACACATTAAATCTTCTAAACTGCCGCCGCCCCGCGCCACAATTAACAGCTCAGGACGCGAAATGCCATGATTTGGCCCCGCCGAATTTGACCGTTCCAACGCGTTAAATCCCTGAATGGCCGCGGCAATTTCATCCTCCGCCCCCGCACCTTGCACCTTCACGGGCCACAGCAGCACATGGCACGGAAAACGATCGGCCAGCCTGTGCAAAATATCCTTAATCACCGCCCCCGTGGGCGAGGTCACCACCCCGATCACACGCGGAAATAGCGGGAGTTTTTTCTTACGTGCGGCGTCAAAGAGCCCCTCCGCAGCCAAGCGTTTTCTGCGCTCTTCAAGCATTTTGAGCAGCGCACCCTCCCCCGCCGGCTCCATCATTTCCACGACCATCTGATAGTTTGAGCGCGCAGGATAGGACGTAATTTTGCCCGTACAAATCACCTCCATCCCCTCTTCCGGCTTCATGTTCAACCGCGCCAATGTCCCGCGCCAACAGATGATATTGAGCACTGCCTCCTGATCCTTAAGATCAGAGTATAAATGCCCCGAACTGTGGATTTTCACCTTCGACAGCTCCCCCCGCACCCGCACGCGGCCATAGGTTTCCTCAAGCGTTCTTTTCAAAGAAAACGCAAGCTCTGAAACGCTCATCTCCGGCACATTGCCTGGTTTTACGGGGGTAAAGTCATCCATATTTTAAACTTGATTTCTCTTTCAGCTATTCATGCAAAGATAAAGATGGGAATTTTTATTTTATCTATAATTGGAATACTGATATCGCCGAAGTTGTCACTTTGCACCTAGTGTAGTCTCCCTCTTCTGCGTCGCTTGTTCCCACCCGACAATTCAGTACTTCGAATATATCGCATGAATTCCCGATTCTAAGAAATGATTTTATCACTCATTTTCGCCGCGGAACTTATCGCTTTTTGATTGGTTGTTGAAAAGAAGGACTCGGCAAGTGCTTCAAAAGCTTAATAGCGAGAGTGTTTATAGCCAGCGTAATTGAAACATTTTGCGATTAAGCGAGTTCGGTTAATCGTAACAAAATGCAACAAAACAAATATTTAGACCATTTTTTCAAGCTTACCTAAACCAAAAATGGTCTAAAGAACCCTACATTTGGAAAGGAACTTAAAATGTCACATTACATCACGAATAAGTCCAAAATGGTCAAATTGGGAGTATTTGCATCACTTCTGGTTTTGGCAGGATTTAATGGTGTTGCCCATTCTGCAACTGTAACCGAGACGACAATTGTTGAACAAAAAGACCTCCCCGATGTGAAGAAAGTAGATTTTATGGCGTTTGACAGTAATCACGATGGAGTCCTAACAATGCAAGAGGTTGGCGACGTACTTTTTGATGCGTTTGACCGTGATGGCAACGGCGCGATAGATAATGTTGAGTATGATCAACGCCCGGTTATGACGGTGATCCCCATGGAGGCCACAACGCTTAAATTCTATGATCATACCGGCGATGGCACGGTTGAGAATGTCGAAATCACCAAAGAGGATTTCTTGCGTCAATCTAACCTGATGGCCTTTGACAAGGATATGGACGGGCTTTCAGCGCGTGATTTTATGGGATCTGAGGTGAAGGCCATGGATTTGAACCATAACAATTTGATTGAAAAGGATGAATGGCAGCGCGGCTATGCCGAAAAAGTTAAACCAAAAGCCGCCGTTCAAAAACGCTATAATTAGAGCATTTTGCGATTAAGTGGAGATCGGTTAATCGCAACAAAATGCGCCAAAACAGATACTTAGACCATTTTCTTAAGTCTATACAACCGGGAAATGGTCTAGGTGTGGCTCGCGCCAATTTCCTGCAAAGCATCAGCAATTTGCTCCAACGCCCACTCAATTTCACTGTCGGTGATGATCAATGGCGGGGCGAAACGTACCGTGGTTTCGTGGGTTTCCTTACACAACAACCCCTTGGTTTTGAGTCTTTCGCACACGGTGCGGGCGCGAGCCTCATGGGCGTAAATCTCCATCCCGATCAAGGCCCCCTTACCGCGAATTTCCTTGATTAACGGGCTTTGGAGGGCGCTTAGGCCCTTCGTTAGTTGCTCGCCAATCTTGGTTGATTTTTGCGAAAACTCTTCATCATGCATCAAACGAACGGCTTCAATGCCGATCGCCGCTGCAATTGGATTACCACCAAATGTGGAACCGTGGGAACCGGGATTAAACACCTCCATCACATCCGCGCGCGTTAAAAATGCCGACACCGGATAAACCCCGCCGCCCAAGGCTTTGCCAAGGATCAAGCCATCGGGGCGATCAATTTCATATTGATAACAAAAATCGCGGCCGGTGCGCGCCAATCCGGTTTGGATTTCATCGAGAATAAGCAAAACATTATGGCGGGCGCAAATGTCCTGAACTTGCTTTAAATAGCCTTCGGGGGGCACGATAATCCCGCCTTCCCCTTGAATCGGTTCCACCAAAAACGCGCAGGTTTCAGGGGTAATCGCAGCCTCCAACGCCCGCGCATCGCCATAGGGAATGAGATCAAATCCCCCTGCAAACGGGCCGAAATCCGCGCGGTAATCGGGTTCTGACGAAAACCCCACAATTGTTGTGGTGCGCCCGTGAAAATTCCCCTCACATACAATAATACGTGCCTGATTGGCGGCAATTTTCTTATGACGATACCCCCATCTGCGCGCGGCCTTGATCGCGGTTTCCACGGCTTCTGCGCCGGTATTCATCGGCAACATGCGATCCATCCCGCTTAAAGCACAGAGTTTTTCGGCAAATTCACCCAAAATCTCAGTGTAAAAAGCGCGGGACGGCACCCCCAATTTTTCCACCTGATCCACCATCGCTTTCAGAATTCTTGGATGGTGATGCCCCGCACTCACGGCACTATAGGCGCTTAAAAAATCGAGATATTTATTCCCCTCCACATCCCACACCCACACGCCCTCCCCGCGCGTGAGAACAACAGGAAGCGGATGGTAATTATGCGCCAGATATTGCCCCTCCCGCGCGATAATTTGATCGACATTGAGATGATGTGCGTCCGTCATGTTACCTCCTGTTTTATAACCTCATCATGAAGAGTTTTGCGGAAAAGAACAAGTGAGTAAAATTATCTGCGCCATCTGGATTTTCATGCTGCATCACGCTATCTTTGCTCCATGAGCACAACCAAGAAGAAAAAAGAAGACTGTAAAAAACTCAACTTAGCCCTGCAGGGCGGCGGGGCGCACGGTGCCTTCACCTGGGGGGTGTTGGATGAATTCCTGCGCCAGGGCAATCTGGATTTTGAAGGGATCAGCGCAACCTCCGCCGGATCTATGAATGCCGTTATAATGACCCAAGGGCTCATCACCGGCGGCGTAGAGGGCGCACGTGAAGCGCTGGAGCAATTCTGGCGCACAATATCCGATGTCGGATCGGTCTTTACCCCCGTGTCGCTCAACTCTCCCCAGGTGCCGAATTTCTTTTCTCCGTTCCTCTCACCCGTTCCGAATTTCTTGACCAATTGGCAAAAAGAATGGAGCAAAAATTTTGAAAATGGTTGGCGCGATGGGCGTAATCAGGCATCGCAATTTGTCAATTTGCTCTCACAAAATATCTCGCCCTATCAATTTAATCCGTTTAATTACAATCCGCTGCGCACGATTTTAGAGGACATGGTCGATTTTGAAAAAATCCGCGCAACGAAAGAGGTGCAACTATTCATCACCGCCACCAACGTGCAAACGGGGGACGATAAAATTTTCCGCACGCCGGAACTGACCTGCGACATGGTCTTGGCGTCCTGTGCGCTCCCCACTATTTTTCAGGCAGTCGAGGTGGACGGGCAATATTATTGGGATGGCGGATATGTGGGCAACCCGTCGCTGTGGCCGTTATTTTATGAAGTCTCAGCCGATGATGTGTTGATCGTGCATGTCAACCCGCTCATTCGCGAAGAAATCCCCAAAAACGCGCCGGCCATTGAAAACCGGTTAAATGAAATCACTTTTAATTCTGCGCTGTTGAAGGAACTCCGCGCCATTTCCTTTGTGCAAAAACTCCTGCAGGAAAACATGCTCAAGGAACAATTTCGCAGCCGTTACCGCGATGTTTTGGTCCATGCGATCCGCGCCGAAGAATCGATGAGCGCACTTGACCTCTCGAGCAAATATGACACGTCATGGGACTTTTTGCTCAGTCTCCGCGATCAGGGCCGCGCGCAGGCTAAGCATTGGTTAAAGGCGCATTTTAAGGATATCGGCCAAACATCCACCATCAACATCGCCCGCGATTATTTCCTGCCGATTGATACGGAACATCATAAAAAGTCGCGGTGAGTGAGCCTAGTTAAGCCCGCTTGATCCTACTGATGAAGTGCCGCCAACATCGACTCGGTCAATGCGATTTTGGCCGCTATCGCAGCGGACTCATCCGCCGAATGGGCATGATCCAGATCATCATTGAGCCGCGCCAGCTCAGAGCGCAATTTATCCTCACTCAAACTCCCCAATCGCACGGCATCCTCGGCCAACAGCGTGCAATGAACAGGGGTGATATCGGCAAAACCACCCGCGACAAAAAACTTTTCGGGCGCTGCGTTTTCGTGCGCAAGAATTTCAACCACTCCGGGCCGCAGCGAAACCATCAAGGCCATATGACCCGCGCGCACGCCCATATAACCTTCCTCGCCCGGCATCGTCACCTGA
>JAEUKN010000054.1:0-264 GCA_016794305.1 Alphaproteobacteria bacterium | reverse complement strand
GTTCAAAATTAAAGTGATTTTGTGCATTCATTTTTTAACTACAGAGAGCGCAGAGATAAACAGAGTTTAAGAGTTAAATTCCGCCAGAGCAAAACGCTTTATTCCGTCCTTCACTAGTTTTTCATTAAAGTTAATTAACAAACCCAACGGGCTTTTACTAAGTTTCATATAAGTTATAAGTTGAGCATCAAACAGAGGGTTCATTTTATCAACGGCTTTTAACTCCACCACAACTTT
Organism: Alphaproteobacteria bacterium; assembly: GCA_016794305.1. Taxonomy (GTDB): domain Bacteria; phylum Pseudomonadota; class Alphaproteobacteria; order Micavibrionales; family Micavibrionaceae; genus UBA1573. The sequence goes on along the minus strand of JAEUKN010000054.1, from coordinate 27 downwards.
GTCTTCAACCCAAAAATCAAATCGATA
>JAEUKN010000053.1 GCA_016794305.1 Alphaproteobacteria bacterium | reverse complement strand
AATCGACCTTGCTCAAGGTTTTGAGCCGAATCACCGAACCCACGACCGGCACCATCACCATGAACGGCCGCATCGCCAGTTTACTCGAGGTCGGCACAGGCTTTCATCCGGAATTGACGGGGCGGGAGAATATTTTCCTCAATGGGTCCATTCTGGGGATGAGCCAACGGGAAATCAAACGCAAATTCGATGAAATTGTCGATTTCGCGGGGGTGGAGACGTTTTTGGATACGCCGGTGAAACGTTATTCATCGGGCATGCGCATGCGGTTGGGCTTTGCCGTTGCCGCCAATCTTGAGAGTGAGATTTTGGTCATTGATGAAGTTTTGGCCGTGGGGGATGCCGAATTCCAAAAGAAATGTTTGGGGAAAATGGATGATGTTTCCCGCTCCGAAGGCCGCACCATCCTGTTTGTGTCGCATAGCATGGGCGCCGTTCAGCAATTGTGCAGTAAAAGCCTAGTGCTCAGCCATGGAAAGATGATCTTTACCGGCGGATTGTCTCAGGGAATAGAGGCTTATTTCGATAGTGTAAAATCTAATAGTGATATGGTGGAATGGTATGGAGACGACAATCCTGCCGCCAGCTATAATTCCCAATATATGTCATTAAAAGCTATGAAGATAGTTGACCGTGATGGGGCTCCGGTTATGGCACCTTGTAAAAATAATGCGCCACCGACGATCCAAATGGAAATTGATGTGAAAATAAAGGGAGCCGAGGTTGGGTACATACTTTACAATCAATCAGGGGCGGCATTATATGCATCCTCTACGTTGGATATGGGGGAAGACACGAACCCGCTGAATAAAATTACAACCGGGTTGGTCAGTCTTACAACAAATATCCCCAAAAACTTGTTAAATGAAGGGATCTATACAGTGGCCCCTTTTGGGTTTTTAAGGAATGATGAATGTTTTATGCACCCTACACGTCACAGAAATGTTCCCAGACTAACATTTGAAATCGCAGGTGGGATGAGTGAGACTGATTTGTATTTTAAATCACGCGAGGGAGAGTTTGCCCCGTTAGTATATTGGAATTTATGTGAGGGAGATAATTGAAATGAGTTCTAAAGTAAAATATTACGAAGAAATATATAAGACGCGTAGCGATTATAAGCGCGATCTGGAACCAATGTATGAAAATATTACAGCCTTTCTTACTTTTAAACCCAATAGTGTATTAGATTATGGATGCGGCCGGGGCAATCTTGCGGATTTGTTTGCCAAAAATTACGGATCAAACATCTATAAATATGATCCTGCCATTGCTGAATTTTCTGAATTTCCCACCGGAAACTATGAGCTCGCGGTGAATACGGATGTCTTGGAGCATGTCCCGGAAGAAGAGATAGATGGCATCATTAAAAATATAAGAGCCTTGTGCCAGAATGCTTTTTTTAATGTGCATCTTTCGCATGCCAGTGAGATATTATCCAATGGAGAAAACGCACATTGTACAATTAAACCTCCGCATTGGTGGCTTCAGAAAGTTAAAAGACATTTTCCCCAAGCCTATATCGTGCCGTCAAACTACCCAAATTCTTGCAGTATTATTACTTGGAAACCAAGTGCCTATAAAATTTTTCAAATCAGTATAAAAAATGCCCTTTCAACCGTGAGTAAGAAAATAAGGTCACTTAAAAATATCCTCAAGACTATTGCAACATTGCCCAATCGGCTTTTTGAGTTTTTGCATAGTATTCGCAGTATCCAGCTTGAAAATCTCAAGCTTCAGGATATGCAATATCGTGACATGCTTGATCTCTACTCCGGTTTTAAGAAAATTAGGCATAACGAGGATATAACATTGCAAACGGATCACCCGGTTGCTTATGATAGCCCGGATCATATTAATCCGCTGGGCACTATTCAGGACAATACGCGCAATTATGCTTTTTATAAGAAATGCAGGGATTTGTTCGGTCCAGATATGTCATTTCTGGATTTGGGATGCTCAGGAGGTGGGCTCGTGTTCGACTTTGCCCTGAATGGTCATGTTGCGATTGGGTTGGAGGGAAGTGATCGGTCCAAAAAAATGGGGCGCGCCAATTGGCGAACGATCCCCAATAATCTTTTTACCTGCGATATTACAAAACCATTTAATTTGATAACGGCAAAGTCTGGAGCGGTTGTGACTTTTGATGTTATTAGTTGTTGGGAGGTTTTAGAGCATATCCCCGAAAAAGATTTGCCACAATTAATTGAGAATGTAAAAAATCATTTATCAAACGGGGGAATCTTCGTTGGGTCAATTTCTAAAAGCCCGGAAGACCCGCTCCATGTAACCTTGCATGAAAATGCATGGTGGGTAGAGAAATTTAAAATCTTTAACCTATCCATGGAAATTGGGTATGATGGGGTCTTTGAATTTAAAGAGTTTTGTAGAGGAATTGAGGGGGGGATTTTTGACAGTCACAATTACCGTTCCGACCCTCATAAAGGATTTCATTTTATAGCCAGAAAGATGTAACATGTCGATAGCGATAATTTCATATGTGAAACAAAACTATTCACCTGAAACCGTGAATAGATTGAAAAAAATATATGCTTTTTTGACAAGTGTCCAACGAATGCTTGTGCCATGGTTTATACGCGATATAGTGAATATCATAAAGTTAAAAGCCTCAGACAAAACAAAAATAAATTTTGGTTGCGGGTACAAACCCATACCAGGTTGGTTGAACACGGATGGTGGGGACGGAAGAATATTTTCGCCGCCTAAGCTTCCGGGGATTATTAACCTTGATGTCTGGAAATTTTTAAAGCACGTTCAGGATGACTCAACAAAGTTTATATCCTCAGAACAGTTCTTTGAACATTTTGATCGTCAAGACGGATTCAAAATGATTCAGGAATGGTATCGAATTCTTAAAAAAGATGGAGTCTTACGAATTCAAACAGTAGATTTGGAAAAAGAAATACTCGTTTATTTGGATAAATGTGAAGGAGTATCGTGGGAGAAAGACGTGCTGCCCCACCGTTTGAAACATATTGAACATAGCACCGATAGTTATTGTAAGTTAATGCCAGGCGAAAAATATGTAAGAGCAATGCTTCTGAATAATGGATTCCATATGGATGGTCATCGTTTTATTTACGATTTCGAGTCTATAAAGATGAGTCTCGAACGGGCGGGCTTTACTGACGTAAAGCGGGTGGAGTTTGGAAAGTCTGATCACCCTCAGTTGCAAGGAATCGATTATCATGACGGTGGTAAAACCGGGCGGCATTGGATTCCTAAAAACGTCCTTTTAGTCGAGGCCACAAAAAAGTAGGATTATTGCAATGGGGTTGATAAGGACTGTAAAACTGGCAGTACCCCTTTGGGTGAAGGAATTGATATGGAAGGTAGCCCACCCGGCAAATAAGGCGAACAAAAGAATTGTTTACGAATCCGTCTTGCCGTCAAGTAATAGGATTACCAAAAATTCTGATTCGGAAAAAAGATGTTTCATTATCGGCGGGGGGCCATCCATTAATTTGATGGATTTGACGCCGTTGAATCATGAGCATTGCATGGCGGTTAATCGTGGGTTTTTGCTTAAAAACAAAGGGCTTCATCGGGTGGATTTTTATGGTCTGAGCGATGTGAACGCATATAGGGAGTATGGGCACTTAATTCCCGCCGATTTCGCCAAGCATTTTTGCATCTTTGGCGCTATTCCATGGGCACGCACAGATATTGAAAATCTATCGGTTTTTTCGATGTACTCTCCGCAGGCCCCCAAAAAATTTATGTCGAAGGGATTTTTTCAATTTAATTTAAATCAACCGGTGGCGCATACATACTCTGTTGTCCTGCAAATGCTTCAGGTTGCAGTGTTCGCGGGGTTTAGGGATATATATATCATCGGGGTCGATAATGATTTCAGCGGAACAAATATGCATTTTTATCCTGATTCTACCACTGAAAAGCATAACATGAAAATATGGGGCCTTAACCCCAGCCCGGATAATGAGGAAGCCTTTAGGCAGGCATATTTAATTCTGAAACCTTTGGGAATTAACCTTTATAATGCGGGGGTCGGTGGTAAATTGACGGCTCTGCCCCGCGTGGAATTTAAGGAATTATTTTAAATGGAAACAATAAACATAGCATTCGCATCCGACAACCATTATGCCCAGCATATGGCGGTGAGTATTGCATCATTGCTAAAAAATGCATCGGCTCACTATCGGTTGTGTATTTATATTCTTCATGAAAATCTTTTGGAGTCGCATATTGAAAATCTTAAGGTTTTGGTCGGCTTAAGGCGCAATACCGAAATGTATTTCCTAAAACTTTCGATGGATGATTTCCGGGATTTTCCGCTCCATACCGGTGCGCATAGTATCGCGACTTATTTTCGGCTCAAACTCCCCAGTTTGTTACCTGATGTGGATCGTATTGCCTATCTTGATTCCGATATTGTGGTTTGTCGGGACATACAGGAGATTTGGCAAGAATTTACAATCGCCCCCCATATGATGTGGGCAGTTGAAGAACCCACTCCGCTTTACTCCCACCGTCTTGCGTCATTGGGGATGATTGGGGATAGCCCATATTTTAATGGTGGGATTCTTTTGTTAAATCTTGAAAAAATGCGTCAAACAAATTTTGAAGGCAAAGCGAGGGATTATATCGAAAAATATTACGATGCTATTTATTATCAGGATCAGGATGTCTTAAATGCTTTGTCCGAAGGGGATTGGAAGCCGATGCCCTTATGCTGGAATAGTTTTTTCTTTGTGATGGAGGGGATCTATCGGGGGAAATATAGCCAATATTCCAATGATGATATTGAAAACGCCAAAATGCACCCGGCTATTATTCATTATAATCAACACCCAAAACCATGGGCCGCAGGATGTATTGATCCGCGCCGCAAACAATATTTCAAATATTTAGAGAATACACCCTATCAGGGTTTTAAGGTTGACCAATCAAAATCTTATCTGCCAATTTTGAAACAACGTTGCCGTTATATGATCATGCAGATGAATGTCAATTTTCCCAATCTCTATCGCGTCCTTCGTTTTTTTAAAAGAGCCTTGGTGAAAGTTTACGGTTTTAGGACACATGGATTTAGAACTCATGGATAACGTCACCGCACGAGTTACAGCCATTATAAAAACATTTGAACGACCGGACAAACTCTTGAGTCTTTATGAGAGCTTGCGCACTTTTTACCCGACGATGAAGGTGATTATCGTTGATGATTCCGCTGCGCCGATGACGAATGCGTGGGATGAACACACAGAGTATGTTTTTACGGAATATGATATAGGTTTGTCAGCCGGGCGAAATTTAGGCGTAGAAAAGGTTCAAACACCGTATTGTTTGCTATTGGATGACGATTTTATTTTTACCCAAAAAACGAAATTGGAAAATTTTGTAAAAATTCTTGATGATACTGAATTTCAGATTGTCGCCGGGCAAGTACTGGATTTTGGTAAAAAATGCATTATTTTTAAAGGAATTATGTCTGTTGAGAATGACACGCTGGTGCTAGACAGTTATAAAAAGGGTAAAAAAATCGGCAAGCTTACTTGTTATGATTATGTGCTTAATTTTTTTCTGGCCAAAACCCAAGTCTTGCGCGATCATCCATGGGACCCCGAACTAAAAATCAGAGAGCATGAGGAGTTTTTCTGGCGACTCAAAAAAAATCAGATTTTGATTACGGCAACGCCGAGTGTCGCGATTTCCCATTTTCCTACCTCAGATACGGTTGCGCATGACGATAAATACTATGAAAAAAGAATTGAACGATTAAAATTCTTTCATAATCTGGCGTGTCATAAAATTGGTGTGACAAATTTTTGTCCCCTCGGCGCGCGGTATTATGGGCTTGGGTTGTTCCATTATTTACTTTACTTAAGACATGAATCTGAGAAGAGGTGCCATCAATCATATTTTTGGCAATTGATATTCAATATTTTCAAAGTGAAGAAACGTTGTTCCAGGCTTTTTAAGCCTGAAGCGGCAAAATCACATCGCAATGAACTCAGTGTCTGAACTGTCCATTTCCAAGATTGTTGTGGCGATTTTATAACTGAAATTTTGGCGTGCGAAAACTGCCAATTGTTTTTGATAGAGTTTGCGTTTTTCCATCTTGTCATCCGGCCAGATGCCATAGGGACCCAATTTTTTTCGTTTGGCGAGTTTGAGCGCGGCTTGGAATTCATGATCCTCCGGTGGGGCGTTTTCGGAGATCACCGACTCTATCATCTCCGGCGGGCATTGTTTGGCGCGTAGATTTATCCGAATTTTTTGAAGCGAATATCCGCGCGCAAGAAGCGTATGATAAAGATTTTCGGTATAAGACCGGTCGTTGAGATACCCAAGACGCGTGAATTTTTCGATTAATTCCGTAAGCAGTTTCAGGCATTCTGCGCTGTCCTGATCCGGGTGATCCTGACAGGAGAGGTAAATTTTGCGCGCCATCACATCGTGAAATTGGGCGGTGGAGGCCGCAAAACGTTGCAAATAATATGCCCCCGCATTTTCCAAATAGGTGGGGGAGATTTTTTTGCGCCTATTTTTCGTGAAAGTCGCCTTTTCAGGTGGCGACTCACTTGATTTTTGGTCGAAAAAAGCTTTGTTGTTGCCCATGGGAGTATCTATGGGGGTATCTATGCGAGTATCCATGTGAGTATATTAGATCAAGTTGAACGGAACGCAAACTCTGATATAAAGATACAATGATTTAGATTTCAAAACAGGTTTTTGGAACCTGTTCAATATTCCGCGTATATAAAAAATTAAAAATGGATGATGATATGAACATAGAAAATAAAATAGAAAATAAATTTGAACCGCGGGTGATCGGGTTTTGCAATTGGATTGGCTTGGTTTCGTTGGTGAAGAAAGAGGTCGGGCGGTTTTTAAATGTTTACATGCAAACCATCATCGCCCCGATTATCACGATGGTGTTGTTTTTTGCGGTGTTTGCGCTCTCGCTGCATCAACATACGGATGATATTGCCCATGATGCCGCATTGCGGTTTTTGGCCCCCGGATTATTGATGATGACGATGATTCAAAACGGGTTTGCGAATTCGTCGTCATCGCTGATGATCGCCAAGCTTCAGGGCAATATTGTGGATATTTTAATGCCGCCCTTGGCACCGTGGGAATTGCTGGCCGGGATGCTCATCGGGGCGTTGTTCCGCTGTTTTTTGATTGGCGTGTTGGGGGTGATTGTCCTGAGTTTGTTTGTCACATTGCCGTTTCACTCGGTTGCCACGATTTTCTGGTTTGGGTTGCTGGGGAATATGATCCTCACGCTGTTGGGGATTATGACCGGGATTTGGGCCGAAAATTTTGATAAAATGACGACGATTTCGAACTTTATCGTCACGCCGCTCACCTTTCTCTCCGGCACTTTTTACTCAATCGCGAGCTTGCCGCCCGTGTGGCAAAAGGCAGCCCTGTTCAATCCGTTTTTTTATATGATTGACGGGTTTCGCGCGGGGTTCACGGGGGTGGCGGAAACGAATCTTTTGACCGGATCAATGGTTTTATGTACGCTGTGTGTGCTTTTAATCCTTGCGACCTGGACAATGTGGCGCACCGGATATAAAACCAAATCGTAGAGGTGAGATCACGCAACCGTGACAAAAACCATATCCGCCCCCCTAAACCACGAATGAAATTCCGCCCATGAATGAGAATAACGAACAGACCAATCAAAATCCCAATGACCAAACAGGCGTGCAGGAGGGCGAAAAGATCCTCTCTTTCCCCCTGCCGGATGACAGCCATGTGATGACGTTCGACCTGGAGCGTGCCAATCTGCGCGGCCGCATTATCCGCATGGGCCGCGTGTTGAATGATATTTTTGATCCGCATGATTACCCGCCGATTGTCGCCGATAAACTGGCCGAAACCCTGACTATGGCGGTGTTATTATCCTCTATGCTCAAATATGACGGAATTTTCATCCTGCAAATTCAGGGCAGCGGCCCCATCACAAGATTGGTGGCGGATGTGAGTTCAGACGGAAAAATCCGCGCAACCGCAGGCTATGATGCCGATGCGCTCAATTCATTGCTGGCGGTGAAACCGGCGAATGAGATCAAGATGAATGAATTGCTGCAAAACGGTTATCTGGCGTTCACGGTGGATCAGGGGAGCCACACCGACCGGTATCAGGGCATTGTAGAGCTGCGCGGCCATAGCGTGCGCGAAAGCATCGACCATTATTTTGCGCAATCCGAACAAATTGCCACGGCGCTGCGGCTGGCGGTGTCAAAGAATACCGCGGGGGATACCGCGGGAATGTGGCGTGCGGGCGCGATTATGTTGCAACATGTGCCGGACCATGCGGATATCCCCCAGGATGCCAAACCCATCGCCGAAAATTGGTTGCGGGCGCAAATTTTGCTTGAAACCTGTCGCGATGATGAATTGCTCGACCCTAAACTTCATGATGAAACCTTGCTCTATCGGCTGTTTCATGAGGAACATGTGCGCATATACCCGGCGACACCGCTCAGTAAGGCTTGCCGCTGTACCACTGATAAACTGCGCAAAATCCTCTCTCTGCTTTCCGATGATGACCGCACCCATGCGATGGTTGACGGTGCCATCACCATGACATGCGAATTTTGCAATAAGCAATTCAGCTTTACGGATGTTGATCTCATGACAGGGGAGGGTGCGAAGGAGCCGGATATTTCCTAAACAGGTTCCAAGAATTGACTCAGTGCGGGAAACGTAATATGTGGGTGCCGGATGTTGAAGTGTCGGGGCTTGTGAGCAAGCTCAAGGATACCGCACAGAATAAGCCTTTTAAGAATTATTTTTTATGTGACTCGTTGAGACGAGGGAACCATGTCATTAAGGTCATCGCAAATTATTGTTATTTTGTTGTTGCTGTTGCTGCTGTTGTTGTCGTTAATTCCATTGCAAATTACTATTGTTTTGTCGTTGTCGTTATTGTCGTTGTTGTTGATTTTATGGTTGTTTGAACATAAGAATAAAACACCCACATGGATAGCAGATAGTAACGGTAACAGATGTTCGGTGGAGCATTTCGGAAGCAAGGAAGCTGCACAGAAGGCGTTGGATAGTCTCAAAGGCTGCACATACTGCACAAACTGCACAGAATGCTTAGACTGCGAGTTCTGCACAGAATGCAAATATTGCACAGGCTGCATAAGCTGCTGGATGTGCACAAACTGCACAAAGTGCGAAGACTGTGAAGTCTGCAAAGACTGCGAGAGTTGTTATTACTGCATGAATTGTAAGGGGTATACTAATTATAGGGACATTGATGAATGAGGGTTGCAAGGGTTGTAACTATGATCAATCTATCCTCAATTCTCCATGGAAGGCTGAAAAAGTACAGCACTAAAACAGCGAATAGTATGAAGGCCATTTTATAGTAGGATTGAAAGATAATAAGGCCATGAAACCATTGTAAAATGGTCGG
>JAEUKN010000052.1 GCA_016794305.1 Alphaproteobacteria bacterium | reverse complement strand
CTCGGTGACCTCGCGTTGGCGGAGCGAACTCATGAAGCCAAAGCGCTGGAGATTGAACAAAAAAACGTCTCTGCCGAAGACAAAGAAACGGAAAACGATCTTTCCAAAAAACTTTTTGTGCTGCAGATTATTCAACCGGGCCTCGCGGGGCTCATTGACGGGTCGGTGTCCACACTCGCCCCGATTTTTGCGGCGGCCTTTGCCACGCATCAATCGCATGATGCGTTTTTGGTGGGGCTTGCGGCCTCAATCGGTGCTGGGATCAGCATGGGATTGACAGAGGCCATGTCCGATGACGGAGCCATCACAGGCCGCGGCAGCCCGTGGCTGCGCGGGCTGGTGTGTGGTCTAATGACGACAATTGGCGGCCTTGGCCATACGCTCCCTTACTTAATCTCTGATTTCTGGACGGCGACGTTGGTGGCGGCTTGCTTGGTGGCGCTTGAACTTGCGGCCATTTCCTATGTGCGCTGGAAATATATGGATACGCCGATTGTCTCCGCCATGGTCCAGGTCATTTTTGGCGGGGCGTTGGTCCTATTGGCCGGCATCTTGATTGGCAGTTCGTGAAACGCGTGAGAGGATTTCGCGAGTTTTTTTGGCTATATTTGCTTTTTAATTTTTAACAACTGAGGCGCGAAGTCGCAAAGGATTTTGAGATTTTTTTGGTCACTAATTTTCACGAATAAAATGAATAAACACGAATTTTAAATATTCAGTATTCCCAGTAAGCTTTATCTTTGGGTGTCATCCCCGACCGTCATCCCCGATAAGGACGGCAAAGCCGACCGCTATTCGGGGATCCGGATGATATCGGCAGCTTGGCTGCATAAGATGCAGATCCCCGCCTCCGCGGGGATGACGGAATATTACGGCACGGCTATATTGATGGGAAAAGCAGCTCTGTGGTTAAAAATAAAAAAGCGAAAAAAACCAAAAATTCTTTGTGTCTTCTCGCCTTTGCGGTTTTAAAACTATGACCCCGTGTCAAGCACGGGGTTACGGGTGAGCGAGATAGAAGTATATTGTTTTATCAATAAAAACAACTAGTTAAACGTAAATATTAAAATTTTAAGTGATATTCGAGCCTACCTTTAAACCAATAAATTATATATGTTGATTTTATGAACAAAAACAATGAATTAGAGTTTATACTTAAATTTCCACATGACCTCAAATCGTTGGAATATGCAATTGCCGAGCAATTAAAAATTATGCAGGTGAATTTTTCTGTTTTCCCAGAGACTCATGAATTCAACTCCAGTGAGGATAAAAAAATCATCATTACAGAAAATTGGATCACAAAGGAGCTCAGCATCCCCCTCCGCCTCGGAGAGTTTAACGATATGATTTCATATTTACGTTCAGGGCGTGAGAAATATGTAGAATCGGAGTCCATAGATGATCTTGGGTTATTTTGGCTTCACGCACATGAAAACCTTATGATTGATAAACAAAGCGGCGATAAAATCCGGCTAACGGATATTGAGCGACTCTTTCTCCGCACGCTTTTTCTTGCAAAGAATAACATAGCAAGCCGTGAAGAACTGTTACGCGATGTCTGGGGGTACCATCAATCGGTGGAAACCCATACTATGGAAACGCACCTTTATCGGTTGCGGCAAAAACTAGCTCCCTATGGTGGAGAGGGCCTCATTCGCGCCGACGGCCAGGGGCAATATAGTTTATTCATAAAATCAGGAAAAATTTTGTAAAAACTTGGCATCCTGTTAAAAAATTTAAATTTTATTCATGAATTCGCGTCATGCTCAGTCTTAGAGCATTTTGCGATTAAGTGGAGATCGGTTAATCGTAACAAAATGCGACAAAAACGAATAGTTGGGCCATTTTTTCGAGTCTATATAACATAAAGTTGGCCCAAGAATATAAAATAACCATTAGCTATTTGAGAGCTTAAAATGAAGATCTTGATTATTGAGCGTGATCAACAAACTGCCGAAATGATTAAAAATTGCGCTGAGCATTTGGGGCATACCGCCGAGATTCACAACGAGATGATAGAAAATTTGGGGAGTACCGCCTCCAGCCAATGGGATATGGTCTTTCTGGATCCGTTTCCGCCCACACATCTGACCTCTATGATGATGCAGTTAAAACAAAATGTGCGGCGCAATTTGCATGTGGTTTTGGTTTCCAACCGCATGACACATTCCCAAGCCATTCAATCCGGCTTCAATGATTGCATTATAAAACCCTTACAAGACCATGATATTATTCACGTTTTGGAAAACGCCGAATATATGTCGAATTACACCAAGCATCTAGCCAATACAGAAATTGATTTCCCAAGTGCCAGCGGGATTATTTCCAAATCAGCTTATAATCAAATTTTCCTCTCCTGTCTCAACCGCGCGGGACGTTATGGTGAAACATCCTATACCATCATTTTTACTGTTGAAAATTACAATGAAATTCTGGCAGAATATGGGGAATATGATGCCCAAATGATTGCGGGGCGAATGATCCAATATATCATGCAAATCCGCAGACAATCGGACATTATCGCCCAAATTCGTCCCAACCAATATGCGCTGCTGTTGCTCCGTCCACTCAATGAAATTGAACCGATCGAGGCCACGCGGCGATTTACCAATGCGCTTCCGAAATGCAAGGATTTTCCAAAGCTGCCGAACCTAACAGTGGACATGAGCGTGACATTGCTCGCGCTCCCGATGGGCAGCCGCATCATCGACGAATATATCTCACTCCGTCCCGAAGAATTTTAAATACAGTTAGGCCATTTTTCGGTTATGCAGACTCGAAAAACTGGTCTAACTATTTGTTTTGTCGCATTTTGTTACGATTAACCGATCTCCACTTAATCGCAAAATGCTCTAAAAAATTTCTGCTACGAAGCCTAATCATTTGGCCACTGATTTGTTTGTCCTCCTGCGCGAGTTTTGAGGGCGAACAACCGCAAAGCCCTGCTGTACGTGCGGCCCGATCCTGTATGAAAAATTTGCGCCATACTGTTCCTGAAAAGCCTGATTATTATATTGGTGCCTGCACCAACACGGGGGTGTGGATGATGGATCATCTTGATCCCAAAACCGGCGATACTCTGGCGACCTATGATTTCGTCAATAGACTCTATGCCGGCATTGAAACGGGCGGCGGCATGGTATCGGTCGATTCATTAGGATCTCCGCTTGAAGAAAACTTTGCCCTTATGCAAAAAAATATCAACACTACATTGCTTGATCATGAAAAATGAAAGGTGCGTATTAATGTGTTTTCTTGAATAAAGAATTTACAATCAGGGAGTTTGGATTCTGCAAAAATATTCAACAAATATAAATCTTCTTCCCGTACTATGGGGATGTTATTTTTCCAAGAGCAGAAATGCTCTTTACCAACGAAACCAACCAAGCTAAGTAGCAAGACAATATCATATGGTCAAAACTGACTCTCTCACATTACCATTGACACTTGCGGTCCTCCTTCTCGGCCCAGGAAATCAAGCCCAAGCAGCCGCTATGGGAAGCGAGCTAATGGAGCATACGCAGAGCGCGATGGAAAATTTAAAAACCAGCCTGATTCCATATCGTGCCGTCTATGATGTTAAAATGACCTCAAGCAAGCGAGGATCAGAAATCTTGGGGGTGAGCGGTAACGCCGTTATCAGTTTTCAGCATTCCTGCTTTGGTTGGACCACGGACCAACGATATCGCATGATTTACGAATATAGCGCCGCAAACCCGGTTGAAATGACCACGCAAGTTTCTTCATTTGAAAAATTTGACGGACAAGTGATGGATTTTTCAAATGTGCGGTTTCATGATAACGAGATTCTCAATGTCGTGCGCGGTGCCGCATCATTAGAGAAAAACTCGGGAGAGAAAAACTCTGGCGGTTTCGCACAATTCTCACTCCCTAAGCTGCAAAAAATTCGGCTGGACTCCGGCACGTTTTTCCCCACCGCCCATACGCAATATCTGATTGACGAGGCCAAGGCAGGTAAAAAAATCATATTCGCAAAAATATTTGATGGCAGCGATACACAAGGCGTTTTTGAAGCCAATGCCGTTGTCACCAAAAGCCTTAAAGCAGCCCCCTTATCTCCCCCCTTATCCCCTCCTAATTCGAAACTCACAAACGGCTTAGACTCAAAGTCAAAAATTGATCCTGATCTCTTAAATTCAGCGGGTTGGGTGATTGATATGGCTGTATTCCCTCCACAATCGGTGGATGAGCTGTCAGATTATGAATTATCAATGGAATTGCAGGAAAATGGAATTGTACGATCGATCAGAGTTGATTATCATGATTTTTCAATTAAGCAAACATTAGTCTTGCTTCAAAAATTACCGAAAGATACCTGCGAGGAGTAAATCATGATATCGCCCAGCATCCCAACCGGAAAAAAAGTTTTGATCGTTGAGGATAACGAACTCAATATGAAATTATTTAATGATTTGCTTGAAGCGCATGGCGTTCAGACTATTCAGGCGCGCGATGGAAAAAATGTGCTCTCTATCGCGCGGGAGCATGAGCCTGACTTAATCCTCATGGACATACAATTGCCGGAAATCTCAGGCTTAGAGGTCACAAAATGGCTCAAGGAAGATGATGATTTGAAAAAAATTCCGGTGATCGCCGTCACTGCCTTTGCAATGAAAGGTGATGAACAAAAAATTCGCGAAGGGGGATGCGAAGATTACATTTCTAAGCCTATTTCCGTTGTAAAATTCATTGAAACCGTCCAAAAATTTTTAACCCAGTCCTCTGATTAAAGCACAAATTTTTAAAGCGAGATATTTGTAACATGACAGCCCGCATTTTAGTTGTAGATGACATTTTGCCCAACGTGAAATTATTGGAAGCAAAATTAATGGCTGAATATTACGAAGTTGTTACAGCCCTGAACGGGCCGGAAGCTATTAAAAAATCATTGGAAGCCAAGCCGGATGTAGTTTTACTTGATGTGATGATGCCGGGAATGGACGGATTCGAAGTTTGCAGACAGATCAAATCAAACCCCATCACCGCCCATATTCCCGTTGTGATGGTGACCGCCCTGACGGATGTCGAAGACCGCGTCAAGGGATTGGAAAGCGGCGCCGATGATTTCCTGTCAAAACCGGTGAATGACATTTCTCTGCTGGCTCGGGTTCGATCTCTCGTACGTCTTAAAATGACTGTGGATGAATGGCGTGCGCGTGAAAACACAGCATCACAACTCGGCGTAGTCGATGCGAACGAAAGTGTGATGAATCAACCTGCTGATCATGCGCAAATTTTAGTGTTGGAAGACATGCAATTTGATGCCAATCGTATCACAGATGCGCTTGGTCGTGACCAAAATCAAATCACTCTTGTAAATACCGGAATGGACGCACTCAAAGAAATTGCGGCAAAAGACTTTGATCTGATTTTTGTATCGCTTAATCTCAAACGCGAAGACGGTATTCGCTTTTGCGCGCACTTACGATCGAATGAACGATCACGTTCGACTCCCATTATCATGATCGGCCAGGAGAGCGAGCTGGACCGCGTGGCGCACTCGCTGGAAATCGGAGCGCATGATTATATTTTGCGGCCATTGGATAAAAACGAAATTCTGGCGCGGTGCCGAACTCAAATCCGCCGCAAACGCTTTCAGGATAAATTGCGCGCGAATTATGAGATTTCGCTCTCCATGGCTCTCACCGACTCGCTCACCGGCCTTTATAACCGCCGATATTTTGAAGTCCATATGGAACGTATGCTCCAAAATGCAAAGCAACAATCAAAACCATTGGCGTTTTTGTACATGGATATTGATCATTTCAAGCGCGTCAATGACACATATGGGCATAATGTCGGTGATGACATCCTCAAGGGTTTTGCCGCACGTATGAAGGACGGATTGCGTTCCTTTGACCTTATCGCGCGATTGGGCGGAGAGGAATTTGTGGCTATTTTGCCTGATACGCCTGCGGAAACGGCGTATATGATTGCCGAACGTCTGCGCAAAATGATTGAAACAAAGCCCTTCTCGGTAAATAATGATACTCAAGAGCTGAATGTCACATGCTCCTTCGGTGGTGTGACGTTGAGTGGTGATCATGCACAATCCCTCACCGTTCCCGAACTCATCCAAAAGGCTGACGAACAACTCTATAAAGCTAAGCATGACGGGCGTAATTGCGTTTATTTCGCTGATAAGGGCCGACTTTCATAGGGGGAAGGCCTGCACAATTTTTTAATCAAGAACACCGGATGGAAAAAAAAATAGGCATTGTCGGCGCGGGTTGTATCGGGTCATCGCTGGCGCGGGATATACGGGCGCTGGGGCTTGGTCAGATCACGCTTTACGATCACAACCCGCATTATATGCGCCTGTGCAAGGATCTTAATTTGGCGGATCGCTACGCGCAAACTTTGGCGGAGGTGGCAGAAACTAGCGAGCTGATCTTTGTCTGTGTTCCCGTGCGCATTATGGCGGATGTGATTGCCGAAATCGCAAGTCTTGCGCGCGAACATACATTGATCACCGATGTCGGGTCGCTCAAATCCTGCATTATTGACTCTGTATCCCCGCGATTAAAAGACAAAATTTACTATCTGCCCGGCCACCCTATTACCGCCGGAACCATTGCAGTAGGGCCGGAGGGCGGGCGGGAAGGAATTTTCATTGATGCGCCCTATATCCTCACAGCTTTCCAGGAAATTCCGCATGAGATTGAGCAAAAATTGATCACGATTTTGACGGCGATAGGGGCAAAAATCACCTATATGAATGCGGAGCAACATGATAAAATTTTGGGATTTACCTCTCACCTGTCGCATTTTATTGCCTTTTCCATTATGAATGCGGCGCAGCAACTCTCCGATGATGTGGGCGTCAATGTCTTTGATTATGCGGGCGGCAGCTTTCGTGACGTTACCCGCGTGGCCGGTGCCGACATCACCATGTGGCGCGATATTTTTATGATGAATAAAGTTCATTTAAAGGATTTATATGCTATACTTTTAAATCAAACTGATTTGCTGCAAAAGTTTTTAGAGGACGATGACGCAAAATCCCTAGAGGAATTTTTAAGCAAAGCCCATCATTTAAGGTCACTTTTGAAGTAATGATTTGAAGCAATGAAAAGCGGGTGAAAACGTGAGCGATCAAAAAAAGAAAATCAGCTATCTGGGCATTCCCGGATCCTATTCGCACCAGGCTTGCGCAGAAATGTTTCCGGGCGGATATTATCGCGGACTCAAAAAATTTGATCAGGTGATTTATGCGGCGGACAGCGGCGAAACGGATTATGCCGTTTTGCCGGTGGAAAATTCCTCTGCCGGTCGCGTGACCGAAGTTTATAACCTCCTCCCCTCTGTACGGCTTAAAATTATCGGCGAATATTTATTGCCCATTCATCATAGTTTGATGGTGTCCTATAAGGCCTATCGGCAATGGGTGCCACCTTCCATTAAAGATGACAAAATTCAGGAATGGAAAAACTCACCTCTCTCAGAGGATGAGCGCGCAGTAGCCTTTCGTTCAATTAAAGAAGTTGTCAGCCATTCCCAGGCACTCATGCAATGCTCGCAATACTTGGAAAAGCATTTGCCAAGTGCTAAAACCATCGTGGATTTCGACACGGCCACGGCGGCGCAGGCATTGTCCTGGCTTGAGACAAAAGAACGCGCGGTCATTGCCTCAAAACACGCGGCGCAGATTTATAACCTCATGGTGATGGATGAAAACATTGAAAATGATCCGTATAATATGACTCGCTTTCTGGTGTTTGGAAAAGAAGAGATTCACCAGCAATCAGCGAGCGAACCGTTTATCACCTCGATTCTTTTCCAAACCTCGCACGTCCCGGGGTCGCTGATCAAAGTTTTGCAAACCTTTGCCGATCACGGGATTAACCTCACGAAGCTTGAGACCTATATGGTGAGCCAAAAGCTCCCCAACCCAACTTTCTATGTTGATATCGGCACATCGATTGACAATCCCGCGCTTAAAACCGCGCTCAAGGAATTTTCAAAATATACGGCCGAATATCATATCTTGGGGTCCTATCCCGCGAGCCCCAAACGCGGCGATAAAAACAGTTTCCTGCCGGTGATGTGATTTTTTTTCTAATACTGCCAACTCCCTCTGGCATAAACTCACGTCTAATTCCTTCAAATATTTTTCTTTCAGGAATGTCTATGAGTAAAACCGAAAAAATAATTCGTATTGTAAGTGGCTTTACAATTTTTGCAGTCATATTGTCTTTGGGGCTGTTTGCGTACTCTCCTTGGAACATTCCCATTATAGCGGTTCCGTGTACCATCTTATATATACTTGGGAAAGAAATCAGCAGAATTATTTTTCTTAAGTCCGACCACGTCAAGCGATGTGTTGTTTTGGCAAAGACTTATATATCTCAGTTAATATTTTGCGCCGTTTTGTATGTATTGGGGCGCGGCATGAATGAATTAATGCTGCATATTGCTGATCGCAATTTTTCATCTACAGACTTACTATTTGCTTTAGGTTTACTTATATTGGGTATTATCAACGAAGTTTTATTAGCCTGTTTAAAACCAAAACCTGTAGCCACAACGTCCGGAGTCTTCCAGCAAAGAAATTATACTATCAGCTTTCAACCGGAACCCATTACGATTGATAATTTTTATAGCGATCCGTTTTGGGGGCATAAAAATAATCCAGATTTAATAAAAGGCGATCTCAAAAAAATTGAAGAGGCCGAAAGAAGATTGGGCGTGATTTTGCCCCCTTTACTCAAGGAATTATATTTAAAGCAAAATGGAGGAATGGCACAGAACTTATATGTTCCAATAGTTGATAATCCGGGCAATGATAACAGTGATTGGAGATGGGTTTTCTCACCCGGATATGAGTATTTGAATCCCACAGAAAGATTATGTAATTTGAAAGGAAGCTGTCTGCTCGGTATGGATGAAGATGAGATAGAGCAAGAGGGAGATTTTCTCAAAAACGCTGAAAAATATATTGTTTTATGCAAACGTTATTCAGATGTAACTTTTCTTGATTATTCCGGGCCGGGGGAACCTCGGGTTGGGGTCGTGGACTTTGATAAAATTGATCCAAAAAACGTTTGGTTCAATGATTTTGAGCAATTTTTTAAAGCTCTTCGAAGAGGAGAGCTGGAATAAAGCTGGAATAGAATTTATACAGTTGGAACATTGAATTGCCGGCTAGGAACAAGCGATGCAGCAGAGGGAGACTACTCTCGGCACGAAGTGACAACATCCGGGAGTTCAGTAGTCCAAGTAGAGATTAAAAAAAATGTATCGTTGTAGGGCTTTTCACGATTTTTTGAGAATTGAGCTCAATACCATCTCAGGCTGCCTCAACACACACCCGCGCTGAAAACTTGGCTTGGCCCCACCACCAGAGGTCCACTCCGCTTCTACCCCTAGATCAAATCCCATCTCACGGCGACTTTGTGGTAATCCTGCACTTCAAACTTGATTCCACGCGCCCCCAACATTGCAAAAAATTAATCTTGGTGTGAGGGCGGGGCGAGATTGAGAGTTGTATAGTCCCCGTATTGATCAATTCCGATCACCAAATTTTTATATTTTAGGAGAATGACCATGACTAAAAATCTTTTTGCTTCTTTGGCTTTGGCTGCCGTATTGTCTGCTTCTGCTGCCGGTGCTTATGCCGCTGACGCAACCGCCCCTATGGCGGCCCCTGCCAAAGCTGTTCATGCCGTGAAATTGACCAAAGCGGAAGTGAA
>JAEUKN010000051.1 GCA_016794305.1 Alphaproteobacteria bacterium | reverse complement strand
CGCCCTACCCGCCCGCGCAGTTGATGGAGCTGCGCAAGCCCGAATCGTTCGGCATGTTCCACCACCATAATATTTGCCTGCGGCACATGAACGCCGACCTCAATCACAGTGGTTGCGACCAGAATTTTCAGCGTCCCGTCGGCAAAATCGCTCATCACCTTGTCTTTTTCAGCCGGCTTCATGCGTCCGTGGATAAGCCCCACTTGGTCACCGAAAACCTCCCGCAGCACGTCAAAGCGTTGCGTGGCGGCGGCAAGGTCCAGAACCTCCGATTCCTCCACCAACGGGCAAACCCAATAGACACGTTCATCCTGCGCGATCCGTGATTTTAAGCGCATCATCATGTCGTCCAATTTTTCCCGGGGGATCAGCCGCGTGTCTATTTTCTGCCGTCCCGGCGGCTTTTCATTGAGGCGCGAGACATCCATATCGCCATAGGCCGTGAGTTCGAGCGTGCGCGGAATTGGCGTCGCCGTCATCACCAACACGTCGCACTGCGTGCCTTTGTTGGATAGGCTGAGCCGCTGATGCACGCCGAATCGGTGCTGTTCATCAATCACGCATAACCCCAATTGCGCAAATTCAATCTGATCCTGAAACAGGGAATGCGTGCCGATCACAATTTGCGCGCGTCCGTCCTGAATGCCCGCAAGCAATCCGGCCCTTGCTTTGCCTTTATCGCGCCCGGTTATAGTGACGCAGCGGACATTGAGCGGCTTTAAAAACTCCTCAATCGTGCGCGCATGTTGCCGCGCCAGAATTTCGGTGGGGACCATCAACGCGGCCTGCGCCCCGCTTTCCACCGCATTGAGCATCGCCAAGAGTGCCACAATGGTCTTCCCCGACCCCACATCACCCTGGAGCAATCGCAGCATGCGCAAGGGCGAGGCCATATCTGCGTCAATCTCAGCAATTGCGCGGTTTTGCGCCCCGGTTAAGCTCCACGGCAGATGGGGGACGAGCAGCGCACGCAAAGCCCCATCCCCCTTTAAACTCCGCCCCCGCAGCTTTTTTTGCTTAAGCCGCACGAGTTGCAGAGTGAGTTGATTGGCCAATAATTCATCATAGGCCAAGCGCGATAAGGCGGGCGAAGCTTGCGCGGCAAATGTTTCACAATCACAATCACTTTGGGGATGGTGAAGGGCGATGATGCTCTCTCGCCAACTTGGCCAGCCTTGCCGTTTTTGGTGCACAAGGTCGAGCCATTCGGGCAGTTCAGGGGCCTGATCCAACGCCTGGAGAATCGCTTTGCGCAAGGGTTTGAGCGTAACACCGCCAGTGAGCGGATAAATGATTTCACTCAATTCTTCATTATCCGATTCAAGAATTTCAGGATGGATAATTTGCTTTTGGCCGTTAAATTCCTCAATTTTGCCGCAAATGCGTAACACGCGCCCTATCTGATATTGCTGTTCAATCCAATTGCTGTGAATGTTGAAAAACAACAGATCCATAAAGCCGCTCACATCCCGCACCCGAATACGATATGGCTTTGATTTGCGATCGGGCGGCGTGTGGTGGTCAATGATCAAATCTATGATAACGGTTTGGTCTTTTCGTGCCTGAGCAATCGAATCAACTTTTTCCCGCTTGACCACAGAAACCGGGCGGTGAAAAATCAAATCAAGTAACTTCTCCCCACCGATTAAGCGTTGATATAGTTTCAAATATTTCGGCCCCACCCCGCGCAAAACCTGAAGTGGACGAAAAAGAGGATCAAGAACGAAGGGACGCTGGCTCATTTTATTTAATTGACCTGTTACCAAAGGACCGGCAAGAAAACCGCGCCCCCGAAGAAAACTTGTTTTAACCTCTTTTGTGCGTTTTGATATTAAAACTGTTTTCTTGTAAAAAGTCCATGCTGATAAAATGTTTCGCCAAGCTGTGGATGGGTCATATTGATGGTGAATGTAAAGTAACCATTTCCCAAATTTGTGTGGATTACATGTGTTTCGCCAGGCGTAAGCCAATGAGGAATTGGCATTTGTAGCTTAAGAAAACTCCAGAAATAACGATAGCTTTTAAAGTGTAGATTGCCGTCTTGCTCATATACTTTTAGTTTCATTCCAAAGCCACCTTTTACGCATTCCAGCATTTCACCTTTTTTGCTTTGCTGCTTTGATGAAACAACAACATAGGGTCGTTTATTGGGTAAAAAATATGTCCTTTTCCAAAACACTCCAGCTTTGTTGGGTTCTTTGAATAGAGCAACCTCCATAGGGACATTGTTTCCTTGATAAGAGGATAATGGGTTGCCAATAATTTTGGTGAAAATCGCAAACAGCCACCCCATAAAAGATCGCCGCATTTCCAGCATTCTCCCTTCATATAAGATGACTTCGCCTAGGTTCGGCTCTTGGTCAAATCTTTGCTGGATATCAGGATGAAGCCGAGCCCATTGTGCGCCTAGTTGAGCTTTTAGGGTATTTTCGGGTTTAAGATTATTGATCTCATCCACGCCCAAAAAACCCAGCCATAATTTGCGCGCCATTTTCCCCAAAGGGTAAAAAAGCTTTACTTTGATTGCTGAGTTTAAAAACACTCGATTGATAAATCCCACTAACCCACGGGTTTCTGACCTTTTCGCAATGTTTAATATGGCCTCACTTCCACTATAAATTTGGCCATTAAGTTTGATGACGATTCCCGTATCAATGTCAATTCCTTGGACCGTCACGGCGGATCGAAACTCACTTTGTTTTCTTGCGTCATGTAACGCAACATTGATTTTGCGATCAATCACTACATTATTGCAATATGATCTGCAGAGCGGGCAGCAACCATCATACAGTATATCAAGCTGTTCAACAGATTGTTTAACAGAGTTTGTTAACATGGCTTGCCTTTCCTTCCCATTTGTGCTATATTTAACTAAATAGCTAATTATAATACTGACACAGTTTAGATGATTAGTCAATAGGCTAAATGAATTAGGAAAATATAACATGAATGTAAGCAAAGTATTTGATGCTCTTTCCTCTGATGTGCGCAGGAAAATTTTGGCGTACCTATCCGCAACAGAAATGACAGCCGGTGAAGTAGCGGAGCATTTTAATATTTCAAAACCTTCATTGTCAAAACACTTTGCAATCCTTGAGAATGCGGGGCTGATTCAGGGCGAAAAAAGAGGACAATTTGTGCATTACCGATTGGTTGAGGAAAATTTGATACTAACTCTGGGATCATTTATTCAAGATATCTGCCCTGTGGGACGGAAGATAAAAAAAGCTAGCAAGGAAAAAGCCAAACTGAAAGAAATGCAAGAAAATGCCACCATGTAGGGCATGTCATCAAATATATAGCCAAAACAGAACAAAATAATCATTTTGTATAATCTGCGCTATATATTATTCATGAAAATATTTGCAAGACACGTTCAAGCAAATATGATAGGGTCCCCAAGAACAGGTTATGAGATAGCCTAGGCCTACGTTGGGCCTGCGTTTCTGGCCACTCGTACGAATCAATTTAATATTTTTGAGGAATTTGACTATGAGCCAAAAATTTGCCATATTGTTAGGGTTAGCCTTAGTGACATTGGGATTATCCGCTTGCAACAACACCCTTGACGGGGCCGGCCGCGATATTGAAAACTGGGGCAAGGACATTCAACGCAACAGTTAAGGCCCGCATAAAAACCTGCGGGAGAGCCCGAAAGGATAGGCCCCATATGGAAAAAAAATCTTGGCGCAGCTTGAACTGCCCGTTAAAATTTCATTCTCATGAGAATGAATCAAGCCGAGGCGTGATCATGGGGTCCCTTGGCTTATTCTATTTTTTCTTGCTCTCTGTTTTTTCGCTTTCGATTGTGCCTCTCTCCCCCGCACATGCGGCGCAGTCAGCTCCCTCTGCGGGCGGTGAGCTTACCAACACCAGCCCCACCCATTATTCCCACCGCGCGTTTGATGACCCTGGGGCGGCTGTTAATGCGCAAAATCTTCAACTGATTGCACCCGCCGCCGGGGATGATACGAATATCCAACAGGCGGAAGGGGATGGAAACGCACAAGGGGATCAGCAGGAGGGGAATGAACAAGGGGACGCCCAAGTGAATGGGGACGAACCGCCCGCCGATGAGGAGCAAGCCGCGCCGCCACCTGAACCCATTGACCAAACGCCCGATGGGTCTGAAGGGACAACCGAAGATACTAATTCGCAAGATGATTAGGGCCGAGAATTTTAATATATGACGCTGATCACCACCAATCAGGTATTGCGGGAATTTTGTGCCACCCTGCAAAACGCTCCTTTTATCACGGTTGACACCGAATTTTTGCGGGAAAAAACATACTACGCGAAACTTTGCCTCATTCAATTGAGCGGCCCTGATAAACAAGCCGCCGCGGTGGATGTTCTCTCATCTGACGAAGAGATTGACTGCCAACCGATTTGGGATTTGATGAATAATCCCAAAATCCTGAAGGTTTTTCATGCTGCGCGTCAGGATTTGGAAATTATTTATCAATTGAGTCATCATATCCCCGCCCCACTCTATGACACGCAAATTGCCGCGATGGTGTGCGGGTATGGTGATCAAATCGGGTATGACAGCTTGGTCAGCGATATTTGCCATGTACATGTTGATAAAACCAGCCAATTTACCGATTGGTCGCATCGGCCCTTATCCGCCAAACAGATCAATTATGCGCTGGATGATGTGATTCACCTGGTCGATATTTACCAAAAACTTGACGGGCAATTGGCGGCGCGGGCGCGTCATCATTGGGTTTTAGAGGAAACCCAGGCGTTGGCCGCGCATGAACTTTATGAAATTAACCATGAGGAAAGTTGGAAACGGCTCAAGATCCGCTCGGCCCAGCCGAAGGATTTAAATGCGGTGCGTTTGCTGTGTACCTGGCGCGAACACGAAGCCCAGCGTAAAAATGTGCCACGCGCGCGGATTTTAAAGGATGAAACTTTGTTGGATCTGGCCTATCAACGCCCCAAAAATGCTCAGGAATTGGAACGGATTCGCGGTATTGGCCGTGAAATGGCGCATGGCAAGTTTGGACAAAATTTGATCTCGGTTATCCTTAAGGCCGATCAAATTCCCGCATCTGATGCGCCGCAACTGGAAAAACGAGTGGCGTTGCCTTCAAAACTCACTGGTCAGCTTGAAATGCTCAAAATGCTGCTCAAAATCTGCGCTTCGGAGGAAGATGTGGCGCCCAAATTGATTACATCAAGTGCGGAGTTAGAGGATTATCTGCTCAATCCCACGCAGCCCCAACCTTTTTCCCATGGCTGGCGATATGATATATTTGGCCGGTTTATTGAGCAATTGCAATCCGGGCAAATCGCATTGACACTTGATCACGGCCGAATTAAAATACTCACCATTGATAAGCCAAAGCTTTAACTCACTTGCATCAGAATCAACTTTTTTATACGACTTGCCTCATGGAAAAAGAATGGACACTCCAAACCCCTGATGGTGCGACTATTTATGGGGTAACCAACGGGAGCGGCCACGCTAAATCAGCCATATTTATGGTCCATTGCCTGGCCGGTGATCGGAATCATTATGCGTTTAAGCGTGCTGCGGATTATTTTTCTCCAGATTACGATGTTTATCGATTTGATTTGTACACATGGAAAGCTGGCGCGCGGCATTTAATTGATTGCACCATTCAAACCCATGCTGATGACTTGAATTATGTGATGGCCGAATACGCCTCGAAATATTCCAAAGTGTTTTTGATCGGCCATAGTTACGGCGGGCCGTCCGTTATGTTGGCCAATCCCAGCCATGTCACAGCGGTGAGTCTTTGGGATCCGTCATATGATCTCAACAAAATTCAGGAAAGTTTTACTAAAAAATACGTTGAACAACAAAGGCTTTACAGCTGTGATTGGGGTATCTGTATTTTAATTGGGGAGCCGATGTATCAAGAGGCGGGGCAGTTAGATGCCCACGCATGCGCCGAACTGTCCAAAAAATTTAAATCCCCCATTCAGGTCATTCATGCGAGTGAGGGGGTTTATATCCACGATGCTGAGTCTTATCATTCCCACGGCGATAAAAGGAATACTAGGGAAGTTGTCTCGGGAACGGAGCATAATTTTTATGAGGGCCATAGTTGCGATGATCTGTTGCAACTGACGGCAAAGTGGTTTGAAAAATTCTGAATCCGGACCCCGTGTCAAGCACGGGGTTACGGAATGTAAGAACCTGTTCATGATCTCGCTGCTTTAAAGGACTTTCTCTGGGGCCCATCTAATTTTCAATCCGATTTATTATGAAGATGCTTTCGCCCGCATAAGTGTTTAAACCGCAGAGACACAGAGGACACAGAGAGTTTTTTGCAAGTGATGATTTTTTTCTGCTGCTCAAAGCAAAAAGAAGCAAAAAATGAACGCGCAGCGTTCAAAGATCATACAATCAAAAACACCGCAACCAATTGAAATTAAACAGCATTTCCTCTGTTTATCTCTGCGGGCTCTGCGGTTTTAAAAACTGATTTCTCACTCATCATAAAATATACCGTGAGGACTCAAAGCCAAAAAGATCATGAACAGGTTCTTAAAAGACTAAGGTTTCTGAATCCGGACCCCGTGTCAAGCACGGGGTTACGGAATGTAAGGGGTGGTAAAATTTCCCGCAAAACATCCTGTGCAATTCAAAGGACTTGGTGTATGGTTCAAACAATCTTTTTATTTTAATTATTTTGGTGCGAAATGATGTCCGCTTCAACGATGAAATCCCCTCAAAAAGACTCTTCCTCCTGTCATCTTACTCATCTTTCCTCTTGGCAAAAACTCGTGGCGGCGCACCATGATATGCGTGATTTTTGCCTGCGGGAGGCTCTGTCCCACCCTGCTCGCTTTGATGAGTATAAGCTGACCCATGATGGTATCCTGTTTGATTTTTCCAAACATTTGATCACGGATGACCTACTCGCCGCGCTGTATGAACTTGCGAAACAGGTGGATATCGAAGGCTGGCGCGCGCGAATGTTTGCGGGGGAACATATTAATAATTCAGAAGACCGCGCCGTGCTTCACATCGCCTGCCGCGCCCCGGAAACCGCAAAAATTCATGTGGAGAGCGAAAATGTTATGCCGTTTATCCATCAAGTTTTGAAAAAGATCAAAAATTTTTCAAACGCGGTGTTGGATGGCACCATCAAAACCTCTAACGGGCAGGATTTTACCGATATTGTTAATATTGGCATTGGCGGATCTGATTTGGGGCCGCGCTTTGTGGTGGATGCGCTGCGCAATTACGCCACACGTTTAAATATTCATTTCGTTTCCAATGTGGATGGCGAGGACATCGAGCCCCTCCTCGCTCGGCTTGATCCCGCACGGACATTGTTCATTATTGCGTCGAAAACCTTTACCACCGAAGAAACCATGACGAATGCGCATATTGCACGCAAATGGTGTGCGGAGCAATTGGGCGAACAGGCGATATCCCAACATTTTGTTGCCCTTTCAACCAATGAAGTTGAGATAAAAAAATTCGGTATCGCGGCGGATCGGTCATTTGCCTTTCGGGATTGGGTCGGCGGGCGTTATTCATTGTGGTCGGCGATTGGATTGGTCATTGCACTGGCGGTGGGGTATGACCGCTTTGCCGAATTGCTTGCGGGCGCGCATAGCATGGACCAACATTTTCAAACCGCACCGATTGAACGTAACATCCCCATTCGTATGGCGTTGCTCGGTGTTTGGTATATTAATTTTTACAATTACCATGCGCATCTTCTGATGCCCTATGATGTGCGGCTTGGGAAATTCGCAAAATTTGTTCAACAGATGGATATGGAATCGAACGGTAAATCTATTGACCGCGACGGGCATCATGTGGATTATGCCACGGGGCCGGTGATTTTTGGCGAGGCAGGCACGGACAGCCAACATTCCTTTATGCAACTGGTGCATCAATCGCCCCTGCCGATTCCTGCGGATTTCGTTATTTGCGCGCGGCCTCACCACCATCTGGCGGCATCCCACCGCGCGTTAATGGCGAATTTCTTGGCGCATACCCGCGCGCTGGCCGTTGGTCAAACTTTGGAGGAAGCGGGCGGCGATCCGGCCCGCATTTTCACGGGTAATCGCCCGACAACCTCAATCATTTTGCCCGCCCTCACCCCTGCGCATTTGGGGGCATTGATTGCGGCGTATGAGCACAAAGTCTTTGTTCAGGGGATTATCTGGAACCTCAATTCCTTTGATCAACCGGGGGTCGAGTTGGGCAAAAAGCTGGCCAAACCGTTGAAGGAGATGCTTGACCAACATCAAATGAATGCCCATCTTGATTGCTCTACGCGCGGCCTGATGGCGCAAATATTAGCCGTAAGCGATGCTCAAAAAACTGATTAAGATGGGATCAAAGGGCCAATGACTCAAGCACTATCCACACCCGATCATACCGCCCACCGCCCATGGCGGCAGATTATGCGCCGCAAATGCCGCAAAATCTGGGTGGGGAATGTGCCCGTTGGGGGGGACGCGCCGATCACGGTGCAATCCATGACCAACACCGACACGCGCGACATCGCGGCGACCATCGCGCAAATTCGGGCATTAGAGGATGCAGGGGCCGACATTGTCCGCGTATCCACCCCCGATGAAGATTCCGCCCGCGCGCTCAAAGAAATCACAAAATCGGTCAAGGTGCCGATTGTGGCCGATATTCATTTTCACTATAAACGCGCGATTGAAGCCGCCGAAAACGGCGCCGCGTGTTTGCGCATTAATCCGGGCAATATCGGCTCTCCTGCCCGCGTGCGCGAGGTTATCAGGGCGGCCAAGGATCATAATTGCTCCATCCGCATCGGGGTGAATGCCGGGTCACTGGAGCGTGATTTGCTGGAAAAATACGGTGAACCTTGCCCCGAAGCCATGGTTGAAAGTGCGCAACGCCACATTCAAATCCTTGAAGATCACGATTTCTACAATTTCAAAATTTCATGTAAGGCATCGGATGTTTTTCTCGCGGTCGCCGCCTATATGCAACTGGCTGCGGTCTGCGATTATCCGCTCCATGTGGGAATTACTGAGGCCGGCGGACTGCGCACCGGCACCATCAAATCGGCAATCGGCATGGGAAATTTGCTGTGGGCGGGGATCGGCGATACGATTCGCGTCTCGCTTTCCGCCGACCCGGTGGAGGAAATTAAGGCCGGATTTGATATCCTGAAATCCTTGGGCCTGCGCCATCGCGGGGTCAATGTCATTTCCTGCCCATCCTGCGCGCGGCAAAATTTCAACGTGATTAAAACGGTTGAGGAATTGGAAAAAAGACTCGAAAAAGTCTCCACCCCACTCACCTTATCCGTCATCGGATGTGTGGTAAACGGCCCCGGCGAAGCCCTCATGACCGATATCGGCTTTACCGGCGGCGGGCGCGGCACGCATCAGGTTTATTTAAACGGTGAAACCGCGCACCGCCTGATGGATAGCGATGAAAGCATTGTGGATCATTTGGTGAAGTTAGTAGAGCAGCATGTCCGCTCAAATAAATAATTGAGTCATAGCCATTTGACTTCGGGGGGCAACGACATCAAAATCGCCTCAATATTCCCACCGGTTTTCAGCCCAAATTGCGTGCCGCGATCGTGGATGAGGTTAAATTCAACATAACGCCCGCGCTTGATCAAGAGCTCCTCACGCTGGGCTGCGCTCCACCCTTCATGCATATGCCGGCGCACAATTTGGGGGTAAGTTTTTAGAAAGGTTTCCCCCACATCGCGCACAAAATCAAAATCGCTCTGCCAATTTTGCGTGTTGAGGTAATCAAAGAAAATACCGCCCACGCCGCGCGGCTCGTTACGGTGGGGTAGGAAAAAATAGCGATCGCACCAGCTTTTGAATTCTGCATAATAATTCGGGTTATGTCGGTCGCAACATTCCTGAAGTTGGCTATGAAATAATTTACAATCTTCCTCAAGGGGATAGAGGGGTGTGAGGTCGCTTCCCCCCCCAAACCATAATCGGTTGGTAACAATCATGCGCAAATTCATGTGAACCGCAGGCACTAAGGGTGAGCGCATATGCGCGACCAATGAGATGCCGGCAGCCCAAAAAGCCCCGCCATTCTCCTCCGCCCCCGGAATTTGTTGGCGAAAATTTTCGGAAAATCGGCCATAGACATTGGAAATATTCACGCCGACCTTTTCAAACACCCGCCCCTTCATCAGGGAAATTTCACCGCCGCCGCCCGGCGCGCCATCATCGTTTTTATGATACCAAATTTTACGGCTAAAATGCCCTTTGGATGGGGGCCCACTCATTCCAGCGA
The DNA here is from genome assembly GCA_016794305.1 of Alphaproteobacteria bacterium. Taxonomy (GTDB): domain Bacteria; phylum Pseudomonadota; class Alphaproteobacteria; order Micavibrionales; family Micavibrionaceae; genus UBA1573. The sequence continues at coordinate 395 of JAEUKN010000051.1, read as the reverse complement.
GAGGTGGTTGATGGGCAAATTCGCCCTCACCCAATTCACCTTCTATCGCTTCAAATTCGGCGCAAATACGGTCGCGCAAATCACGAAAGAAATTCGTGGCCGTAGGCTTTAAATGCTCTTCTAATTCGATTTCATCGGGCAGCTTATGGAAGTTGGTCATAGATTATTTTAAAGCAATCCATCGCGCGTAGGAAAGTTTTATAAGGCTTAGATCACGGACAAATTGTCGCACGCATTCAAAGCTTTTGTTTTGTCGTATTTTGTTACGATTAACTGACCTTCGCTTATAACCGGCCCCCACTTAATCGCAAAATGCTCTAAGAACCTGTTCATAATCTCGCTATGGCACAGGATTTTTACGGTTTTTCGAGAACCGCATCGGATCGTACATAGAT
>JAEUKN010000050.1 GCA_016794305.1 Alphaproteobacteria bacterium | reverse complement strand
GGTGCCGAGATGGTGATGCCCGGGGATAACGTGAATTTGACCGTTAAACTCATTGCGCCAATTGCGATGAATGAAGGGCTGCGTTTCGCGATCCGTGAAGGCGGACGTACCGTCGGCGCCGGCGTCGTTGCCAAAATTATTGAGTAAGTCGCTAAGTTACTTAAGGATTCAACCATTCAAAAACCCCGCGAAAGCGGGGTTTTTCTTTTCGTCTCGTCATCCCCGCGACAAGCAGAAGGCTTGTTGATACGGCGGGGATCCGCTATATCGCAAAATGCTCTAAGCCGCGGTGATTTGGCTGGACGCACCCGCCATAAAGATTTCTTCAGCGAGCGAATCTGCGGCCTCGCCATAGCCAATGCCCTTATTTTGCGCCAGGGTGAAAATATGATTGAGCGTTTCGGCAATGCGGGCGACATGCTCCATCATTTTTTGCGGCGTAAGCGGATAAGAATACGGGTTATTCCGGGACCGCGAAAAATATTCATATCCCACACTCGTAATGCCGCCGGAATTAATCGCATAATCGGGGGCATATAATATATCCCGCGCGCGGAGGGTTTGGTCATGGCGTGCCTCGGCCAACTGATTATTCGCGGCCCCGGCAATAATTTTGGCCTTGATTTCCGGGATGGTGCGATCATTTAATCCGGCACCGAGCGCACAGGGCGCAAAGATATCTGCCTCCTGCATATGAATTTCAGAAGGCGACGCGATTCGAATTCGCCCCGCGAATTCCGTTTCAGCGCGCGCCAGGGCCTCCTCATTCATATCGGCCACAATCAATTGTGCGCCGTCCGCCGCCAAATAGCGCGCCAACGCATAGCCAACGGCTCCCATGCCCTGAATGGCTATGGTTCTTGCGGCGAGTGAGTCAGACTGATATTGAGTTTTCAAGCATGATTTTATCCCGCAATAAACGCCATAGGCGGTGACGGGGGACGGGTTTCCGCTCACATGGTCTTGATCTTCATTGTCTTGAGGGGGGAGTCCGGCAACATAGGGTGTCGCGCGGGAAATTTCGATCATGTCCGACTCATTGGACCCGACATCCTCAGCCGTGATATAGGCCCCGCCCAGTCGGTTCACGGCCTCGCCGAACCGCGCCATAAAGCCCGCCCGTTTAATCAGACGCGGATCACCGATGATCACGGCCTTGCCCCCACCCAACGGCAACCGCGCCAAAGCAGATTTATAGGTCATCCCGCGCGAGAGCCGCAAAACATCAATAATCGCATCATCCTCACTTTTATAAGGATATACGCGGCACCCACCGAGCGAAGGCCCGCAATTGGTGTTATGCACGGCAATATAGGCCACCAGCCCGTAATCCGGATCGTCAAACCTTACCACTTGTTCATGATGATCAAATCCAGGGTGGTTGGATGCATCAATTTTGGTCGCGTTCAGCATAAAAAACCTCTCATACTACAATGATTTTATAGGTTTAGATCTATAATCACTCAATTAAATTCTGTCAAATTTAATATACTCGGAAGACTGAATTCCCGGCTAGGAACAAGCGACGCCGCGTAGGGAGTTTTGCGTCAGGAGCGAAGTGACAACGTCCGGGAGTTCAGTCTTCCGAGTATAATGAGAATTTATGCGCGTTTTAGGTTTCGTGAGCGTTATGGCCTGCGTAATTTCATTTTGACCAGATACTCATTCAAATCCTTGCGGATCTCGGGTGCTAGGAAATAAAGCCCCAAAATATTCGGCACCGCCATGGCGAGGAATGTGGATTCGGAAAAATCAATGACATTGCCAAGCGACACACACGACCCAATGATCACGAAAACAAGATACACCACACGAAAACCAATGGCGGTCGCCCGGTGGTCGCCAAACAAATATCCCACGCATTTTTCCCCGTAATAGGAATAAACAATGATGGTGGAATAGGCAAAAAGCGCCACACACACCACCAACGCCATATCAAACCACGGCAACACCGTTTCAAATGCACTCGATGTCAGGGCAATACCGCCCACGCCCTCATGCCCCACATAAACGCCGGAGGTCACAATCACCAACGCGGTCATAAAACACACCACCACCGTGTCAAAAAACGGTCCCAATCCGCCGACCAACCCTTGACGGGCCGAAAAATCCGTTCTCGCCGATGCCTGAATAATCGCGGCTGTTCCAAGTCCCGCTTCGTTGGAAAAGGCAGCCCGTTTGACCCCCGCCACCACTGCGCCGATAAATCCGCCCAATCCCGCATCCCATGAAAATGCAGAGGTTACAATGGTTTTAAGCGCAGGGAGCAAATGTTCATGCTGCACACCCAACACGCATAGGCCGCAGAGCATATAAAAAATCACCATAATCGGCGTGAGTTTGGAGGCCACAGAGGCAATGGAGTTGATACCGCCCAACGTCACCAACCCGGTTAACACCGCTAAAATTAAACCGAACAGCCAGCCCTTATCGTGGAAAAAGCTCTGCTCACCGCCGCTGGCATAGACCAATTGTTGATACATTTGGTTGGATTGAAACATGTTGCCGCCGCCCAATGCCCCGCCGATGCAAAACACCGCAAACAAGGCCGCCACCACCACCCCCACACGTGGAAAGTTCCGAATGGCAAAGGCGTGTTTGAGATAATACATCGGCCCGCCTGCGACCTCATCAGGGCGTTCAGGGTCCGGAAACTGGCGATATTTATGGCCCATCATCACTTCGGCGCATTTTGACCCCATGCCGAAAAACCCGAGCAACACCATCCACAACGCTGCCCCCGGCCCGCCCACCGTAATCGCTACCGCCACCCCCGCGATATTGCCCAAACCGATTGTGGCCGACAAGCAGGCGGAAAGTGATTCGAAATTACTGGTTTGGCCCCTGGCTCCCGGCTCGTCATACGCATTTCCAAGACATTTGAGTGCGTGTCCGAAATAACGAATATTGGCAAAATTAAGATACAGCGTGAAAAATATGGCGCCCGCAGCCAACCACACCACCACCAACGGGACATCCACGCCGCCAATCTGCGGCCCCCAAAACACGATGCTCTGAACCCAGTGGGACATGATGCCGAATAGTTGATCAATGGTTTGGTCGATGGTCATTTTAAGGTACCCTATCCCCAGGATTTAAAATATTTCTACCGCATGGAGCAGTAATCGTGCTCTGATGCGGGATTATATTTTGTACATCTAACACAGAATCGAGCTTTTCCCGCTCCGTTACCATGCGAATATATTCTTGGGCAGCGAATTCCAATTTTTTTTGAGTAGTCTGACTATCCATTAAATGCGTACGATGATTTTGCCTCTCGCCGCATCCTCCCCAAACTAGATCCACAACGACATTTTCCGCCGATAAACATTTCAAAGATACTTGACCAAAATTATCAATACTCACAACAAGATTACTACATATAAATGGGATGCTACCACCTTCATATGTAATAAATGTCAAAAAAATTCCATCATATGTATATAAGTTTTCTGCCAATTTTTTAATTAGTATAGGGACACTGCTCTTTTGCTGAGTTATCGGTACAACCTCCTCTCCCCCCTTATTCGCAGTCAATTGCGTACTCAAGAGTACAATATCATGGCATAATGCTTGTGTTATGATTGGCAACAAAGGCACCGAAGAATTCGGACGGTCAAGGGAACAATCATTAAATTGCTTGCATAAGCCTAATAGTGAACAATTCCCGCATAATAGAGCAAAAGAACTACGGATCCCGTCTTGTAAAGATGGATCTTCTAAGCCAAATTTGGCGGCTGCTCCCACAATCTCACCTATCGATCTCGCCAAAGACGATATCGAGAGAGCCGATATTGGCGACAACATCGGCGAGCATATGACCCTTCGACATAAAATCCAGTCCTTGAAGATGCGCGAATCCGGGCGCGCGGATATGACAGCGATAGGGGCGATTGGTGCCGTCGGCAATCAGGTAAACGCCGAACTCGCCTTTTGGGGCCTCTACCGCCATATAGGTTTCGCCCGCGGGAACGTGATATCCTTCGGTAAATAATTTGAAATGATGGATGAGTGCCTCCATCGAATTTTTCATCTCGGCCCGCGGCGGCGGCGTGACCTTATAATCATTCACGCGCACTGCGCCCATCGGCATATCGCGTAGGCATTGCTTCATGATTTTGAGCGATTGGCGCATTTCCTCCATCCGCACCAGATAGCGCGCATAACAATCGCCCGTGGTCGCCGTGGGAATTTCAAATTCCAATTTTTCATACACGTCATAGGGCTGCGATTTCCGCAAATCCCAGGCAAGGCCCGACGCCCGCAGTACAGGGCCGGAAAAGCCCCAATCAAGGGCCTGGGCCGTACTCACAAGTCCGATATCCACGGTGCGCTGTTTAAAAATACGATTTTCGGTCAACAGATTATCAAGATCATTCAAAACCGCGGGAAAGCTTTCCACCCACGCCGCCATATCATCGAGCAACCCATCCGGCACATCCATCGCCACACCGCCCGGGCGGATATAATTGGCATGAAGCCGCGCACCGCACGCCCGGTCATAAAACTCCATGCCCTTTTCACGCTCCTCAAACCCCCACAACGCCGGCGTAATCGCGCCAATATCAAGCGCGAAAGTGGTGATATTGAGGATATGATTCATAATCCGGGTGAGTTCACAAAACAACACGCGGATATATTGCGCGCGCTGCGGCACCTCAATTGCCAATAATTTTTCAATCGCGAGCGCAAAGGCATGCTCTTGATTCATCGGCGATACATAATCCAGCCGGTCAAAATACGGCAAGGCCTGCATATAGGTTTTATATTCAATCAATTTTTCGGTCCCGCGATGAAGTAAGCCGATATGCGGGTCGGCACGTTTGACCACCTCCCCGTCCATCTCCAACACAAGGCGCAACACGCCGTGCGCGGCCGGGTGCTGGGGCCCGAAATTCATCGTATAGGGTTTTATAAACCGTTCTTCATCCACTTCGATATCAGGGTTGATCGCGTTTACGGCAAGGGCTTCAGTCATTTGCTATCTATACCTTTTTTGTGGTCGTAATAATTTTTTCCCCGAAGGGTCATAATGATCCAGTATTTGGTCTATCATACCTGTATCATTCATTAACTCAATCCCCTGATTCAGCATTTTTAAGAGTTTGTCTTCACCTTTTTGCACGCTGACAAAGGCCCCAGCAACACCCAAGGGTTGATCTCCACCGATAACCCTAAGCCTTGATTTCATATCAAGAGGAAAATCATCCACCGATAATGGATCATTGAGCATAGCATCTGCTTTGCCGGTCAATATGTTCTGGAGTAACATGTGAGAGTCTGTAGTGGCAGGCATAGACAAACGCTTTGCCTTTGGAAAATAAAGATCGATATATTCCGCCGACCCGTCACCATCAATATTAGTAAATCGTATATCGGGAGAATTCAAACTATCAAAGCCTTTAATCTTGGGATTATCTTTTAGGCCATACGCATACCCGGCAAGGAAAACATACGGAACAGAGTAATCTAAATAGGGTAACGTGCCGCGCGTCCAATTGCCATCAGCGCAAAGCGCATCAATTTTTCCGGTCTTTAGAGACTCAATCTGCGTTCCAAAACTATATTCCAGAGTCCATTCAACCTTCAGGTTTAAGACTTTTCCAAGTCTTTCAATCACATCATAAATCATGCCGCTTTTTTGACCACTCAAAGGATCAATTACAAAATGCGGGGCCCACACAAAATACCCGCACCTTAACACCCCTGTATCCATGACACGGTCATATGCGGATGAATATTGTTTATCCGCCGCAAAGACCGGTATTGAGAGCACACAAAGCCCCAACACCACCAAAAACAATTTGCATTTATGAAACAATCTTAGCAACATTTTTTAAATCAACGGGAATTTATTTCCTCATTCCCTTACTTATCCAATATTTTTATCATTCCCTCAAGGAAATTCCAATATTGCCACGCACCCACCGCCACAATGCCGCAACAAAATCCGGGGCCGGCGGGAATCATCAGCCGCCTTAAATTCATGCGTGTCTTGGTTTTTAAGGCCTTGATGGCGGCATAGGCTATTCCGTGAAGCAAGCCGGCAAAGGCCCCGAATGTGATGGCAAAGATAATCATCTCCGGCCCGAGCCACACGCCCGCCGCAGCCATTAGCTTGACATCCCCCAATCCCAAAGTTTCCTGTTTATAATACCGATTGCCAAAAAACCGCACAATATAGAGCATCCCGCCGCCGATCAACGCGGCCAATGCCAATTGCAAGGGTGAAAAAAACTCAAACCCGGTGGAAAGGTGAAACCCCGCGCCCAAAGCCGCCAGAGCAGCATTGAGCCAATTAGGCAAGATCCAATGACGAAAATCAATGATGACAAGGGCCACAATCACCCCAACCGCAGCCAGTGCGCATAATAACGGAATTAGTTCGATAAAATATGTCATTTGGTTTTGGATACTCTATTTTTTATTTATCCTATCTCCCAGCCAATATTACCTAGACTCCCCGCGCAAGAAAAGGGCCGAGACCTAATTGTGCACAGATTTAACAGTGGCCACACTAGACCGTTTTTTATTACGTAAAATTTAAAAATTTCCTAAGTATTTGCTTTATCGCGTTTTTTTGCGATTAATCAGCCTCCAATTAATCGCAAAATGCTCTAAGTTTTTAGTTCCACATTATTCCGTGACATCACATATCGTCGCCACCCGATCAAGATGGCCATCGCTGTGCACAGGGTAGTCCAATAAGCCAGATAAAATGCTGTTGCCCATGAATTGAGTGGATCACGCACAGCAAGAAACGCCAGTAGCATAGCCGTCGCACTAACCATCGCCGAAACTATGGAGTCCTCATATGGGAGATGATAGGCTTTGCGAAATGCGGGAATGATTCCAAACCCTTCGACCAACGCCAGAAAAAGGATAGCGGCACGTGGGCTGTCCGTCAGCCACCATAGAGGCAGCGCCAGCAAAGACAAACTCAGCATAACCACATCAATCCTGCGGATATATTCGACTCCTCGGCGTAGCGTCATAATCAGCATGAGAATATACATTGGTGCTGGGATACACATACGTAGAGCCGCACCCGTGTCGCCTTCAAAATATATTCCAAAAGAAACGCTGATTGTCACCATAAAATAAACCAGAAGCGTAAAAACATGCGGACGGATACGCTTCAGACAGGTCATTATTAAATAATAGATATGGCTAACCATAACGATGGAAACCGATGCAAGGCCTAATATTTCCTTATAATCAAGCTGAAAATTCATTGGTTTCTTTCTGACGGCATTCAAACGCTTAAGCCGCAAATATCCCTAATTTTGGTCACGCTACATCATCACTGAGCATGTTGCAATGCTGGAAAATGGGCGCATATGTTTAAGAATTAGGATGCGAGTGATCAGACAAAGATAGTGAATTTAGAAAATTTTGTCTTGGCGGATCATTCTGCAGAAGTTAGTATTTAGACCATTTTTTGATTATATAGACTCAAAAAATGGTCTAACTATTTGTTTTATCGCATTTTGTTACGATTAGCCGGCCTCCACTTAATCGCAAAATGCTCTAATCTGATACCAGACCGGAGTAGTGGTGATGAACAAACTCGCAGTTGAAAAAATCCCGGTTTCGGTGATCATCGTCACCAAAAACGAAGCTGCGCGGATTGGGAAAGCACTTAAAACTCTGACAGATTTTGATCAGGTGATGGTGGTTGACTCCAACAGTCGCGATGCCACACTTGCGTTGGCCGCGGCAGAAGGTGCGCAAACGCATCATTTTACCTGGAACGGGCAATATCCGAAAAAGCGGCAATGGTGCCTCGATCATCTATCTTTGCGCCATGATTGGGTGTTGTTTGTGGATGCCGATGAAGTGATGACTGAGGGTTTAATCACTGAAATCGCGGCTTTGTTTAACGATGCCCCACCGGTTGAGGCCGGTTTTTTTATCAAAGGTCGTTATTGTTTTCGGGGGAGAATCCTGAAGTTCGGGCAATGTAATTCCAAAATCGCGCTGTTGAATCGGCGTAAAATGGGCTTTCCGATTGTCAATGATCTTGATATTCCCGGCATGGGAGAAATTGAGGGGCATTACCAACCTGTCTTTTTGCCGGACCTCCCCGCGCCCCAACGCAAAATCGGGAAATTAAAAAATTTTATGATTCATGATACGCTCGATGATTTGCGTGGGTGGCAATTTCGTCATGAAAAATATGCGCGATGGGAGAGCAGTATGAATGCGCGCGACGCCTGGCCCGACGACCCGGTGAGATGGCGGAATTTGATCAAAAAATTCATGCGCCGCAGCCCCCTGCGCGCCCCGCTCACTTTTATCTATGGTTATATCCTAAGGGGCGGATTTTTGGATGGTTACGGCGGATATCACCTCGCGCACCTGAAATCCCAATATTATAGATTGATAGGGGATTTAAGAACCTGTTCATGATCCCAACCGCCCGCGGCGATATGGGACTTGCGTTTTCGGGCGACCAAAGCTATAAGCATGCCATATTTAAATCATCAACGTTTATAACCGCACAAATTTGAGGGAAAAATGGCCACAGAACGTACTTTTTCGATTATTAAACCCGATGCCACACGCCGCAACTTGACCGGCGCGATTAATGACCGTTTTGAAAAAAATGGTCTGCGCGTGGTCGCTCAACGTCGCATTCATATGACCCAGGCTCAGGCAGAAAAATTCTATGAAGTCCACGCTGCGCGCCCGTTTTACAATGATTTGGTGGCGTTCATGACCTCCGGCCCCGTGGTGGTGCAGGTGTTAGAGGGCGAAAACGCCGTGGCCAAAAACCGTGAAATCATGGGTGCAACCAACCCCGCCAACGCAGCCGAAGGCACCATCCGTAAGGATTTCGCGGAAAGCATTGAGGCCAATTCCGTTCACGGTTCCGATAGCATCGAGAACGCCGCGATTGAAATTGCGTATTTCTTCGCCGGTTCGGACATTGTCGGGTAAATATTTTCATCTTGGTCATTCTCGTCCCTCATGGTAAAATATAACTGCGAGGCCCGAAAATGACTCAGTCTTATCTACAGCAATGTGTGCTGGAGGCTTTGGAAAAAGCCAAAGGCAACCAGACAAAAGCCCAAAAAATGATTGCATTGCGGGCGATGGAGGACTTTGTCCTGCTTCAGGCCTTGGTGAAGCCGCATTTGACCGGCCTCGTGGCCCATGCCGTGGGGCGCATCGCCATTCAACAAAATGCGAGGAAAGAGGGCAATTATACCGACCTTCCGATCAAGCCGATCGTCAAAAGCGTAAAGCAAGATATGCAGGGTTTTGGGCTTGATCTATTACGCGCGCTCGGCGGGCCTGATGTTCCGAAATTTGGCATGGAGGATGCAGTGCCGCGATTGGGGAAAAAACAGGCTTCTCAACAGCATGTCAATGCGCTCCATCTAATCGCCAACAAGGCCAAAGCCAAGAAAAAGTAGCACCGTGCCACTAACAGTCTATGAACGTGCGGAATTTTTAAAAAAATCGGGATGGAGCGGGGTATCGGGCCAGAGAATCGGCGATGATTGGTCGCAACGCCAATATTTTCGCATTGAAAAAAACGGCCGAACCGCGATTTTAATGCATAGTGTCCCCGATTATGACCCGAAATCAGTTGCGGGGCATCGGCTCGAAGATTTTATCAAAATCGGTAAATACCTCAAATCCCTTGGGCTCTCAGTCCCGGAGATTTACGCAACCGAACTTAATCACGGGTTGATTTTGATGGAGGATTTAGGCTGTCAATCCCTCAATGACCTCATGAAACAGGGCGTGGCACAGGCTCAGGATTATTATCTCCTCGCCGCTCAAATCTTGGAGCATCTCTCTGATAATGCGCGGCAACCGCCGATCGCTATTCCTGATTATTTTTCGTCCCATATTTATATCGGTAAGCGGCGGGTGCTCGATTGGTATATTCCCGCGCGGCTGGGGGGGCAAAATCCGCCCGATTATGAAACAGGATTTCGCATGGCGTGGCAGACGATTGAACGGGGCTTGCCGCCGCCGCTCACCGGGCTTCAGCATGGCGATTACCATCCGGGAAATTTGCTCTATCTGGCGGAGCGTACGGGAATTGCCAAATTGGGGATTTTGGATTTTCAGGGCGCCTTTCTCACCCCTATCCCCTATGATTTGGTGAATTTGTTGGAAGATGCGCGAAAAATTGTCCCCATAGAGACTAAAACAGAGGTTAAAAATCATTTCCTCAATCATCTGAAACCATCTGAGCGGGAGAGGATTGAGGCATGGTATGTCGTGCTTTCCGCACAATTTCATTGCCGCGTGATCGGACAGGCAATTAGCCTTGCACATCGCAAAAACATGACGCGCCTAATGGGGTTTATTCCGATTTTGGAACAATATCTGGCGCAAGAATTACATCATCCACTTCTGCGCCCCTTGGCCGAATGGTTCCGCGATGTTGGGATTGATTTCACCAACGCCGCGCACATTGACCTCAATTCTCTCGGCCCACTCATTGATCCCCATGCATTCTAAGAACCTGTTCATGATCTCACCTGCGGCGCGGGTATGGAAATGACCGGGCCCGTAAAAAGCGACTAATCCTTTGATTGATTTTGTGGTCAAGATTGATTAAAAGATGGGAACATAATTTTTGACAATGCCGCAGGATTTTGCCCGCGCCTAAGCCGGCTCAATCTCGCCTAGATACCGGCCTATACGCGCCTATATAGAGCAAAATGACAGCGGCCAAAAACATAAAGTTGAAAGGTTCCACCATGTCCACGACCAACCATTCCACCCCCCATGATCATATTTTAATTGTGGATTTTGGGTCCCAGGTTACGCAATTAATCGCGCGGCGCGTACGCGAAAGCGGCGTTTATTGTGAGATTTGGCCGTTTCTTCAGGTCAGCAAAGAACGACTTAAGGCCTATAACCCCAAGGGCATCATCCTCTCCGGCGGGCCATGCAGCGTGACGGAGGATGGAACACCGCGGGCCGCGGATTTTCTGTTCACGCATAATTTGCCGATTCTGGGAATTTGCTATGGCCAGCAAACCATGTGCCAACAATTGGGCGGATTGGTTGAAGCAGGTCACCATAAGGAATTTGGCCGCGCGGAGTTGGATATTCTTAAAGACGGCACACTGTTTGACGGAATTTGGACGGCTGGCAGCCGCCAGATTGTCTGGATGTCCCACGGCGACCGCGTGACAAAATTGCCCGAAGGGTTTGAAGTGATCGCATCATCGGCCAACGCCCCCTGTGCCGCCGTAGCGGATGAGGCGCGAAAATTTTACGGCGTGCAATTTCACCCCGAAGTCGCGCATACGCCGCAAGGTGCTGCGCTGATCCGCAATTTCACCCATAAAATTTGCGGATGTGCGGGGGATTGGACCATGAAATCCTTCCGCGCCGAAGCCATTGAAAAAATTCGGGCCCAGGTCGGTGATCGGCGCGTGATTTGCGGGCTTTCAGGCGGAGTGGATTCTTCCGTGACGGCGGTGCTGATTCACGAAGCCATCGGCGATCAACTCACCTGTATTTATGTTGATACCGGATTGATGCGCGCGGGGGAATCTGAGCAAGTGGTGAGTTTGTTTCAGGACCATTACCACATTCCGCTTATTCACCATGATGCATCGCGCTTATTTTTGGAAAAGCTAGCGGGGGTGAGTGATCCTGAACAAAAACGCAAAATCATCGGCGCACTTTTTATTGAAGTGTTTGAGCAAGAGTCCAAACAGCTGGGCGGGGCGGATTTCCTGGCTCAGGGAACGCTCTATCCCGATGTGATCGAATCGGTATCCTTTACCGGCGGGCCGTCCGTCACCATCAAATCGCACCATAATGTCGGCGGTTTGCCCGAACGCATGAATATGAAATTGGTAGAACCTTTGCGTGAGTTATTTAAGGACGAAGTGCGCGCGCTGGGCCGTGAACTCGGCATGAACGAGGATTTTATCCGCCGCCATCCTTTCCCCGGTCCGGGGCTCGCTATCCGCATCCCGGGCGATATTACCGCAGAAAAGTTAGAGATTTTGCGTCAGGCCGACCGGATTTATATTGAGGAAATCAAATCCGCCGGGC
>JAEUKN010000004.1 GCA_016794305.1 Alphaproteobacteria bacterium | reverse complement strand
ATTTCCTCCAACGGATACAACACTTTCCAGGATTGCCGCGGGTCCTCAAGCGCAGAAAAATAAGTCAAAATGTTCAAATCATTCATCAAAAGCATCCATTTCAAAGACTTTCAGTGAATCACATCTCCCCCCTTTCGGGAATCCCTATACGTAACTTTTTTCAAGCGATCGCCGTGCACTTTTGAGCGCACTCTTGACCTAGGGGGCAATCACGGTTAGAACATCTGATGAAAATAATTTTTATTGGTGATATAGCGGCGCGCGCCGGGCGTGATGCTCTGGCGAAATATCTGCCCGATCTTAAGCGCGAATTAACCCCCGATGTAATCATTGTCAATGGCGAAAATGCCGCGCATGGCATCGGCATTAATGAAAAAATTTGCAAGGAATTTTTTGATCTGGGCGTGGATATCATCACACTTGGCAATCATGCTTGGGATCAACGCGAAGTCATCCCCTATATTGAACGCGAACGCCGATTAATCCGCCCCGCCAATTATCCCCCCTCAACCCCCGGCAAAGGATTTTGCGTTTATACGCTGGCTGATGGGCGATCTATTTTGGTGATTAATGTGATGGGTCGGCTTTTTATGGACCCGATGGATGACCCGTTTGCGGCGGTGAATGAGCTTGCCAAATCCTATCCTTTGGGCCAAAAAGTTCAGGCAATTTTGGTTGATTTTCACGCCGAAGCCACCAGCGAAAAAATGACTCTGGCCCATTATATGGACGGCAAAGTGTCCGCCATTATCGGCACCCATACCCATATCCCCACCGCAGATGCGCAAATTTTCCCCAATGGCACGGCGATTCAATGTGACGCCGGCATGACCGGGGATTATTTCAGTGTGATCGGCATGCGGCCCGAAACACCTGTCATGCGGTTTACACGCAAAATGAGTTTTGAAAAGCTCTCACCCGCCGAAGGCGAAGGCACATTATGCGGGGTCTATCTGGAAACGGATGACCGCACCGGAAAGAGCACCAATATCCAACCGATTCGCAGGGGTCCGCGCCTTCTGAACACTTAGGATTGTTCAGAAGTTGCCGCAATCAGGAAGTCTTTTTTTCGGGGTATTTCTCCAAATATCGGTGACAGGCATCGGTGAGGGCCTTGAGCAAATCCGCCCCGCGTGCGCCGCCGTCCCCCTTGATCTGGCCGAGCAAAATCGCGCGTATCGTGGTATGAAACGCCATGATTATTTCAATCGCATCTTTATCGATCATCTCAATGACCTCTAAAAACTTGATCAGATAATCGGCGATCATCGTCACCAATTGATAATGAAACATGCCGCCATTGGCCTTGAGCTGCATCGCCGGAAATAAAATCGCGGAAATCAAGCTTTCATCCCGCGTTTCCCAATTGGGCAGGGCTTTGACGTCATGCACGCCGCGCAAGAGGGAATCGAGATACATCTCTCCCAACGGGCGAAAATCCACAGTGTTGTTTTCGAGCAAAGCCTGAGCCTTATTCAAAATTTCATCCGTTAATCCGCCATACCCTACCTTGGTTTTCAGGTAATTGGGCGGGGTGATGAATTCGGCCTGGCGGCGCGTTTTCATCTGGAACATATCATTTTTGGGGGGCGGTTTATCGGGCATCGCGAATCCTTAATTGAAATCTATATCTTCGATTTTATCGGTTTTGTCCAGCCCGGCATTTTTGCGCAAGTGATCGAGATTGAGCGAAGCCGCGCGCATGCGGTCTTTTTGATCTTTCATGGCTTTAAAATCACTCTCACGCCGGAACGGCCCCTGATACCCCACATCAATTGTACGACGACGGTCGGGGCCAAAGAAATCCTCCGATCTCACAAATTGTCGGGGCCGTTCAATAATCTGGGCGATGCGTTTGTACATATCGCGGGCGGAAAACGGCTTGACCAAAAACTCGGTCACACCGGAATCGCGCGCCTGCACCACACGTTTTTTCTCACTAAATCCCGTCATTAAAATGATGGGCGCATAGATATTGGGGCTTTTTGGGTCGCTGCGGATGCGCCGGGTGAGCGATATGCCATCCATCGGATACATCATCCAATCCGAAATCACAATATCGGGATTTTCTTTACAAAAAACCTGAAACCCCATATCACCGTTTTTGGCGGACAACACGTCCCCCACCCCAAACGCCAACAACAAAGACTTACAGATTTCCAGCATCGGCGTGTTATCTTCCACCACCAAAATACGGACTTTGTCAAATTTATAGGTCATATTCTCTTACGACTTATTCATGATTTAAACTAATGATCTAAATTAGGGAACTTTCAAGTAACATTATCCCTTATTAAATGCTATGTTTCAAGCCATAATCTTAAACTTTATTCAGTGTAAAATCGGTTTTTGTTTAGCCTCAGGCGGACTCGCACTGGCATTGGGGAGCAAACTTCCCGACTCCGCCTCTTGAAATTCCTGGGCCATTTCTGCGGCCAATTCGGGCGATAGTCCACGCCTTTGATCACCGCTCTCCTCAACGACAAATCCTTCGGGAATTTCCAACATCTCCGCTTTTTGGGCAACGTCTGACGGCGCTGTGCTTTTTGTCTCATCGACGCCCCCCTCAACGGTAGGAGAAGAGTCTGCAAATGCCGCTTGCGCACCGGACTCCGCCTCAATTTTTTGGTCTAATTGCTGAGCGTGTCCCTGCTCAGATCGCTGCCCGGCTTGCTGGGCGGCTTGCAATTCCAGCTCTAAAATACGCAGCTTTGCCTCCATCAGCTCTTTTTCCGCCAAAACTTTTTCTAATTCCAATTCCTTCAGTTCATTGGCTTGCGAGTTGTGAGGTTGCAACTCATGAGGCTGAAACTCATGAACCGGAGGATGGTGCCGCTGACCGTTATAATGGTGTCCATCGGCAATACCGTCTCGTTCATCTGCTGTGGCATTTCTGTGCTTAACCGTGGACTCATCGGGCTTAACCGTTTCGTTTTCCAATTGAATTTTGTGAAAAGCCTTGACGAAATTCTCGGCCTTAGCAATCGCCGGCAGTCGCATATCGCCAATAAATTTACAATCAAGGTTAATATAGGCGTAGTTTAGTATTTCCCCCAGCCACCCCATATCAAGATATTCTCCGCGGACCTCCATCGTATCCACTTGTTTAACATTAACAAAAATCCACCCGGTTTTGATGATGATTCGTTGATCAGTCAATCCAATTTCCGTGGCCAGATATTTAATGAAATACATCAAAAAAACGGCGATCCCCATGGCGATACACGCCGGCCACAACCAAAACCTGATCTGCAGTAACGCCATTTCCACATTAATGTTTTTATGGACATCACCGCCCAACGCGCCCAGCATTTTTCCAAATGCGAAATCGATTCCCCACCCGATGCCCACAAACAGCAAAAGGGCAAAAAGCCCATGGGTCACATAGATCCAATGCAGCTTGGCCACGCCATAAAGACGCTCATCCGCACTCACAAGACGCTGAACATAAGCCATATCGCGGTCATTTCCCAAGTTTAAACATTGTTACGATTATACCCTAATTCATCCCGAATGAAAACTTTTATCAACCGGCCCTTGTTCCCATTTTATTTATACTTGTTTATACTGGCGGTGCGTTTCCTATCCCGCTTTGGTGGTCCGTTTCTGATGCCGATGATCCCAAATTTGATAGGACACAAGACTTGCAATCACGATCACCACCCCGATATACTGTCCGGGTTTCAGGACTTCATGGAGCAAAATCACAGAAAACACAGCTCCCCAAATAGGATCAATTTTGTTATAAAGACTGAAATAAAAAGGTCCAATTCGTGAAATTGCCCAAAACATTGTAAAACTTCCCACAGTCAACCCCAGCCCCGATAGTGCCACAAACCACCACCCTTGCATTGTTTGGGGCGCAATCGGTATTTGATAAATCATCAAAAGCCCCAAGAAAACAAAAGCCGTTACAAAAGTTTCCGCACCAATGGCTATAGGGGGCTTTGATTTCATCAACTTGCCAAACACATATAACCTTGTTGCTGTGGCCACCGCGCCGAGTATGGCAAATCCATACCCCAATATATGATACTCACCCTGCGCATACCACAGATTAATGACAAATGTTAGGCCGATCAAGGTCGTGAATGTTGTGAGAATGAGCCATCTATTCGACTCCATTTCCTTACGCCAAATCATGTAAAATAAAAGCATTAAGGTACTCGTGAAAAGGATCATCACTGCTACCGGTGCGGGTAAATACATCAACGCCCCAATATTGCCGACAATGGACAATGCCTGTACAAAGCCGCATTTGAATGCGTTCACCGTATCTTGCGCCGTGGTAAAGAGCGGAATTTTTTTAACCACACACCATAAAAAAAGCCCCCCGCCGCGCATAAAGGTGGTCAGTAAAATCACAAAAACGACATTCGCGCCCTCAATATACGCCCCACGTGCCGCGGGCGCATAGACCCCATACATCAACGATGTCACACAGGTCAGCAAAATTCCAATAGCCGTGCTACTCATTTCTTTTATCCACTTATCATTTCAGAACCATTAACGCACCCATAAAAAAGAGAAACAATAGCCTACAAAACCACCAAAACAAGTTTCCTATCATCCAATAAAACGAGACCAACCTGAGTGATTTGTTGTTAATTTTAATCACGAAGTAAACTATCGGGAAATAGATTAACATGATAACAAATTCCAACATCATCCATAGCATTGAAAATCCGTCCGGCATTTCATGTATTGGGTTCGTTATGTAAGTCCAAGCCGACGGATACCATATGAAGCTAAACGACCAAATGAAGCTAAACGACCAAATAATCAGATAGTCTCTTCTCAAGTCAGGATATCTGATGGCTCGATACAAAGGGATAAAGAAAATTGAAATGACGGTAAAAAGAAAAATATTCATTGAGACCAACAATTTTTTATAGCTATTTTTTAAACCTGCTCACAATATCACGGGCAATCGGGGCTGTCTTGGTGAATCGCGGTTGGTTTCAGGATGATCCAATACCGAAAACAAATCTCCCCTGCTCCACACTGGCGCGGGCCTGCCGCCCCGATTGTGTCAGAGGTAATATTGAGCGCCCCCAGGGACCGCCGATCAATGATTTCGGCTTCACATTGCGCGTATTTGTCATTGAGTTTCGCCAGCGCATCGGCAATATAGGGATCGGTTTTATCGCTCGCAATGGTTATCGCCACGCCGTCCGCGCCGTTATAATAATCCCAATCCCCAAATAACGCCGGATGCGGCGGCATAAATTTCCCCGAAGATCCGCCGAAAATGCGTGCATGATCCTGGTTATTCGATCCGTCACCGCCGGGATTTCCGGGGCAACGAATATTGGCAACATTGTTATTCGCATCGGACCCCGGATCGGCGCTTTGCGTATCAAAATAACTATCGGCGGGATTAATGGGATAGGGCGCGTTTTTCTGCTCGGTCGCAGTCAATTCCGAATCCTGATTGGGATGCGAAAGCACGCATTCGGACAAAGCCGCACTGATCAATCCGATTTGCCCGTCAATTTCACTGACCAAACCGCTGGCGTTCTGGCTTTGCGATTGCTGGCCGGATGAATCCATCAAACTCACGGTAAGCGCAGCCAGCAACGCCACAGCCACGAGAATATAGATCAAAACGCTTCCCCGCTGCCCCCGCACTTTCATATTTTTGTTATTTATCATGGGTCAAAAATCCTTTAAGAACTCTATGGTCCGGCGGCAAAACCCACCCAACCCGTTAATCCGAAAACCTGGCGAGTGCGGCGTCATCCAGATCATTTTTCTGCCCCGCTTTTTGTCCGGTTTTTTCCCCTTCCGGAGTTTGGCTTGGAACAACGCGCACCATACGTTGCGGGAACGGAATCTCAATGCCTTCGCGATCAAACGCAATCTTCATCCGCCGATTAAATTCCCGCCCGACAGTCCATTGCTGAATCGGTAAGGTCTTGAGCCGCGCCTTAATGATCACGGCACTATCGGCGAAACGATCCACGCCGACAATCTCTATGGGTTCGAGCATCAGCGGCGCGAATTTTTCGTCCCGTCGCATCTCTTCATCCACCCCGCGCAAAACCTCAAACACGCGCCCGATATCAGACTCATAGGACACGCCAATATCCATCACATAAAAACTAAAATCCTTGGTCAGGTTTTGGATGGTGGTAATCTGGCTATACGGAATGGTGCAAACTGTTCCCGAAAAATCGCGCAACTGAATTTTTCTCAATGTAATCTGTTCAACCAATCCGCCCATCCCGCCAATATTCACCACATCGCCCACGCGTACGATGTCTTCTAAAATGATGGTAAATCCGGTCAGGAAATCTTTCACCATTGACTGCGCACCAAAACCCACAGCCACACCGATTACCCCTGCCCCCGCCAATAACGGCGTGATATTAATCCCGATTTCGGACAGTAAGACCAACCCGAATAAAATCGAAAATAAAATCAACACAATATTGCGAATAATCGGCAGCAAAGTCTTAATCCGCGTTTGATTGCGGTCATCGGCCTTTTTCAGGACATAGGAAAGATAAAGCCCGATCCCCTCCCATATCATTGCGGCAAAAAAGGCAATCAACAAAACGGTAAAGGCGGTCCCCAGAAAATTCCGAAGCGGCTGGCTTTCAAAAAATTCATCCAACACAGTAATCGACCAGATTTTCGCAAGGGTAAACACCATCAATCCACAGATGACAATCCTGAACACCACCTGTAACACGCGCGTGTAAAAGTTAAATCGTGAAAGTTTAAGCCCGATACGCTGCGATTGCTCATCAAGTTTATGGATGATTTTGTATGATAAACTCTTCACGCCCAACAACAATCCCACACCGATAAGGATCGTCATCAATGATCCCAACATCTGATGCACGAAAGAGGACGAGAGATTATATCTGTTCAAAAAATCTTCATATCTATTGCCTGCTTCCGCCACCCCATCGCGCAAACCAATGCCGTTAGCCAGCGGAGCCAAGGGATTATCGGCTGCTTCCTTTTTTTCTTCATTCACCAATAATTTTAATTGATCTAAAAATTTGGCGCGCTGCGTGTCATCCTCTAGGGTTGCAATCAGGTTTTTGATATCGTCTTGACGAATTGCATCTTGGTGAGCATCATCACCCCCGGTTTCTTGATCTTTTGTTTTTTCTTGATCTTTCGAGTCCTTATCCTTGCCATCTTCTGCCTTGCTATCTCGTGGCTTGATGTCTTGAGGATGGGCCTCATGCTTGACCTTTTGCTCAGGTGCGGCCGCGGCTAAACTCACTCCAAAACCACCCCATGCCCCCGCCATAAAGACACAGCACAACAAGCACGTCAAAATCACTCGAATCATCTTCATCATGGAAAAAGTATAATGCTCTGATCCCGAAGTGCAAGCCCGACAGCGCAACAAGAGGAATTGATCAACGCATATCTTTGATAAAGATTCGGTCGCAATAAAGGCACTTAACCTGATCCCGCCCGTCAAAACTGTAATAAACAACGGGATGGCCCATCGCCAAATTCCCGCCATTACATTTAACCGAATTGACATCACGATCCACCATGATGATTTCAGGTTGGGCCGTGATATGAGAAGGAAGAGCAACTGAAAAATCACCTGACATGCCGATGGGTCCTTATCGTTATTCCTAGTATAGGATATGTGAACGTCTGTCGTATACTCAATCCAGAATAGCCTAAAAAACGCCTCACTGAAAACTGTTTTTCAAATCTTTTGCAAAAAATGCCACAAAAATTAGGGCGATAACGGCCCGGTGGGTAAGGATTGCGGAAGGGCGTTCATATTATCAAATTTCGCCGCCATCATAGCCTGGTCAATGGTTTTACGGACTTCGGCACCAAATTTTTCCGAATATTCTTCACCCTTGATATCGGCGGAACGTCCTTCACGTGATCCGAAAAAATCCACCATGGCTTGTAATTCATCTGCGGTGTAGATTTCAGCCGTATAGTCGATTGATTTTTGCTCCAACGCATCAAAATCAACCTTAAGCTCTATATATTTCTTAAAATCTTCCTGCTCAACACTCGGCAAAGATTTGGCCACGCCGGCAATGGTTTCGCGAATATGGTCTTTGACGTGCTTAATGTCATGAAGTTCGCGGGCCAATTTACGACGTTGTTCCACATCATCCGCAGCTTTTGCAACCAGTGACTCAGGTGTTGACTGCACAGGATTTACTTGTGCGGAATTCACCTGTGCGGGAGGAGCCGTCGCCGCCGCGCTTTCCTCCGCATGAACACTATTAAATGACGCAAGAAGAATCAAACAGACAAAAGCCGACACCGCCACCCCAAGCGCCCATAGGCCCCCTCGCCCGGTTCGTTGAAAACTCTGCCCCTTATTCATCACACACCACTCCTTATAAATTCACCACTTGGAATCTGTTTATTAACAAGCTCTCAGAAGGGAATATCATCCGCCAATTCATCAACCCGTGTTGATGGCGCATGCGAAGAATTTGCAGCCATGCCGCCGCCATAGGACTCACCGCCATAAGAGTCTTGACTGGATTTTGAATCGAGCATCGTCAATTCCCCGCGAAATGGTCGCAAAACCACCTCGGTAGTATATTGATCGCGGCCGTCTTTATCCTGCCATTTGCGGGTTTCAAGCTGCCCTTCCACAAAAATTTTTGATCCTTTGCGCAAATAATTGCGGGCAATCGTCACCAAAGCCGGGTTAAAAATGACGATTTTATGCCATTGCGTACGTTCTTTTCGTTCGCCGCTCATTTTGTCTTTCCAACTCTCCGATGTCGCCACCGAAAAACTCGCCACTTCATCACCCGAAGTCATGCTCCGCACCTCGGGGTCATTGCCCAAATTTCCAATTAACATGACTTTATTCATACTTCCGGCCATTATGCTCAATCCTATTCTAAAATTTTAATGATGATGGGATAGAGTATATCATAACCCGCGCCCCTGTCCAGAATGACTCCGCTTTTTCCCACATGATTTCTTGGTGATAAAATCACGCGCCACCCGCACCGGTCTCCATGCCCTTGATTTCGCGGTGATGGATTTGAATTTTGACATCAAACCGCCCTAAAAACTGCGCGATTTGCTCGCTCACCGTCACGGAACGGTGCCGCCCGCCGGTACATCCAAATGCAATCGTTAGGTAAGATTTCCCTTCATTTTGATAACGGGGGAGCAAAAGATTGAGCAGATTTTCAATGCCCTTGATAAACTCGGCATAGACTTCATCTTGGAACACAAATTGTTGGACATCACGCTCAAGCCCCGTTTTGGCACGCAGGACCGGGTCCCAATTGGGATTGCGCAAAAACCGCACGTCAAACACCAAATCAGCCTCTCGCGGTAAGCCGTAACGATAGGAAAACGACATCACCGTCACATTCATGCGCGAATTGATCAACGCGCCCGCCACGCCCGTTACCACGCGCCGCAAATCATGGATTGAGTAGTCGGTGGTATCAATCACATATCCGGCCTCTCGTTTAAACGGAAACAGCAAGGATTTTTCCGCCGCAATTCCATCGGCCACCGACCTGTCACGCGCCAAGGGATGCTTGCGCCGCGTTTCAGTATAGCGTTTTAACAGCACGGATTCATCAGCGGTAAGGAAGAGCGTCTTCACCGTAAAACGCGAATTATCCTTGAGTTCCGTAATTTTTTCCTTCAGCATCACCGGATTAAAGTTGCGCGCGCGCGTATCAATGGCAATCGCCGCTGGGCGACCTGCGAGCGAATCTTGCGCTAACAAAGCCGGCAAAAGTTCCAACGGAAAATTGTCAAACACGGCATAGCCCAAATCCTCTAAAATATTCATCGTGGTGGAAATCCCGGCGCCCGACAACCCGGTGACAAACACGAACGGCGTTGGTTTGGGGGATGTTGGCGGCGGCGGAGATGGAGGTAAGTCGGAAACGGGGGCCATTATAAAATCGTCATTGTAAGATCAATATTTTTTAGAGTCGTTTTTAGAGTCATTTTAGAAAAGTGAAAAACAAATTCTATCCGTTAAAATTATTCCTTAAATAAGTGGATTTCAAGCGAACAATAAAACGCGCGCCCTTGATCCGCCCGTCTGCATCCTTGATATTTTCGGCATCAATTTTCCCGCCCATTGCCATGATAATCTGTTGAGCAATTGAGAGCCCCAACCCCGAGTGCATGCCAAAATTTTCCTGTTCAGGGCGTTCAGAATAAAATCGTTCAAAAATTTGATGAAGCTTATTTTCGGGGAGTCCCGGCCCTTCGTCATCAACCGTGATTTTGACACGGTCAGCGTTGCGATCAATACTGACGGTAATCGCCCCCCCGGGTGGTGAAAACGACACCGCATTATCAATCAAATTGCAAAAAACCTGATCCAATCGCGCATTCGAACCGCCAACCAACACGGCCCCTTCCGGTGCGGAAAGAGTGATCATCGGAACCTTTTGGCTATGATATTTTTCAATGATATTTTTCAATAGTTCCTTGATATCAATCATTGACGGCACATCACGCGCCAATTCGGCATCTAATTTTGAAGTCAGGGAAATATCGCTGATCAATCGGTCCATGCGTTGAATGTCATGCATCGCAATGCGCATCAACTGCGCCTGATCATCGCTATTTTTGACCCGCGGTAAAGTCTCAATAGCCGAGCGTAAAGAGGTCAAAGGATTTTTCAATTCATGCGCCACATCGGCCGCGAATTGTTCAATGGCATTCACGCGCGCCTCCAGACTTTGCGCCATTTCGCGCATAGCGTGGGAGAGTTCGCCAATCTCATCATCCCGCGCACTCAAATCAGGAATCACCTGCGCCCGCCCTTGATTGAGCCGATATTTTTCTGCCGCCACCGCCAGAATGCGCAACGGATGCCCGATGCTCCCCGCTAGATAGAGCGAATGCGCAATCGTCATGATCATCGCAAGGAAAATAAAACGAAAAATTTCCTCCCGCGTTTCGGCAAAATTATCCTCCACCGCACGGTCGCGCCTGATCACCCGAAACCCGCCAACAATGCGATCTCCTTCATAAATCGGTGAAAACGCAGTTAATATCAAACCGCCATCCACCCCGGCCCAGGCCGCAATTTTCAAATCCCCATAATTGATTGGCTGCTCGCGCGCGAGAATCTGCGCGGCATCATGAATATCGGGCAAGGGTTGCAAGCGAAACGTCACCGACAACAACCCCTGTATGGTCGAAGAGAGTTTTTCGCCCCATTGACTATCCGCGTTTGATTTGACTTCATAAAAACGCCGCATCGGCAGGTCTCCGGTTTCAAGAAACACCCTACCCCGCCCGTCATAGATCACAATTTTCTGCTCCTTCAGAGCATTGAGCCCGCTCACGGCACCATTAAAATAATGAAAAACTGCTTGTTGCCGCGCTTGATCACTTTCTTCAAAAAGATCAGGAGTTTTCTTACCAGCAATACTCGCCGCCGCATTGAGAATTGTGGCATACAGGGCTGTCTCCGTCTCCAAATTCTCCAACTGCGCCTCAATAATATATTTCCGCGCAGTGCCGAGATACGACACGCCCATCGCCAGAATGATAATCACCAATAAATTGAAACTCAAAATGCGATAGGTCAGCTTACTCAGCGGCCGATCCCTGATCTCATTCACATCATCTGTATGTATGGATTGATCATTCATGTGGGTTTATAACGGTATCCCGCCCCGTATAAGGTTTCGATGCCGTCAAAATTGCGGTCAAGATCACGAAATTTACGCCTAATTCGCTTGATGTGCGTATCAATAATGCGATCATCTACAAAAATATTTTCACCATAGGCCGCATTGATCAATTGGTCGCGCGATTTAATATATCCGGGGTTCACCGCCAAACATTTGATCAACAAATACTCCGTGACCGTCAGATTCACCACCTGCCCTTTCCATTGGGTTAGGTGACGATCCTCATCCATTCTCAATTCACCGCGTGTGATGATATGTGCCTCACCCTCATCCGTCGCGCCTTCCCCTCCCTTACTCGGTTCCGGGTTTGACGGCACAACGTCGGACCGGCTCATGCGCGCCGCGCGCCGCAGAAGGGTTTTAATTCGCTCAATCAATAATCGTTGGGAAAAAGGTTTGGTGATGTAATCATCCGCGCCGAGCCGCAGCCCAAACAACTCATCCACCTCATCATCTTTGGACGTCAACAGAATCACGGGAAGTTGGCTAAATTCCCGCAATTTGGTGAGCAATTCCAACCCATCCATCCGCGGCATTTTAATATCACTCACGCATAAATCGGGATGTTCAGCGCGGATCATCCGCAGCCCGTCCTCACCGTCATGGCTAATTTTGACCTCATACCCTTCTGCCTCCAGCACCATTTTGAGCGAAGTCGTAATATTGCGGTCATCATCAACCAATATAATTTTTTGCGGCATCATCCGGTTAAAATCTCTCTATCATCAATTATCCAGACCAATGCACCCTTGATTCTAATTTATCCGCAACCCACATTTTGATCAAGGACTGACGGGTGACACCTAAACGATTGGCCTCTTTATCCAACGAATCCACCATCCACGTTGGAAAATCAACATTCACGCGCTTTTGATGCTGATTGGGTCTTATGGCTTTTTCTAAATCAAGCGCATCCAAAATATCTTCGTTGGAGTCATCAAATTTTTTGTCAAAATCATGTGCCTTCATAAAGTTTAATCTCCTTTTCTCTTGAGCGTCGTACTGAGATGATTCTTATTCTGCGTGATCTATACGTAATAATCGCCGACCAATGCTTATCCCGAATTTTTCCAATCACCAAACTTCTGGGTTCATCCATATTCTTCGCCGGAATTTCAAGTAAGTCGGGATCATTCCACAAATCCCGCGCCTCCTCAAACCCGATCCCATGCTTGAGGAAATTAGAGGAACTTTTCTCAGGATCGAATTCAAAATCCATACCAAAATTATAACCGAAATAGTATAATAATCCAATATTATTTGTATATATTCTACTCAAAATTCCAAGCAATTTTCTCTTGATCTCAAAATGCTTTGGTATGGAGGGAAAACGGCACACGGCACAATGACTCAGTTGTCAGGCATTCCAACCGCGGGATCTGGGCAATCACCCGCACGGCGCCATAGGTTTCAATGGCTTTTTTATTCTCATCATTTGGCTCGCCGCTCATGATAACACCCAAGATTTTGATATTGCGATCCCGCAAAGCCTTCAACGACAACAAAGTATGGTTGATGGTCCCCAAACTGCTCCGCGCGACCAATATAACCGGAAGTTCAAAATGGCCAATCACATCAATCATAAACTCGCGTTCATTGATGGGAACCATTAATCCGCCGGCTCCTTCCACAACCAAATTCCCGGTGCCGTTTGCGGAGCTTGGCAACACCAATCGATTCATATCAATGGCAACCCCGTCCAGCCGCGCGGACAAGTGGGGGGAGAGCGGCGCCCGCAACCGATAACATTCCGCATGCACCTTGACACCCGCCAAACGCGCTACAATTTCGGAATCGGTTTCTTCCTCCAATCCACTTTGGATAGGCTTGAAATATTCCGCGCCGGTATGAAGACATATCCAGCTTGAAACGATGGTTTTCCCAATATTCGTATCGGTCCCGGTGATAAAAACTTTCATGCTGTGCCCCTTTTTATACTATCCCCACCTGTGCTTGTCCTAAAACCTATCTCCACACTACATCTCAATCATAATTGCCGAAATTTGGCGGCCATAGTCCGGTTCACGGCGATGCGTGGCGCGGCGAAAACTGAAATATTGATCCTCAAGCGCATAGGTATTCTGCCCCGCGCGGGCAATTTTTTGCCGATCTAAGCCGAATTTGACCAGACGATCCGCAACATAGGACTCAAAATCGAAATGCAACTGCCCTTTCATCATCTTAAAAAACCGTTCCGCCCCTGCATCTTGGGCGAAAAACTGATCCGGAAAATCGTTTGAAACCGCGAAATCCTCGCGCCCCAAACATGGCCCCACCGCCGCGCAAAGACTTGATTTTTGCGCCCCTAGTTTGAGCATCGCGTCCAAAGTCGCTTCACATATACCTTTTAAAGCCCCTTGCCAACCCGCGTGCGCCGCGCCGATCACCGCCGCCCCGGACTCCTTATATCCGTAAAACAAAACCGGGGCGCAATCCGCAGTCAAAACCGCCAGAATTTCGCCCGGACGATCACTCACCAATCCGTCCCCCATCAACTCTTCAGCAGCGCAGATCCCCTGCTCCCGCTCGGCCGCTTCCAGTTCGGTTATGGTTTTACACTCCGCACTATGAATTTGTCGCAAACTATGTAAAGACACGCCCTGCCCCTGAACTTGCCCCCGAACTTGCCCCTGAACTTGCCCCTGAACTTGCCCCGCATTTTCATCCTCCCCGCCCCCTGAAGATCCAAAATTATGGCAAAAATATCGCCTCACCAATTCCCGATTTTGCAAAACATCTTCCCGCCGATCTTGGGATTGGAGCGAACAATTGAGCGCGCGGTAAATCCCCTGGCTCCCCCCCCCTTGGCGCGAGAAAAAACCATGCAGGATCCTCTGCCCCGATTGAGGACCAGCGGTCAGCCGCGAAAATTCAGGGAGGATTAGGGGGACCAGAGTCATGCTTGTTTCTCCCGATCTGGCTTATTACGCAAATCATTACGGCTAAAATTATTTATCGAAATAACCTTAAATATTTGCCCCATTTGATCAACGCTAACAAGCCTTTTTACTGCAATATCAATATCTTGGGCACTTATTCCTAATTCTTTACTCAAATCAAGTGCCCGCTTTAACTGGTTCGCGCGGTCAAAAATTCCCGTTGAAATTAAAAATTCCCTTTGATTATAAAGAGATATATTAAAATTATAATCTTTTACCTGATAAGCCATCTGTTCAAAATTAACATGTGAGGTTATATCGCTAACGCCTTGATTTTCAAGGATATTTGAGTATTTATGCTTGTATATTGCCTGCAAACTATCACCAAACTCAAATTTTTCATATCCGTAATCAATAAACAGCGCAGACCCGGAATGAGACTTCAAAATCTGTAAAATCTGATCGCAAATTTTATCCCTAATCGGCGCCCATTCCATAATGGCTCCATCCGCAATTGTTGCGCCCTTCTGTGGCGGTGCGGCCGGCGAGAGGGGCATTGAGACCGCCGAAATCTCCGCATCCGTCAATACAAATTCCTGCCCGTTATACTCCACCCGCCGCTCCCGCCAACGCTCATCTTTCCATATATATTGACGTATAGGGATCGCATCAAAAAATTCATTGCCAATGATAATCACCGGCGAGGACAGAGGGATGTCTTTGATATCCGCATGCCATGTGATATTGCGGCACTGCGCCGCTTGTTTGACTTGCGATAATGTTTGCCGCTGAATGTCCCGCAAATGCGGTGAAATTTCGATCATATGAAGTTGGCACGCCGCCAAAAAATCGGGCAAAACCGCCGCAATGCGCAATAAATCGGCCATCAGGGTACCATGCCCCGGACCGCATTCAATCAGGTGGAAATGACGCGGCGCACCCATCGCCTGCCATCGCTCCATCGCCCAAATGCCGATCATCTCCCCAAATAATTGCGATATTTCGGGGGCGGTGGTGAAGTCCCCGCGCGCGCCCACCGGATCGCGGCACATATAATATCCGTAATCCGGGTGATATTGACACAGCTCCCAATAACGCTCTATCGATAACGGGCCGCCGGCCGCAATTTCATCAATGATCAGCCGACGCAGGGGTGATTGGTCCATTCTCCGCCCTCAAGCTTTTCATGATTAGAACTAAACCCGCCGCGATCATTGGTATGCATAATATTTGCCCCATAGTCACCCCGCCGAATAAAAATCCCAATTGGATATCCGGTTCACGGAAAAATTCGATAAGGCCGCGAATGACTCCATAACCCAATAAAAATGCGCCGCACACAATACCCGGGCGTTGGCGAATTTTGGGCGTGAGGATCAGCGCGAGCAGAATGAAAAACAGCACCATCCCCTCCCCGGCCGCTTCATAAAGCTGGCTCGGGTGCCGCGGTTCATCGCCGCCATGCGGAAAAATCATGCCGATGGGGGCATCGGTCACGCGGCCATAAAGCTCCCCATTCACAAAATTCGCCAATCGCCCCAAAAATAAGCCAATCGGCACCGTCACGGTGACAATATCCGCCAATCGCAGCAACGAAATTTTCTTGAAATAGGCAAACAGGATAAGCGCCAAAATCACGCCCAACGCCCCGCCGTGAAACGACATGCCGCCATGCCAAATCTTCAGGGCCTCGAGCGGTTCATCCCAATATTGTGAAAAATTATAAAACAGCACATAGCCGATGCGCCCACCGAGCAAAACCCCCAAAATCGCCCAGGTTAAAAAATCATCAATATCCGCGCCTTGGGGTCGCGTGCCAGCGGGGTACAGTTTGGTCAACCGCACCGCCAAAGCCCACGCGCCGATAAACCCCGCGAGATACGCGAGCGCATACCAATGAATCTGAAAATGAAATTGCGCCACGTCAAAACTCACGGCGATGGGGTCAATATTGGGAAATCTCAGAGGCATAAGCGTTCAAAATCCATTCAAATAAGGCCCAAGGGACTTCTCTCACTCAGGACAATCATTGAGTACAGTCATAGAGCACAGTTTTTGGCACAGTCATTAATAATTTATTTCCCTGCAACTTATAAACTGAAAACGATAAAATCACAGAAGACGTCATAAAAAAAGGCAAAAATTAGGATTTTCAACATGAAAAAATTGGCTGATGGTCCCATCCATGAATTCATCGACAACCCGGCCGTAAAAGGCCGCGAAGATAAATTTATCCCGGCCATAGCCAATGTTGCGGCGGTTTTGGCGAGCTGGAAACTCTCGCTTTTTGCCCATGAATGGCTGACGCAGGACGGGGAAATCAAATCCACGCTGCAAATGTCTGAAAACATCCGTGCCAAACGTGAATCAGCCGAGAAAACTCTGCGCAGCTCCGTTTCATTGGCACGACCGATATTGGGGCTGGGACTCCTTGATAATGTTGAATTCGGCGCGGGCAAGGAGATATTTTTATGCCTCGCCGCCAACGGCACCACCGCCATCCCGGTCCATATCCCCAAGAGCCAAGAGGCGGAATTTCAGAAGTTTTTGAGCCCTTGAATATCCGCCTGACAGGGTGAAGTAAAAGCAACTATGCGACACGGGGCACTGATGGAGTTAAAGGGGTCCTATAAGGACCGTGATTTACCTCAAGACATATTTTGTCAAACTCCCGACACGCCCCATGATCGACCTCCACAAAAACTCCATTTTCAACTTTAAACGCTAAAACATGCTCAAAATGCCCCTCAGGCCCCCGACGGAGAACATATTGTTCAAATAATACTAATGGGTTTTCCAAGGCTAATTGTTTAAAATAAATTGCACGGGCCGACCATTCTTTATTTTTTTCAAGGTGCTCCTCTGGCAGTTCAAAAGAGGCCGCAGGACGACTGGGTAGATAACGGAAACGATTTTCGGCTTTAATATTTTCCCTTGATATTTCGGGGGTTGTTGCACATCCTTTAATCACTACTTGATAGCCACGTTGCAAAAGATCATCTATTTGCCCGGGAACATGTGCGCCAGTAGCAGTACTAACATTGATAAAACTGCAGTTAGCGGCAGTCATTGTTTCAATTATTTTTTGCGCTATAAAAATTGATGCTTCGCGCCATTTATTATAAGCAGCCTGAAATCCTTTAGAAAGGTAATCATCAATATAACCTTTAAGTTCACATAGACAGTCGTCGTTTACATCTGCTTTACAAAAAGGGTAACTCTCTTTTGCAAGTACATGCCCCATGTGAGATTTTCCTGCCCCCAGCATTCCTCCAACTAATATAGCCAACGGTCTTTCAGATAGCTCAAGGCCATGATTGAGATAAGGGGAAACTCTACTTTCAACGAAAGTTCCAATCATCTCCCTTTCTTCAGGGGTATATTTTGTTAAAAGATCTTGGTGTGGGTCAACATGAAGAACTCGTGCGCCAGCTGAAAAACCTTCTGTCATTTGAAAACCTCGCTTTTAGTAATGGTTTGATAACAAGTGGATATAGGTAAGGATTGAAAAAATCAAACTTTTTCGTAAATCAAACTGAATCCAGAGTGTTTCACACTCTCATCTATTATTATTCAAACTCTCATTTAACCCCAGAAACAATTATACCAATCAACCAACTTCAAAATATTCTTTACGAATTTTTATCTTTTTTCATGAAGAATAGAATAGTTTTTCTGTGTAACTCGTTGATCTTCTGACACTTTATTCTGACTCTTTATTTTTTCATTTGAGGTTATCATATAATGACACGCGCCGGACACGACACCTTGCAGACCCGCAAAAAACTGACAGTTGATGGGAAAAGTTACGATTATTTCTCCCTGAAGGAAGCCGAAGCCAAAATCGGCAATTTGTCGGCTTTGCCCTATTCGCTCAAGGTTTTGCTCGAAAATCTCTTGCGATTTGAGGATGGGCGTTCGGTTCAGGTGGAGGATATTGAGGCACTCAAAACCTGGATTAAAAACAAAACTTCGGACCATGAGATCGCCTATCGCCCCGCGCGGGTGTTGATGCAGGATTTCACCGGTGTTCCCGCCGTTGTGGATTTGGCCGCAATGCGCGAAGCCATGGGAAATTTGGGCGGGAACCGGCAAAAAATTAACCCGCTGACGGCTGTTGATTTGGTCATTGACCACTCGGTCATGGTCGATGCGTTTGGCGGCCCGGACTCATTCCGCAAAAACGTGGAAATTGAATTTGAACGCAATGGCGAACGTTATGAATTTTTGCGTTGGGGCCAATCTGCGTTTAAAAATTTCCGCGTGGTGCCGCCCGGAACGGGGATTTGCCATCAGGTGAATTTGGAATATCTGGCGCAAACCATATGGGTGGAGGAAGATGAGGAGCAACCGGGCGTCAACATTGCCTATCCCGATACGTTGGTCGGCACAGACAGCCACACCACGATGATCAACGGTCTTGGGGTTCTCGGATGGGGTGTTGGCGGGATTGAAGCCGAAGCCGCGATGCTGGGGCAACCTGTTTCGATGCTCATTCCTGAAGTCATCGGATTTAAACTCACGGGACAGTTGAAAGAGGGTACAACGGCCACTGACCTGGTTTTAACCGTCACCCAGATGCTGCGCGCGAAGGGCGTTGTCAATAAATTTGTTGAATTTTACGGATCGGGGCTGGATTTCCTCTCTCTCGCCGACCGCGCCACCATTGCCAATATGGCCCCCGAATATGGCGCAACTTGCGGATTTTTCCCGATTGATGCCGAAACCATTCGTTATCTGAACTTCACGGGCCGCGACCCGCACCGCGTGAAATTGGTTGAGGCCTATGCCCGCGAGCAAGGCATGTGGCGCGATGCCAACTCTCCCGACCCTGTCTTTACCGATAGCTTGGCCCTTGATTTGGGCAATGTGGAACCGTCCTTGGCCGGACCAAAACGTCCGCAGGACCGCGTACCGCTTTCAAAAATGCCCGACTCAATTAAGGCAATTGTGCCGAGCAAACGCTCCGTCCTCGTTGAAGGTGCAGATTATGCTTTGGAGGACGGCGCGGTGGTCATCGCGGCCATTACCTCTTGCACCAATACCTCCAACCCGTCTGTGCTGGTGGCCGCAGGATTACTGGCGCGCAAGGCAATTGAAAAGGGATTGAGCGTGAAGCCGTGGGTGAAAACCTCACTCGCCCCCGGATCGCAAGTTGTCACCGATTACCTGAATAAAGCAGGATTGCAAGCGGATTTGGACAGGCTCGGCTTTAACCTCGTGGGTTATGGCTGCACGACCTGTATCGGAAATTCCGGCCCGCTACCCGGCCCGATTGCTAAGGCTGTTGAGGCCGGCGATCTCACTGTTTCCGCCGTACTCTCGGGGAACCGTAACTTCGAAGGGCGCGTAAGCCCGCATGTGAAGGCAAACTACCTGGCCTCACCGCCCTTGGTTGTGGCCTATGCGCTCGCCGGAAACACGCATCTTGATTTGCTCACGCAACCGTTGGGAACGGGGAAAGACGGCAGGGCGGTGTACCTGAAGGATATCTGGCCAACCAACGAAGAAATCCGCGCAACCGTGGAATATTGCCTCACTGCCGACATGTTCAAAAGCCGTTACGCGGATGTATTCAAAGGGCCGGAGGAATGGCAGGCGATCAACGCCGGGGCGGGCGGTGAAGTCTATAATTGGCAGGAAAAATCGACCTATGTCGCCAATCCGCCCTATTTCCACGGCATGGCAAAGGGTGCAGGCAGCATCAGCGACATTCATTCCGCCAATATTCTGGCGGTGTTTGGCGACTCGATCACCACCGACCATATTTCACCCGCGGGAAATATCAAAAAGGACTCGCCGGCGGGGAAATACCTTATGGATCACGGCGTGGCCGTGGCCGATTTCAATTCCTACGGCGCGCGGCGCGGCAATCATGAAGTCATGATGCGCGGCACCTTTGCCAATATCCGCATTAAAAATGAAATGCTGGATGGGGTGGAAGGCGGTCTCACCAAATATGTGCCCACGGGCGAACAAATGCCGATTTACGATGCCGCGATGAAATATAAAGCCGACGGCAAACCGTTGGTGATTTTCGCGGGCAAGGAATACGGCACTGGATCATCGCGCGATTGGGCCGCCAAGGGCACGATTTTGCTCGGTGTTAAGGCCGTGATTGCGGAAAGTTTTGAACGCATTCACCGCTCTAACCTCGTTGGGATGGGTGTTCTGCCGCTGGTGTTTAAGGACGGCATGACACGCAAGGACCTGAAACTGGACGGGACTGAAACCGTGTCCGTGACGGGCATTGAACAGGGCATTATTCCCCGCATGGATGTCACGCTCACCATCACACGGAAAAACGGCACAACCGAATCGGTAAAACTCCTTTGCCGTATTGATACGCTCGATGAAGTCGAATATTACAAAAACGGTGGCGTGCTTAATTTCGTGCTCCGCTCCCTCGCCAAGGTGTCGTAAGCAACGTTGTCAAAGTTTATCTCCTCCAAGATATAAAAACGGGCCTGATCACACAAAGATCAGCCCGTTTTTCAATGAATTATTTTCATATCGCAAATTTTCGCAAAATGAAACGGCCATTTCCTCCGCCCTGTGAATGCCCGGAGAATTTTTATAGATTAAGACTTCCATCCATGATATGTGAGGATTCGGGCGTGGCGAGGTTTGGGTTTTAGAACCTGTTCATGCGCTTTGCAATATAATAATAACCCTGGGATAAAATCCGCCGGGGCACTATAAACGGGAAAAATATATGAGCGCGACAAATCTTGTGATTGTGGAATCACCCGCCAAGGCCAAGACGATTAATAAATATCTTGGCTCTGATTACCATGTATTGGCCTCTTTCGGCCATGTGCGCGACTTGGTGGCCAAGGATGGGGCCGTTAGTCCCGAGGATGATTTTTCCATGCGCTGGGAATTGTCCGACCGCGCCACCAAAACGATGAAGGATATCTCCAGCGCCGTTAAATCGGCCAAAACCGTTTATCTGTGCACTGACCCTGATCGTGAAGGGGAAGCCATTTCATGGCATATTCAACAGATTTTGGATGAAAAAAATTTGCTCAAAGGCAAAAATGTTGAGCGTGTGACGTTTAACGAGATCACCAAAAACGCGATTAAGGCTGCCTTTGAAAAGCCGCGCGCCCTTGATAAACCCTTGATTGATGCGTATTTGGCGCGCCGCGCGCTTGATTTTTTGGTGGGCTTTACACTTTCCCCGGTTTTATGGCGCAAATTGCCGGGGTCAAAATCGGCGGGGCGCGTGCAATCTGTGGCTTTGCGGCTGATCTGTGAGCGTGAGGCGGAAATTGAAGCATTCCGCGCCCAGGAATATTGGTCGATTCATGCGCGGCTGCAAACGCCTGAAGGTGCGACCTTTATGGCGCGGCTCACGCATTTGGCGGGTAACAAGCTAGATAAACTGGATATCACCAACGAAGCAGACGCTCTCGCCGCCGTCAAACGCATTGAAAATAAAAAACTTGCCATCCAAAAAATTGAGAAAAAGCAAGTTAGACGCTCCCCCTACGCGCCGTTTATTACCTCAAGCCTGCAGATGGAGGCATCGCGCAAGCTGGGATTTTCTGCCTCGCAAACCATGCGATTGGCCCAACAACTCTACGAAGGGGTTGATATTGGCGGGGAAACCGTGGGATTGATTACCTATATGCGGACGGACGGCATCACCCTGTCCAATGACGCCATCGCCCAATGCCGCAGCGAGATTGAACATCATTACGGAGCGAAATATTTGCCCGACTCCCCGCGCATTTACAAAAGCAAAGCCAAAAATGCCCAGGAAGCGCACGAGGCAATCCGCCCCACGGCCCTGTCCCGCCGCCCCCAAGACATGGCGCGATATTTGGACGGGAAACAGGCTGCGCTCTATGATTTGATCTGGAAACGCACGCTGGCGTCCCAGATGGAAAATGCGGTGTTGGATCAGGTGAGTGCGGATATTTCCGATGGGACCGATGATGTGGTGTTGCGTGCCACCGGCTCTACCATTGCCTTTGACGGTTTTTTGACCCTCTATCGTGAGGACGATGAAGACAGCAAGGACACAGATGAAAATGAGGAAAATCGCCGCCTGCCGAATTTGAACGAAGGCATGAATTTGCGCACGCAAGAGGTCACACCCGACCAACATTTCACGCAACCCCCGCCGCGATATTCCGAAGCCTCTCTGGTAAAAAAGCTAGAGGAAATGGGCATTGGCCGCCCTTCGACCTATGCCTCGATCATTCAGGTGCTTCAGGACCGGTCCTATGTCACGCTTGATAAACGCCGCTTTGTGCCGGAGGATCGCGGGCGATTGGTCACGACGTTCCTGATCAAATTTTTTGAAAAATATGTGGATTATGATTTCACCGCGAATCTGGAGGATGAACTTGATGCCATCTCCAGCGGTCAGGTATTTTGGAAAGAAGCCCTGATGCAGTTTTGGAGCGGGTTTAAGGCCGCCGTGGACGGCACCAAAGAATTAACCATCACCATGGTTTTGGATGCGCTTGATGCTGAACTGGGGCCGCATTTCTTCCCCGTAAGTCCTGAAAACCCTGATCCGCGCAAATGCCCAGCCTGTGAAAACGGGCGGCTTTCGCTTAAGGTCGGCAAATTTGGTGCCTTTATCGGCTGTTCCAACTATCCCGAATGTCGCCATACGCGCCCCCTTGTCGTGCAAAGCGGCGAAGCGTTGGAAGACGCAGAAAACGGCGCGGCACTGAACAATGAACCGAAAATTTTGGGCACTGATCCGGGCACCGGTCGCACCGTGAGCCTGCGCCGCGGCCCCTACGGCCCCTATGTGCAAATTGACGTCCCCGAAGGCAGCACAGACAAAAAAGATAAGCCGAAACGCCAAGGATTGCCCCAGGGAACGGCGATTGATCAGGTGACATTGGATAGTGCGCTCAAACTTTTGGCGTTGCCGCGCCTCATTGGCCTGCACCCTGAAACGGGCGCAAAGATTGAAGCCGGCGTGGGCCGATTTGGCCCCTATATCAAATATCAGGACCGCTTTAAATCCATCCCGAAGGATGAAGATGTCTTGACCATCGGCATGAACCGCGCGGTGGAATTATGCGCCCAAATTGGTGAGAAAAAACCGCGCTTTGCCAAGAAAGCCGCGGCCAAGGGCTCAGCAAAATCTAAGGGCAAAGCGACGGGTGCTGCGGATACCGAAAATACTGAGGATAAAGCATCCCCCGCCAAAAAAGCTAGAGTCAGCAAAGCTAAATCTACCAAAAAGCCTACGGCTAAAAAGCCGAGTGCCAAAAAAACCACAGCCGCGAAGCCCAAGGCAACCGCAAAAAAACGGTCATCTACGGAAACTGGTGAATAGGGTATTATTTACACGGGGTTTGATAGCATGACCGCCCAAATTAAACTTTCCCCCTCATGGTTAACGCATTTGGAAGCTGAGTTTCACCAGCCCTATATGCAAAAACTGCGCGAGTTTTTGCAGCAGGAAAAAGCGTCGGGCAAAATCATCTATCCCAAAGGGGATGAGATTTTCAACGCGCTCAACACTACGGGCTTTGACCGTGTTAAGGTGGTGATTTTGGGCCAGGATCCCTACCACGGCCCGGACCAAGCCCACGGACTATCTTTTTCGGTACGCGACCATGTTGCGATCCCGCCCAGTCTCGTGAATATTTACAAAGAAATTGAGCAAGAATATGGCGCGCCCCCGCCCAAGAGCGGCGACCTGACACGCTGGGCCGAACAAGGTGTTTTGCTCCTCAATGCCACGCTCACGGTGGCTCAGGCCCAGGCAGGCTCCCATCAAAATAAAGGGTGGGAGGAATTTACCGACCGTATTATCCGCCTGATCAACGATCAAAAATCGCATATTGTATTTATGCTCTGGGGGGCTTATGCCCAGAAAAAAGGAGCCTTTATCGACCGCACTCGCCACCTGGTCCTAACGGCACCGCACCCCTCCCCGTTATCTGCCCATCGTGGTTTTATCGGTTGCGGCCATTTCAAAAAAGCCAATGACTATCTCGTCACCCACGGGCTTACGCCGATTGAATGGGCGCCCATCCTATAAGATTACTTGATAAAGCACTACAATCATGGCATCAAGGGTGAACGCAAAAATTTCTCTCAGACCCCAAGAATCTACCATGGCTGATACTCAAACCACAAATCCCCCAAATGATGACGTACCCTTGGCTTTGAGCATTTTTCAAGACCGTTTGGGCTATCATTTTAAAGAAATCAAGCAACTCACCCATGCCCTCACCCATGCAAGTATCGGCACGGAAGAAAATTATGAACGATTGGAATTTCTGGGCGACCGAGTTTTAGGGCTGGTGATTGCGGAAATACTCTATCGATGTTTTCCCTATGAGAATGAAGGCAATTTGGCCCGCCGCCATTCGGCACTTGCCTGTACGGAAACGCTGGCTGCGATTGCCCAAAGTTTGCAAATTCCCGATATCGTTAAAATGTCGGCGGCGGAAAAAGCCAGCGGTGGCAGCTTTCAGGCCAATTTACTGGCCGATTGCATGGAGGCGGTGATCGGTGCCATTTTCCTTGACGGTGGCTATATCCATTGTCAGGAAGTCATTACCGCCCTGTGGGGTGATAAAATTTACACAATCAAACAACCGCCTGTGGACCCGAAAACCGCGCTTCAGGAATGGGCGCAGGCACGCAAACTCCCGCCCCCGACCTATGAAATGACGGCCCGCAGCGGCCCCGATCATGCGCCAATTTTTAAAATATCCGTGACGATCGAAGGGTTTGAGCCAATGACCGCCGAAGGTTCCTCCAAACGCGCGGCCGAAAAGCGTGCAGCGGCTGAATTATTGGATCACTTAACCACGCCAGATTCCACCGCGACAAAATCCACCTGATGTTTAGCTTTGAACTGTTATGGCGCGGATCAGATAAAATGATCACAAATCCCGCGCCCTATCCCATCGGATATGCAAAAGTACCAAACACCTATCCTCGTGACTAGTTTTCAACGCATAGGTGTAAGGTGGGTTGAATATTTTCCTGAATTTATGAGACACTTAAACATGCAGACATAGGATGTTGCATCTTATTTTTTGATTTAACCTGGAGGGGGTAAAATGATTTCTTGGTTTGTAAATCTCAGATTTTCACGCAAAATTTTGATTATCATCGTGATGATGATGATGGCGGGGGTAATGTGGGGCGGATATAATTCCTATTTGGGATATTGTCTGGAACGTGATGACACTATGCTCAAAAACCAATCATTGGTTGAATCAACAGTGACAATCATCGAAGGCTTGAATAAGGATGTGGAGAATGGGAAAATCGCCCTCCCCGAAGCCCAAGACCTCGCAAAGGACATGCTGCGCTCAGCCCGCTATGAGGGAAGCCAATATTTCTGGATCAATGATTTGAACGGCACGGTTTTAATGCACCC
Source organism: Alphaproteobacteria bacterium (assembly GCA_016794305.1). GTDB lineage: Bacteria > Pseudomonadota > Alphaproteobacteria > Micavibrionales > Micavibrionaceae > UBA1573. Next base: position 55,849 of record JAEUKN010000004.1, on the reverse strand, counting down.
GATCTTGCCACAACTGGAAAACCAGGATTTGACAACCAGCAAACCCGAAGTCCACGCCCTGTTCCAAAAATTTGCCGAACTGTCCAAAAATAATCCGAGCGGCGCGCAATATTACTATGATTGGTCAAAACCCGGAGAGGACAAGTCAAAAAAATTCAAAAAATCATCCTATGTGATGCAGATTAAATCGTGGGGATGGGTGGTTGGAACGGGAGTTTACATCCATGATTTAGAGGAACGCGCCTATCAATTTTTCTTCAAACAATGTTTTTTCATTATTCTGTTTGGTATAAGCTTGATTGCCGGATATTTCATTGCCACGGCCATTTTCTCAAAACCTTTGGTTAAAATTGCCGCGGGCATGAAGGATTTGGCCAATGGCAACCTGTCGGTGGATGTGCCATATCTTGGGCGCAAGGATGAAGTTGGAATGATTGCCGAATCCTTTGCAATCTTTAAATCCAATGCGATTGACAAACAAAATCTGGAGCGCGAGCAGGAGCGTTTAAAGCTTAAAGCCGCTCAGGAAAAGCGCGACATGATGATGAAAACCGCCGATGATTTTGAAAATAACATCTCAAATATCATTGAAAAATTGGGGGCCTCTTCCCACACTATGTTTGAAAAGGCCATCCACATGGTCAAAATTTCCAACAACAATGTGCATACCAGCCAAATTGTGGCGGCGGCAGCGACCGAAGCCGACTCCAACGTGCAAACCGTTGCGGCCGCAACCGAAGAACTTTCGGCCTCCAGTGCGGAAATCGCGCGCCAAATCACCAGCGTAGCCCAAAAATCCAGCCGCGCGGCAGCTGAAGCCTCCACCACCAATGATCGGGTTAAGGAACTGAACGAACTGGCCGACTCTATCGGCGAAGTGGTCGGGGCCATTAAAAAAATTGCCGAACAGACCAATCTTCTGGCCCTCAACGCCACGATTGAGGCCGCACGCGCTGGCGAAGCCGGTAAGGGGTTTGCCGTGGTCGCTGACGAAGTCAAAAAACTCGCAACCGAAACGGCCAAAAAAACCGGCGAGATTGACTATCGCGTGGTGCGTATTCAGGAAGCCATCAAAAGCTCGGTCGATGCCATGCAGCTAATCATCAGCAATGTTCAGGATATTGATCACGCCACATCCACGGTTGCCAGTGCAGTGGAGGAGCAAAACGCGGCCACCGCAGAAATTGGCCGCAATGTGTGCGAGGCATCCCAAGGCACACAAGAAGTTTCAAGAAATATTCTAGAGGTCAAATTAAACGCCGAAAATACCGGCGACTCGGCCAAGGAAGTGGAGGTTGCCTCTCAAGAAATCGGCGCAGTCACTGATCAACTCAACCGCTTCATTACCCAATTTTTGGACACGCTGCGCAACGATAAAACATCGTAACAAACCGGGTGATGAGGACGGAACTATACTTTGGTTATGCTGCACATCCTTCCTCATCCCACGTCTTTCGTACCGAAAAGTTCAACACCCGCGCGGGCGGTGCTGTCCAGCTCAAGCTTGTAAACCTTGATCCGCGCCGCCATCACATCAGGGTGAGAAAGGCATGTGCGCAACAGCTCATCCGCTAGGCTTTCCAACAAATCCACATGGGGGCGCATCGGCCATTCCTTAATCACCAAATTGCGGACCAGATCATAATCAATATAGGGTAAATCGTAGGGCGAATTTGGGGATGGTGCGGCGCCCTCATTGCGCGACCACAATTCCGCAGCCGCGCCGATTTTTTGCGCGGCCAGATGCTCATGCGGGTAAATCCCGATTTTCACCTCCGCCACCAACCCCTCGACAAAGGTTTTGCGCAGCCCGGGGTTGAAGGTGTAGGTGTGTTCGGCGGTCATCGTTTCCTCATCTGATTATCTTTACTCACCCGCTTTTGCCGCTCTAGAAAGCCGTTCATTGATCGCAATCCCGATGCCGATAGCAGGGATATCCATCACGGCAATTTTTGAAAATTCGGGTTGATCCAAATCGCGCAGATAGGCAAAAAAATTGGCTGCGGCTTCTAACAAATCTCCGCCTTCTGATAAATTGCGAATTTGATGGGGGGGCAAGTCGCGGGCGTGACCGCCGCCCTTAATCCCCATAAATTTGAGTGGCCCAAAAGCCAGCAAGGCTTCATCCGCTGCCACATCCACGGCCTGCAGCCGCATCGGAATTCCGGGTGCATAATGGCGCAGCAATTGCCCCGGAGAGCGCGGGGCCTCAGTCGGGGTGAGTTCATAAGTAACAGATTCATCCAAATACTGTTCTATATCTTCCGCCGAAATCGCCCCGGCGCGCAGGATAACGACTTCGCGCCCGGTTAAGTCAATCACGGTGGATTCAAGCCCCACCGCGCACGCCCCACCCGCGAGGATCAGCGGCACAGGCGGCACAGCATCGGCCAAACTTGCGGCCACATGATGGGGGGATGTGGGGCTCAGGGTTCCTGATCGATTGGCACTGGGCGCGGCCAACGGCACCCCGCAAGTTTCAATAAGTTTTAAGGCCACCGCATGATCAGGCACCCGCAACGCCACGGTTTCCAACCCCGCGCGGGTCAAATCACAAATGCGCGCGCGCGGATGTTTGGGGAGAATCATAGTGAGCGGCCCGGGCCAGAATTGATCGGCCAAAGCTCGTGCGCGGGAGTCAAAAATGCCTTCCTCCTCCAACTGCTCCTGATCAAAACCATGAGAGATCAGCGGGTTAAAGCTGGGGCGGCCTTTGGCCGCAAAAATTTTTGCGACGGCCTTGGCGTTTGTCGCATCCGCCCCCAAACCATAAACAGTTTCGGTGGGAAAAGCCACAACCTCACCGGCCTTGATCAGGGCTGCGGCCTCCTGCAAAACATCATTTATAGGGGCCGCGATTTTGGTCATGGGGGGCGACTTGCTCAATCATTGATCACGCGCAGGCTGCGGCCGCGCCGGGCAATTTCAATTGCGCACACGCATCCTTAATCAGCGCACACGCCTTTTCCAACGCCGCATCCGATGTCGCATAGGAAATGCGGAAATAGGGTGACAAGCCGAACGCCGCACCATGCACAGCCGCCACGCCGACATGATCAAGCAAATAGGTCACAAAATCTTCATCGGTGTTGATCACTTTGCCGCCCGGGGTGATCTTACCGATCACGCCCGCACAACTCGCATACACGTAAAACGCCCCTTCGGGAGTTTGGCACGTAATGCCCTCGGCCTCGTTCAAAAGGCCCACCACACGGTCACGGCGGCGTTTATAGGTCGCGCACCAATCCTTGAGGAAGGATTGATCGCCATTGAGTGCCGCCACCGCAGCAGCCTGGGAAATCGAACACGGGTTGGACGTACTGTGCGATTGAATGTTTGAGATTGCCTTGATAATCTCCTTCGGCCCCGCAGCATACCCAATCCGCCATCCGGTCATGGCATAGGCTTTGGACGCGCCATTGCACGTCAAAACACGGTCATAAAGCTTCGGTTCAACCTGGGCAATGGTTGTGAATTTAAAATCATCATAAACCAGATGTTCGTAAATATCATCCGACATGATATAGACATGCGGATGCCGCAAAAGCACCTCCGCCAAGGCTTTCAATTCGGCCTCGGAATAGGCCGCCCCCGTGGGGTTGGAAGGGGAATTGAGGATAACCCATTTGGTTTTGGGGGTGATGGCGGCCTCTAAATCCTGCGGACGGAGGCGAAATCCATTGCTTTCCGGGCATTCCACAATCACCGGCACCCCTTCGGCCAGCACCGTCATATCCGGATACGACACCCAATAGGGCGCGGGAATAATCACTTCATCACCCTGATTGAGCGTGGCCATCAGCGCGTTATAGAGCACTTGTTTGCCCCCCGATCCGACCGTCACCTGGTCGGCAGTATAGGTCAAGTTATTATCGCGTTTAAACTTGGCGATAATGGCTTGTTTCAAGGCAGGCGTACCGTCAACAGCCGTATATTTGGTCTGCCCCGCTTTGGCGGCTTCATACGCTGCCTCAATGATAAAATCAGGGGTATTGAAATCCGGTTCACCGGCCCCAAGGCCAATAACATCGCGCCCTTCGGCCTTCAGCTCCGCCGCACGTTTGACCACCGCCAATGTCGGCGACGGTTTAATTGTTTTCAGTCGTTGCGCAATAAGATCAGCCATTTTTTACCCCGCTTTTCATCGTTTATGAGTTTTATTTTTTACAGTCCTTTTAGAGTTTTTAAAGTCTTAGAGTTTTTAAAATCCCTTTACGGGCCCCTTACCTAATCACAATACACTGCCCGCCGCCCTGTTTCACTTGGCCGCAGATGGATTGTGCATTGCTTGCGGCCACCGGCCCGCCCTGCACGCGGTAAAACACGCCCTTCGCGCCTAAATCAACCTTTTGCACCCGCAGCGTAAGCGATTTTAACGCAGGATATTTCCCCTGTAATTTCGCCCAGTTGGCGCGCGCATCGGCATCGGATTTCACGGCGGCAAACTGAACATAGGACGCACCCTGATTACCCGTAGATGCCGAAACAGCGGATGAAGGCGGTGTCGTTTTTACAGGCGGCGCAGCCTTATTCATCGCCAATTGGGTTAGCGGCGGTTGTGAAGGTTTTTGCGCAGTTTTTTGAGTCTCGGCTTTCTGAGTCCCAGACTTCTGAGTCTCTACTTTCTGAGTTTCAGGCGATGCCGATTCGGCCTTCAATTCATCAATAATGTTTTTAGCTTTATGATCTTGAAGAGCGGGAGGAGCAGCTTGAGACTCTTGGGTATCTTGAGCCACAGCATTGCCCTGATCGGCCATTTTGTTATCGTCATTCGGATCGCTTAAGGACTCAGATGGCGGGGGCACAGCATTGGCCGATGGTTCAATTTTTTCCACCTCATGGTCCGGGGGACTGGACTCCCCCGCCGCCAAAACTTCGTTTTTGCTCACCGGTTCTTCGGTTTCATCCAATAAATTTTCAATGGTTTTGCCGTTTTCACCTGTGGCCGCTGTCGTATTCAATGCGTTGAAAATCGTGCTGTCTTTATTGGGAATGGCCACCCCGCCCGGCTCATCGGGTTTGACCTTATACGCCGTTTCATCGGCGCGCATCACGGGCAAACTGGCCTCGTCCACACGGCCGTTTTTATCGGGCCAAGTCGCCCATCCGATGATCACCACCACCGCCATAATCCCCACGGCGGCCACCACCATCAGGGTGCGCGCCATGGATTGCGGCATCGGGCTCATGCCGTCACGACGCAGCAATTTCTGCAACAAAGTTTCCTCATCCTCAAAATCATCGCGGCGCGGCATCTCGGCAATCCCTCTCAAATATCCCCAAAGACTAGAATTGCATAAGTCGCTTGTCAAGGATATTGACGAAACTTTTATTTTTTTTTACGCAGAGTCGTGGAGCAGCGGAGTGCTGCGGTTATTTTGCCACAAATCTTCACGAATAAACACGAATTTTAAAAATTCAGTATTCCAAGTAAACTTTATCTTTGGACGTCATCCCCGACGAGAAGTGAACTGGGGGGAGGCAGAGCCGACCGATGTTCAGGGATCCGGATAATAACGGCAGCAGGCTGCACAAGATGACGGATCCCCGCCTCCGCGGGGATGACGGAATATTAAGGGTACGGCTATATTGATAGGAAAAGCGGCTCTACGGTTTCAAAACAAGACCCCGTATCAAGTGCGGGGTTACGGAATATGAGGGGAGCGGCAACCGAGTGCATGACTCAACGAAATTGGGGAACAATCTCATAACCCATTTGATTCACGCGGTGCAATTCTATATAAGGGGTGCAAATTCCAACATATATACGAATTGAATCGTTTAAAAAATTAGCGAGCCGAGCCATGACCAATTTGCCCCCTTCCCCTGCACCATCCGGCCCCCCGGGATCTTCTTCCGCAACGCCATCCGGCATGCATCCGCAGGACAAGCGTAACCTGTTGATTTTCGGGGCTTGCGCACTGGTTATCTGGCTGTTGTTCGAACATTTTGTGATGGGGCCGAGGGCCGAAGCCGCACGCCAAGCGAGGGAGCAAGCCGCCCTCCACGCCCCCACCGCGACCATTCAATCGACCGCCCTCAATCAAGCGGCAGCAAACCAAGCTGCACCCAAGCCGCTCACCCGCACCGAATCCTTAAAAACTGCGGAACGGATTGCGATTTCTTCACCTGAGATCAGCGGCTCTCTCTCCCTCGTCGGGGCGCGGATTGATGATATCACGCTCAAAAATTATTATGTGGATTTAAAGAATACAGAGCCTGTCATCCTGATGTCACCAAGCGGCGTCAAGGGTGCGCATTATGTTGAGAGTGGCTGGCTCAGCAATGACCCGCAAATCAAACTCCCCAATGACCAAAGCGTGTGGAGCGTGAGCACGGGATCAACGGCCGCCAAGCCCCCAGCCTCCACCCTATCCCCTGACACTCCCGTGACCTTATATTGGGATAACGGAGCCGGTTTGCGGTTTGAACGGACCTATAAAATTGATCGGCATTTTATGTTTGAACTCACGCAACGTGTGACCAACAATAGCGGCCGTGATGTAACGCTTTTCCCCTATATGGCGCTGGCCCGCAGCGGTATTCCCGAAGGTTTTTCAAATAGTGTGGCCTATGAAGGGCCGGTTGGCTATATCGGTGATGAAAAACACTCTATTTCCTATGATGATTTGATTGAAAATCCGGCGCAATCCTTCTCGGCTCTTAACGGTTGGATCGGATTTGGCGAAAAATATTGGTTTTCCGCCATTATTCCCGCACAAATGAAAAATCACACTTATCAATTTCAGGCCGGCGGAAATAAATCCGACCATACGCAGACCTTGTTCCAGCTGGATGCGCGCGGTGATGCGCTCACCATTCCCAATGGCGGCAGTGTTGAGGACCAAAGCCATATTTTCATCGGTGCGAAAAAGCTTGATTTGCTCAATGATTATAATGATCAATTGGGGTTGAAATATTTTGACCGCGCGATTGATTTTGGTGTGTTGTATTTCCTCACAAAACCGCTTTATACCGTTCTGATTTTCCTCAACGGATTGGTTGGGAATTTCGGTGTGGCGATTATTTTGCTCACGATTATTGTGCGCGGATTGGTTTTCCCGCTCGCCAACAAATCTTATCGTTCTTTTGCCGCCCTGCGCAAAGTATCGCCCAAAATGGCAGAAATCAAGGCGCGCTACGGTAATGACAAGCCAAGATTGCAACAGGAATTGATCAAACTCTATGAAACCGAAAAAGTTAACCCCATGGCGGGGTGTTTCCCCTTGCTGCTGCAAATTCCGATCTTTTTCGCGGTGTATAAGGTGATTTCGATTGCGGTTGAAATGCGGCACGCGCCGTTTTTTGGGTGGATTCATGATCTCTCGGCTCATGATCCGCTCTCCGTGTTCAACCTTTTTGGATTATTGCCGTATAACGTGCCCAATTTTATGATGATTGGCCCGTGGTCGATTTTGATGCTGGCGATGCTGCTGATTCAAAAGCACCTCAACCCGCCGCCACAGGATCAAATCCAGCGTGATATCGCCAATTATATGCCGTGGATCATGACCTATATGCTCTCGCATTTTGCCTCCGGGTTAGTGATTTATTGGGCGTTTTCCAACGTGCTTTCGGTCGTTCAGCAATCCTTTATTATGCGTTCCATGGGGGTTCCGATCTACCTCTTTTCCCCCGATGCCGCGCGCGAACATCATGAAGAGCATCAAAAGCAAACCAAGAAAGTGCTTGATCAAATCCGTGAAGAACAGGAAAAAACCATTGATCAGGTCAGTGATGAGCCGTTAAATACTAACTCAAAAGGTAGCAAACCTAAAAACGGGAAGAAATCATAATGGCCGAATCTTCCGCCGCCTTGCTGCCTGCACAAAAAATGTTCACCGGCCCTTGTGAATTTCGCTTGGGCGTTGCTCAGATGGACCAATTACCGCCGAGCACAACCCCCGAAATTGCCTTTGCCGGACGGTCGAATGTGGGAAAATCTTCGTTGATCAATGCGCTCTTGGGGCGTAAAATCGCCTTTGTGTCGCACACGCCCGGCCGTACCCAGCAATTAAACTTTTTTGATGTGGGTGGACATTTCTGGTTGGTTGATATGCCGGGTTACGGATATGCCAAGGTTTCAAAGGACCTGAAGAAAAACTGGAATGAAACTCTGCAATCTTATCTCCGCGGGCGGCCCAATTTGCGGCTTGTGCTTTTGCTGATTGATAGCCGCCACGGCCTCAAGGATAATGATCTTGAGATGATGGATATGCTCGATCAATCCGCTGTGCCCTATCGCATACTCCTCACCAAAACCGATGAGCCCAAGCGCAAGGAGTTGGAGTCCACCAAGGCCCGGGTGGAACAAACACTCATCAAACACCCGGCTGCGTTTCCCGTGTCCATGGAGGTGAGTTCTTGGAAAAAACAGGGGCTAGAGGATATCCAAACCCTTATTTATGGCCTGATTCATCACGATTTATAGACTGAGCGTTTTGAATTCGTTCATAAGCATGATCGGCGATTGATCGTATATCTTTGTTGGCCTGCGCCGTAGTCGCATCAATCTGTGCGGATATTGATGAATACTCACCCAACCCGATCACAACGAGTTTTTCCCCCTGCATGGGCGGCCCCGTTTCCTCCGAGCAAAGCTCCATCGGCGCTTTAACGCGGTAAATGATTGCAAAAGGATGCCCGTTAGCAATCCGCCACTCCACCTTATTCGGCACCCCGTTCAGTGATACCACCAATGTTGCGCCTTTGATAATATGAACCTGTCCCCTATCACATGCCGAACCATCATATAACTTTTGAACTTGATAACCAAAAATATCCTTGCAATTGAAATGGCCGCAATCCTGCCCCTCCGCAAGATTATTTTCCATACAACTACAATCATTCACTATATCCGAATAATCACTCGAAAATCTGGACGCAGCCTGCGACGATGCCATAGGCAGCAGGATGAGAGATAGAAAAGAAACAAAGGAAACAAAAAAATATTTTACCATGGATAGGCTTGCTATAAATTTTGATTAGGATCGAATGCAGCGTATCAAAGCTTGCCCAGTCAGCTTATCACAATAAATTCAAAGTAAAAGCTTGATTTTTGGGGATTCAGCCATTATAGTGCGCGCATTCATAATCATATAGAATTGATTGCTTACAACATATTTATGCGATGACGTGAAGGACCAATCATGAAATTAATCGCCGGTAATGCCAATAAGCCGCTTGCCAACGCCATTTCCAATTATCTCGACATGCCCTTGGCAAAAGCCAATATCAAGCGATTCGCCGATAATGAAATTTTTGTTGATATTGATGAAAACATCCGCGGTGAGGATGTTTTTTTCATTCAGCCGACCTCATTTCCCGCCAACGACAATTTGATGGAATTGTTGATCACGCTTGATGCGCTGCGCCGCAGTTCGGCCCGCCGCATCACCGCCGTGATCCCCTATTTCGGTTATGCGCGTCAGGACCGCAGAACAGGCTCGCGCACGCCGATCTCCGCCAAGCTGGTGGCCAATCTTATCACCACGGCGGGTGCCAATCGTGCGCTTATGCTCGACCTGCATGCCGGGCAAATTCAGGGGTTTTTTGATATCCCCACCGACAATCTGGTCGCCGCACCGGTCTTTACTCCCGATATTGAACGCCGCTTTGCGGGCCAGGAAATCGTTGTCGTTTCCCCCGATATTGGCGGGGTGGTGCGGGCCCGCGCCCTGGCCAAGCGCATTTCTGCGGACCTTGCGATCATTGACAAACGCCGCGAACAGGCCGGCGTGTCAGAGGTCATGAACATTATCGGCGATGTGAAGGGCAAAATTTGCATTCTGGTGGATGATATTGTGGACTCGGCCGGGACATTGTGCAACGCCGCTGTTGCGTTGATGAATGACGGGGCCAAGGATGTGTGCGCCTATGTCGTGCATGGCGTGCTTTCGGGAAGTGCCACCGAAAAAGTTGATGCCTCCCCCATCAGCAAATTGATCACCACCGACAGCATCCAACCGAGTGAGGCCACACTAAAATCACAGAAATTTGAGCAATTGACCATCGCCCCGCTGCTCGGTGAGGCGATTTTGCGAATTGCCGAGGATCGTTCAATCTCCGCACTTTTCAAATAATTCATCGTACCAACCCTGAAGGAGCCCGCCCATGACATCCCAAACCGCCGCAGCCGCCAAAGCCCCATCAAACGCCTCATCAAACTCCGCGACCGCCTCTTTTTTTGGAGAGAGTTTGAGTAGCTCAGATAAAGATGTCTTCGCGACAATTCAAAAGGAACTCAACCGCCAGCAAAATCAAATCGAACTCATCGCCTCGGAAAATATTGTCTCCCGCGCGGTGTTAGAGGCTCAGGGCTCCATCCTCACCAACAAATATGCCGAAGGCTATCCCGGAAAACGTTACTATCAGGGGTGCGAATTTGTGGATGTGGTCGAACAATTGGCGATTGACCGCGCCAAGCAATTATTCGGATGTGCGTATGTGAATGTCCAACCAAATTCGGGGTCCCAAGCCAATCAGGGCGTATATTTCGCACTTTTACAACCTCATGACACAATTTTGGGCATGTCGTTGGCATCGGGCGGGCATTTGACCCATGGCGCGGCGCCCAACCAATCGGGCAAGTGGCTCAATGCCGTGCAATATGGCGTTAAGCGTGAAGACGGATTGATTGATTATGATGAAGTCGCACAACTCGCCCGCGAACATAAACCAAAAATGATTGTGTGCGGCGCATCGGCCTATCCGCGCGTGATTGACTTTGCCAAATTCCGCGCCATTGCGGATGAGGTCGGCGCGATTTTATTTGCTGATATCGCCCACTATGCGGGCTTGGTGGCCGGCGGCTCTTACCCCTCCCCCTTTCCCCACGCCCATGTCGTCACCACCACCACGCACAAAACCCTGCGCGGCCCGCGCGGCGGCATGATCATGACCAATGACGAAACCATCGCGAAAAAAATTAATTCCTCGATTTTCCCAGGGATTCAGGGCGGCCCGCTGGAGCATGTCATCGCCGGCAAAGCCGTGGCCTTTGGCGAAGCCCTGCGCCCGGACTTCAAAGACTATGCGCAAAATGTCGTGAAAAATGCCAAAATTTTGGCGCAAACCTTGGTTGATGGCGGGCTTGATATTGTCTCAGGCGGGACAGACAGCCATATCGTGCTGGTTGATTTGCGCCCCAAAAACCTCACGGGCAAAGTGGTGGATTTGGCGTTGGAGCATGCCGGCATTACCTGCAATAAAAACGCAGTACCGTATGACCCCGCCCCACCTGCGGTGACATCGGGCATTCGGCTTGGCACACCGGCAGGCACCACGCGCGGATTTGGCGCGCAGGAATGGCGCATCATCGGCGAATTGATTCTAGAGGTGCTTGACGGTCTGGTGGCCAACGGACCGGAAGGCAACGGCGAAGTCGAAAAATCCGTCCGCGCCAAGGTTAAGGCCCTGTGTGATCAATTCCCGATCTACGGATAATTTTATGAATTATTAGACTCAAAAGATTGCAAAACCCCGCACTTGATGCGGGGTTTAGGCCATTTTTTGAGTCTATAAGTTGGAGTTGGGAAGAATAGAAACCTACTCCGCTTTCAGTTTGCTTATAAGAAGTTCATTCACCGCATCGGGGTTGGCCTTGCCTTGGGATTTTTTCATCACTTGGCCGACAAAAAATCCGAATAATTTGTCCTTCCCGGCGCGGTAGGCCGCGACATTATCGGGATTAGAAGCCAGGACTTCATCCACGATTTTTTCAATCGCACCGGTATCCGTGACCTGTTGCAGGCCCTGATCCGCCACGATTTTTTGCGGCGAGAGTCCGGTTTTCATCATTTCGGCAAAAACATCCTTGGCAATTTTGCCCGATATGGTTTTGTCTTCAATCAATCCCACCAATTCGCCGATTTGTTCCGCGGCAATCGGGCTTTCACTTAAGCTTTTGCCGTCTTTATTAAGACCGCCCAGCAATTCATTAATCACCCAGTTGGCGGTGAGTTTCGGGTCGCGCCCCTTGGCCGCGCGTTCATAAAAATCAGCCCGCGCCCGTTCCATAATCAACACGGAAGAATCATAAACACCCAATCCATACTCATTCATAAAACGATGCATTTTTTGGTCGGGAAGTTCGGGTAAAGTTTCACGAATACGATCCACAAAATTTTGTTCAATCACCAACGGCAACAGGTCAGGATCAGGGAAATAGCGGTAATCATGTGCTTCTTCTTTGGAGCGCATAGAGCGGGTTTCGAGCTTAACCGGATCCCATAATCGTGTTTCTTGTTTGATTGTGCCGCCCTCCTCTATCACCTCGACCTGCCGCGCGGCCTCATACTCAATCGCCAGCTGAACAGCCTTGAGTGAGTTCACATTTTTAATTTCGCACCGCGTTCCATAGGGCGCACCCACCTTACGGACTGAGACATTCACATCCGCGCGCATCGATCCTTCCTCAAAATTTCCATCGCATGTTTCCAAATACCGCAAAATCATGCGCAGCTTGGTTAAATAGGCCACCGCCTCCTCCGGCCCGCGCAGGTCGGGTTCGGACACAATTTCCATCAACGCACACCCCGAACGATTGAGATCAACATAGCTCTTGGTCGGGTGTTGATCATGGAGGGATTTGCCCGCATCTTGCTCTAAATGCAACCGCGTGATGCCGATGGTTTTGGTTTCATTGTTGGCAAGGTTAATTTCAACCGCCCCTTTTCCCACAATCGGGAATTGAAATTGCGAGATTTGATAACCTTGCGGCAAATCAGGATAAAAATAATTTTTACGGTCAAATCGGGAATAGAGATTGATTTCAGAGTTAAGCCCAAGCCCGGTTTTGACCGCCTGTTCCACACATTTTTCATTTAAAACCGGCAACATTCCGGGCATCGCGGCATCCACCAGCGAGACCTGAGAATTCGGCGCGGCCCCAAAATCCGTGGCCGCCCCGGAAAATAATTTGGAATGCGCGATGACCTGGGCATGCACCTCCATCCCGATTACAATTTCCCAATCGCCCGTTTTTCCGTGAATCAGTGCTGACATTTTTTTGTTTTTAACCCTTATGTTTTTGATTAACTATATTATCCAATTATTTGATTTGTCTATGTTTTTCGCATGAAATTAACCGCCGGAGGCACATCGCAACGCAATTTTATTTTCCTGAATTTTATAGGATGGTGAATTCATAAGTGCCCCCAGCGGGTCCGTGATATTCGGATCGCGGTCCAAAACATCTGCCAGCACCTTGGGTGCTTCCTTGGCTAAATAAGTCGAAATGCCGCCGGAAAGACAAGTGCAGGTTCTTTCATTACCGATATCCTGCATACATTTCCGTAAAACCAGGTCATTGATCGGATATTGCATACACGGCCCATTGACATAGATCAAAATCTTATTGATGACATTGCGTGCGGACTGATCCTGGCCTTGTAAAGCCTGAAGCTCCTCTTGCGAGAGGGTGGATTTCATTTTTTGGGCGGTGCATTCACAAAAATTTTTGGCATTTGCTTCAAACATCGTGCCGTCCTTGGCGGCGTTGCCCAAACACTGGTCGTAATATTTCACCGCCATGTCATTGGTAACGGGCGTACCCGCAGCCTGAGCCGCACCGCTTAACACCGCCCCTGCACACAAAAGACATAAAAATCCGGCATAAAGTAGCTTTATTTGACAAAATTTCATCCTCAACTCCTTTTATCGTCCACCCATCATTGTGAGTTTATGTTAATCATTATACCCTAAATTATACCCAAGAAAATTTACTGCCCCGTAAAGGGGTGATCGCTCAAATAACTTGCCAAACATCGCTCGCTGATCAAATCTTTATTGCGGTTATAGTCTCCGCTTTCCCATAGAGCCGTCAGGGGAGAGTCATATTTCTTACTCGTGTCCCCCCATTCGGTCATCATCTCAATTTCTCCGAATTGGGTGAAATGATTGCTCATGGCCGTGCTAACGCATTGGCAATAGAGCGGCACGCGGGATACACGAATATCCGTCCCGCGATAGAGAATACACGACATATATTCCATATCATTCACGGGCATATCCAAACACGGAATCACCGAAGTATGAATATATTTTTCAAAGGCTTTGTTTCCCAATTTCCAATTCCGCTTATTCTGAATTTCGCGCAGTTCCGACAGTCTTAAATTGCCCTGAATAGCCGCCGCCGTACAGGTGCAAAAATATTGATGCCCGTCCGGGGTAAATCGCGGCGGCACCTTGGATAGGCAGCGATCATAAATTTTAGTTGCGACTTCGTTGGGGATGACGTCTTTCGGGGCGGGGGTCATCGGCAGGTCAGGCAGTATAGGGTCAATATTGGAGTCGCTAAACCGCGCCGCATTCGGGTCATAAACCGGCTTGGCGTGGAGCGGCGTAGTAATTAGCCCCACCCCGATAAACAACATCATGCACAGCAGACTCACAATTCGACTATTCGCACTTATGTCTCCCCCACCCTTAAAGCATATGAGTCGCTTGAGCTTGCGCGGCATTACACATCCTCCAAAACATACACATCAAAGGCGACTTCTTCATAAGGATGCGTAGATTTCATAGCCTTGATCACATATTCGAGCCTCTCTTTGAATACGGTTACCTCAATCCTACTTTCATCAACAATTTCTAAAATCCCGCATTTGCCTATAAACGGATTGGCTTTATCGTTTGGTAAAAATTGCCCCTTTCCCTGGGAAACGAATGAGCAATGGGTGTAATTCCCAATTACCCCGGCGCCTGCATCACCCATGGCCGCCAACACCACATTTGTATGTGTGACGGGAACATAAACGACAAGCTTTACCCTTTGCACCATTGTCTTTTCCTCTGTCTTAAAACCGGAGCCGCGTAGGACCAAAATCCCCCTTGCGCCTAAGCCGCCACCTTTGCCAAAGCAGGTTTGGCAGTAAAGTTTAGGGCTTGCTCCAACGCATAGGCCGCGCGGAACATTCCGACCTCGTCCCACGCACGGGAAATAATCTGTAGCCCCAACGGCAGCCCCTGATCATCCAATGTTGCGGGAATGGACATACCCGGCAACCCCGCGAGGGAGGCCGGAATCGTAAACACATCCCCCAAATACATTTTAATCGGATCATCGGAATTTTCCCCAATCGCAAAGGCCGAAGACGGCGCGGTGGGAGTGAGGATTACATCGCATTTTTTAAATGCCTCAGTAAAATCATTGGCGATCAGGCGGCGAATCTTCAATGCCTTGGTATAATACGCATCATAATATCCGGCGGAAAGGCAATAAGTGCCGATCATAATGCGGCGTTTGACCTCGGCGCCGAATCCTTCCGCGCGGGTGAGTTCATAGGTCTCCGCCAAATCTTTTCCTTCTTTGCGCAACCCATAGCGCACCCCGTCATAGCGCGCGAGGTTGGATGAAGCCTCAGCCGGCGCAATGATGTAATAGGTCGGCACCGCATATTTGGTATGCGGCAGGGAGATTTCAACGATCTCCGCCCCCGCATCCTTTAACAGTGAAGCGCCCTTTTCCCACACGTCAATAATATCTTGGGGCATGCCATCCACCCGATATTCCTTAGGAATTCCAACCCGCACGCCGCGCAGATCATGTTTGAGCAGTGCGGCAAAATTTGGCACCGCCTGGGGGGCGGAGGTCGTATCCTTCACATCATGCCCTGACATCGCTTCCAACATCAATGCCGAATCCTCAACATTTTTCGCAAAAACTCCTGCCTGATCGAGTGAGGACGCAAACGCCACAATCCCCCACCGAGAACAACGGCCATAGGTTGGTTTTACCCCCACAATGCCGCAAAAACTGGCCGGTTGACGGGTTGACCCGCCCGTATCCGTTCCCGTTGCGGCCATGGCAACACCCGCCGCCACCGCCGCCGCCGATCCACCCGACGATCCACCCGGCACCAATTTTTTATCGGGGAATTTTTCGCTGCGCCACGGGTTTTCCACGGGACCGTAATAGCTAGTGGTGTTTGATCCGCCCATGGCAAATTCATCCAAATTGGCTTTACCGATTGAAATCGTGCCTGAGTCCATTAATTTCTGACTCACGGTGGATTCATAGGGCGGAATAAAATTCCCCAGAATATGGCTCCCGGCTGTGGTTTTTATGTCTTTTGTGCAAAATAAATCCTTCATCGCGATGGGAATGGCCTCAAGTGTGCGCATCTCCCCCTTCGCTATGCGTGCGTCAGACTCCGCCGCCGCAGCGACGGCCTGCTCCGCCGTTTCAGTAATAAAAGCGTTGAGGGGGCGCAATTGCTCCATTTTCCGCACATGCCTTGTGACCAATTCCACCGCGCTAAATTCCTTCTTGCGCAATGATTCCAAGGCTTGCGCAATGGTTAACCGGGTCAGATCGCTTGTCATATACTCACTCCCTCAAGGAATATTTATTTTTAAAAAATTACAAATAATTTTATTCAACAATTTTACTAACCACAAAAAAACCCTCCACGGCTTCGGGGGCGTTTTTGATGATATCTTGTTGGATATTGCCGTCATTCACCACATCCGCGCGCAGGCTTAAGGGGATTTCAGAGACATTGGCGAGCGGTTCAACCCCATCCGTGTTTACCTCCCCCAATTGTTCCACCCACGCCAGAATATTCTGCAATTGCGGGCCGTAATAATTGATATCTTCGTCACTCACGCGTATACGGGCCAATTGCGCTATTTTTTTCACTGTCGCAGCATCAATAGTCATAGAAAATTTCCGTCTTAATTGTTTGATTTGGTATCATAAAATCTGGTAGCTATAAAATTTAACATTGATAGGGCGCAATCGCAAGCCATATCAGCTTGTCATTCCATCATATCCCGTAACCCCGCACTTGATGCGGGGTCATGGGGCAATCACCGGACCCCGGATATGCGAAAGAGTCTTAAAAATCAGACTTTTTCTGTTCCGGGGATACGGGCTGATTTAAGTTTGAGGAATTGTGAGCCATACTGAGCCATACCCATACTGAGCCATACATAGAAACGATATTTTTTTAGGACTTCCCATTGCCCCAGCCCCCTCCCTCCTCTCCTCCGCAGATCCTCACCATTACGGAGTTTTGTACGGCTGCTATGTCGCTGCACAGTCCTTTGATCGGCCTTGATATCGGGGCGAAAACCATCGGCGTGGCTTTGGCGCATATGCCATCCGGAATTGTGACACCGCATAAGGTGATAACGCGCACCAAAATCGCCAAGGATGCCGCGATCCTAAGCCAAGTCATAAATGATTATAATGTCGGGGGGATTGTCATTGGCTGGCCGCTTAACGCTGACGGGACATTGAGCCGCAGATGCCAAGCCACGCGCGATATCTGGACTGAACTTTCAAAGCATCTACCGCACCGTCCCGCATGTTTTTATGACGAACGATTCTCGACACAAAAAGCCGAAGATTTCATGATCAAAAAAATTGATTATTCCCGCAAAAAACGCGACCAAATCATTGATAAAATGGCCGCGCAGCTTATCCTCAGCGAGTTTTTAATCGAGCATATGGGCGTCCCACCGGCATATTCATAAGCTCAATATGTCGGCAATTCCACACCATATCCGCTCATAGGCTTCACAAAAACAAACTGTTATGCCTGCGTGCCTGCAAATTGGTCAAAGGCACGAAGGGCGTCGGCCGCGTACATCAAGGCAGGTCCGCCGCCCATATATACGCACATCGCCATGATCTCAGCGACCTCAGCCCGTGTTGCACCGAGCGAATGCAAGGCTTTCGCATGAAACCCGATACACCCGTCACAACGTTGCGTCACGCCAATGGCCAGTGCAATAAATTCCTTGGTTTTTTTATCCAAAACACCATCGGCGGTTGCGGCCTTTGCCATGCTATAAAAACCGTTCATGGCATCAGGAACTTCTTTTTTTAATTCAGCCGTATAGGCGGAAATATCGGCAGTCAGGGCTTTGTAATCTTTGGTCATGAAAATCTCCTTTACAATTTATATATTTATGATATGATAAAATTATGAATTGATAAAGTGTTTTTTTGACGCAGCACCAAGTTTTTTTTAGCGAGATTTTTTATGAGCCCGACAAAGCCTTCCCAAAAGCCTTCACATTCGCGGAAATCCCCTACCCATCAGCCCCCCAAACCCTCGCACAAAAATCTGGCAGAAAAAGATATAGCCGAAAAAAATATGGCAGAGCAGGCCGCAAAGGCCGCAGATTTTATGAAAGGATTAGCCAGCCCGCACCGCCTTAAAATTCTATGCGCCCTTTTAAACAGTGAAAAAAGCGTTGGCGAGCTCATGACCGCCACGGGCATCGCGCAGACATCCATGTCACAGCATTTATCAAAGTTAAAAATTGAAGGAATTGTGACTTTTCGTCGTGATCATCGCACGCTATATTATTCTATTGATCATCCTTTGGTGCGGCGGATGATTGAGCTTTTATATTCTGAGTTTTGCTCGCACTCAACGACCGATTTATACTTGGAAGACTGAATTGCCGGTGACGGCTCGAGCGACGCCGTCCGGGATTTCAGAACCTGTTCATGATCTCGCTGCGGCTAAGGATTTTTGCGGTTTTTCGAGAACCGCATCGGATCGTACATAGATGTACGTGAGAAGCGGAAGCGCAGAAATACCGTGAAAAGCCAACGCCGGAGTAGAGATCATGAACAAGTTCTCAGTATTCCGAGTATACAACCACAACCAAAAAGGAAAACACCATGACCAACCCCAATTTTGAAAATATCTCGGCAACTCAGGCTCATGAATGGCTCAAAACCGGCCAGGCGATTTTGATTGACGTGCGCGAACCGGATGAATTTAAAGCCGAGCATATCGCCTATGCGACCTCCATCCCCTTGCAAAGCGTACCGCAGACGATGAGCTTGATTGATCCCGCGGGCAAAAAAGTGATTTTTCAATGTTTAAAAGGACGGCGGGGCGAAAGTGCCTGTGAAATCTTCAAGCCCCAAAGCCCCGCTACCCCGCTTTATAACATCGCGGGCGGCATCACAGCGTGGAAAGAGGCAGGATTGCCGGTCATCACCGCCGGCGGTGTGGGCAATGCAGGGGCATCTTGCGGCTGCGGCGTGCCTATTTTCCGTCAGGTGCAGATGGTTGTCGGCCTGGTGATTGCGGCCTTTGTGGCTCTCGGTTATATGGGATTTACGATCGGTTTTGCCCTAGCAGGATTGGCGGGAATTTTACTCTTTATCGCCGGAGCTACGGGATTTTGCGCGCTGGCCATGGCACTTATGCATGCGCCATGGAATAAGTCGGGGAATAAGTCGGGCGCGTCTTGCTCAATCTCACCTCCGCAAAAATAGACCTCATCTTGCCGGATAGACCGATGGGAACGGATCTTTACTCTCCGCCGATGGCGGAGCCAAATCTTTTGGTTTAATTCCACACCCGTCTAATGATAGAATAAGAATGGTAGCACATAAAAAGATCGCAAAATTTCTCATCATGCGGTTTTATACCAAATGAGTGATCAAAAAGGAAGCGGTAAAGAAAAGGGCCGAATGTGATTAAAAAAAATTTGTGTTTGAACCGTGTTCTGTCCTTAATTTCTGCCGGGATTTTGGGGGGGATTGGTGCCGGGATTTGTGCCGCATTCATCTGGGGCATCGGGATTAGCGATAGGGCGGCTGCCTTCTCCCCCTTTGCCCTGATTCCCGCGGCCAAGGCGGCAGAATCTGCCCCCCTTGCTGATGCACTGCCACCAGCGACGGACGAGGATATTTTAAAGCAAAAATTCAGAGCAGTGGAAAAATATAATGACCCGCAAAAATCCGCCGAACATTTGAGGGAGCTTGAAGTCCAAACCATCACGCGGGAAAAATCAACACTTCCACTTGCACCGGATAAGCTCACCATGATCAATTTTTGGGGGGCGTGGTGCGCGGCCTGTATCTCTGAAATGCCGAGTTTGAGCGCATTTGAACAAACCCACCCCCAAATTTCCGTGATCAATATTGCCGAAAATCGCGACGGGTATTTGCCCGTCAGGTCCGCCGCGGATCGCCTAGGGTTAATGCATGAAAATAATTACTATGATCAACGCGGATTCGTCAAACGTTGGATGAATGTGCGTGTTTTTCCAACAAAAATTCTGATTAGCCCTAGCGGAGATATGCTCTATAGGCTGGAGGGCAATATAGATTGGGGGGACCCAACCGTACAAAATCTGTTTGACAAGCTGGGGCAGACCTATCAAGTTTCGCCCACCAAAACATCACAAACCCAACACCATCCAAAGTCATAGGGACCCAAAACCATGATTAAAACTGCCGTTTTACAAATGACATCCACTGCCGATATCAACGCCAATATTGCAGCCTTCAAAACGATGGTGAATGAGGCCGTAAATAATGGCGCAACCCTGATCACAACACCGGAAAACAGCGATATCATGGGCGTAAGTGCGAGTGAGAAAATCGCCCTGTTAAAGGATCACAACCACCAAAGCCCGCTGGTGAATGTGGCCAAAGACTTGGCGCAACGCCACCAAGTTTCCATCTTACTCGGCTCCGTTGCGGCCTATGCGGATGAGAAAAAAATTTATAATCGTTCTTATTTCTTGGGGCCAAACGGCGATATCATGGCCCAATATGATAAAATCCACCTCTTTGATGTGGTTTTACCGAGCGGCGAAACCCGTAAAGAAAGCGACATGGTTGCCGCCGGACATGATCACCGCCTGGTTAAAACCGCGATCGCCAATTATGGGATGAGCATTTGTTATGATGTGCGCTTCCCCTATCTTTACCGCACACTTGCGCAATCAGGCGCGCAAATTCTCTTTATTCCCGCGGCGTTCACAATGTTTACAGGCGAGCTGCATTGGGAGGTGTTATTGCGCGCACGTGCGATTGAAAACGGAGCCTTTGTCATCGCTCCGGCTCAATGCGGCTATCACGGCGGCGACCGCCACACCTATGGCCATTCCATGATCATTGATCCGTGGGGAAAAATTATAACCGAGGCAAAGGACTCCCCGACAATTCTTTATGCCGATATCGACATCAACGAAGTTGCCAAGGCCCGCGCGGCGATTCCTTCCCTCAAACATGAAGGACTTCCTTAACCTTCGCCGCCAAATCCTTGAGCGTAAAGGGTTTCGGGAGGAAGAAAATATTTTCGCCCATCGTATCCTTAAGCCGTTCTTCGGTATAGCCGGAGATAAAAATAATCTTGAGTGTCGGGACTTTCTCCCTGATCTCACGCGCCAATGTTGGCCCGTCTTTTCCCGGCATCATCACATCGGTAATCAAGAGGTCAATCGGTTGATCAAGATTTTGGAACACGTCCCAACCGCTCTCCCCGTCCTCTGCCGTAACCACTTCATATCCCTTGTTTTTCAGGGCGCGGGTTGAAAAATTGCGCACTGCGTCTTCGTCCTCTACCAACAAAATCCGCGCGGTGCCGGTCAGGTCCGTGGGCGCATCCTCACTCACGGGCGGGGGGTCATTGGTCTTGACATCCTCCTCCCGCGCGGTGGGCAGGTAAATTGAAAACTCCGTCCCTTGGCCGACGCGGCTCGTAACATCAAGGTAACCGCCACTTTGGCGGATAATGCCATAGACGGTCGCAAGCCCAAGCCCGGTGCCCTTGCCCACCTCTTTGGTGGTAAAAAACGGTTCAAAAATTCTGGCCATGACATCGGGCGGAATGCCGGTTCCGCTGTCACGCACCGTGATTTTCACCCATGTTCCGGGGTGCATCATATCCTGGCCAATCGTGATCGGATCAATATTGCAAAAGCTTTGCGTGGCGATGGTCAGCATGCCGCCATCCGCCATTGCATCGCGCGCATTCACCGCCATATTGACCAAAACCTGTTCCATCTGGCCGCTATCAACCTTGACCAAGCCGAGAGACGCGCCATGATTGATCACCAATTCGATGTTGGAGCCAATCAAACGCCGCAGCAAATGCGACACTTCGGTTAAAATATCGGTGACATCCTGCACCTGTGGGCGCAGAGTTTGTTGCCTTGAAAACGCCAGCAATTGCCGCACCAAATTGGCCGCACGGTTGGAATTTTGCTTGATTTGTTGAATGTCACCAAATGACGGATCTCCCGGTTTGTGACGCAGCAACAGCAAATCGCAAAAGCCGATAATCGCCGTCAAAAGATTGTTGAAATCATGGGCTATGCCGCCCGCCAACTGTCCCACCGCCTGCATTTTTTGCGATTGGATAAATTGCGATTCCAAATTTTTCTGTTGGCTTAAATCAAGAATATACAGCGCAGCCCTAACCTCGCTTGCTTCTGCTTTTTGATCGGATTTCATTACCTCCGATGGCGGGTTTATAACATTGGTGAATACCCGTACGGGCCGCAAATTTTGGGGCTCACCGGTGTTTAACCGCACTTCAATCGGGTCAAACTTTATCTTACCGCCCGCCAATTGATCCAAAACATTTTCGATCAACGGCCAGTCCTGAGCATCAAACAAATCAAAGATTTTTTGGTGGTGGACCTGCGCAATCTCCCGCCCCACCATGGATAAAACCATGGGATTGGCGTCCTCAATCACGCCGTCCTTACTCACCAAAACAATGCCAATCGGCGACCCATCAAAAAATTGACGCGGATCAAATTCATATCGGCGGCCCTCTCCCGATACGGGATTTTGATCCTGTGCCTGGTCTTGTTCATGTTTTTGGGCATTCGCTTGCGCAGTTATTGCCCCCGTAGGCATGGCGGGCGCAGATTCCTGCGCACTCATAGGAGCAGTCGTGGGACCAGTCGTGGGACCAGTCGCATCAGGCGGACTTATCTCTTCATCGCGGTTTTTAAAAATATCAAATATGGACATGATGTGAGGATGTTTTTAGAAATTTATTATGATTTTAACTTTCCTACCACAGATTTCAAGGCTTTTCGGCCGTCATCAGTGAGGAAAAGATGTTTTTTACGGCGTTCAATTTCCGACATTTTCAGCGTGATAAATTGATATGGCTCACCGCTTTGGCGATAGTTGGAAAGGGCACCGACAATGCGCGAAACCGTGGAAAGAGCCAATCCCGTACGTTCGGACAAATCCGTTAATGAACATCCTTCATCCCGCGCGATTTCGCACAGGCAAATCGCATATTGCAATGGAAATTCGCTATCAATTGCCTTGATAGCGTATAAAATATTAAGGAGAGTCTCCACCCGATCCGCAGAAATTTGTGCCATGATCCCGTCCATTGACTTCAGAAACCAGACGCGCCCAAGGTGTAAGAATCACCCTTAATCCCGGACCGTCAATAATAATTTCTTTATCCCATCTATTGATAGAAAGCAATGGTTTTAATGTGTAGAGAGTTGATAATTCTATGTGTGCGGCTCCAATTTTATAAATTTTGAAATAAAAATCCAAATTCCACCCCATTTTTTGAATTGTTAACAATCGCTAAAAATACCATCTACATTATTCATAATTACAAACCAAAGTTAATAAATTGATAAACTATGCTTTTGGACATTTCAACCGTTAAGATATACTCTCTTTCGGACAGGGTCACTTCTCCCCTGCCCGTTCCATGTTATAAGATAGATTTTCCTGCGACGTTATGGCCAAAAATTTTTCTTGTAAAAAGCAAATTTTTTTTACCCATAAAACCTTATATTTCCATCATTTTTTACTTGAGTTGGAGCGGAAGAAATTCATTTTCACAAAAACAACTGAAAATATTTTTTCTGACCGTGACTCATTTAAATTTTTTGCGCGCTCTTAAACTCTTGGATTCTCGCCCCTATGATTTTGCTCAACTTCAGGGTGAAGATTCGTTAACAAAAATGCCGGAAGCTCAGCAATATCCATGCCATCATGAATTTTCAGATGCTCGGCACTGTAACATCTTGACAAATCAACTATTTTTGGGGCCATGCAATCAAAGCTCGAATGATCAATTTTAGCTTGAGAAAAATCAGTTTCGCGCCATTTTGCATGACGAAAATCACAATGTGTGAGGTCGCTATAGCAAAAACAAACCTCGCTTAAATCACAATAAGAAAAATCGCAATGCCTCAAAAAAGCTTCGGAAAAATTAGCCCCACGTAAATTGCACCGCGTTAATTTTGCCCCTGTGACTCGCCATCCGTCTAATTCGACATTTTTTAAATTGGCGCCGCTTAAATGCACACGGTCGAGGTTGATTTTATCCCGCACACATTGTTCCAAGGCTTCGCGTACATTTGCATGAACGCCGCGATAAAGCAGTTTATGTTGGGTTGAATATAGGCTGATAGGTTTCATGTCTTTCTCCATAAATAGTCATGCCAAATCAAAATTGATTTTGCAGTTTCGTTCATTTATAGCGATTGAAGCTTCCCCCAGAAGAAAGTTTCAATACTTGCTAAGTATCAATGATTGATATAAAGAAATTTATGATGATTGTCAATAAAATTCTACCTTAAATCTAAACCCATATCCTTGAGCTCATCCATCACGGTATAATTATTGCGGATGAAGAATTCATGATAGCTTGACCCTAGCAAGCCCTGAAATCCTGAGGGAAACAGGCAGAGATTTTTTTGCCGCTGCGCCGGTTTTTGGAATTTATGGGTAAAACGTATGGCAAAGGAATTTAACTGAAAATGTCCGGGATCAGAAAAACTTGGTCCCTCCACATTCATGTGCAGCGCCAGTCGCGATTGCTGGTCAGAAAAATTGTAAGCCAGCAAGGCCTTGCGGTCGAACCGATCGCCAAGATCACAACCCAGGGCTTGAGATTCTTCTCGCGATAATCCCAATTTTTTCTTTTGCTCTGCCAGTATATTTTCAGGTACCCCCGCAAGATCCGCCGGTGATGCATGAACAGCCCCATAGGAGTTGAGTGAGGCCCCTGAACCCGTGACCGGTATAATGTCGGGCTGCGCTGAAATGCCTGCTCTATCTGAACTGAATGCCGCCATATCCGATTGCCGGGTATCCATTTCATCCGCGAAATTCATCAGAAGTTTTTGGTGGTGAGGATGGCTTGCCTGAAATGACCCCGTGCAGGCAGTGCACATAATCGTGAGTATAAACGCAAAAATTATACCAAGTAGCTTGGACATTTTGTCACCCCCTTATTTTAGTATATCAAACTACGTTACATAATATGACAAAAAACTACTCAAATCTGATGCTTTTGACAGAGTTTTTGTGCTGCTCGGCAAAAATCCTATGGCGCAGCGCACTTAAAATGATCATACTCAGCCCGATTACGCGCAAAATACTGTTTGATAAACTCAAGAATTGGCTGTGTGAGATGATGCTATCCAAAGTTAAAACCGTTGCCTTTCGCGGGATTTCGGTGATTGATATTGATGTCGAAGTGCAAATCGCGGGCGGATTGCCAAGTTTTAACATTGTGGGGCTTCCGGATAAGGCGGTGGCGGAAAGCCGTGAGCGCGTTCGCGCGGCCCTGCACGCGATGGGTCTGTCCTCCCCCACTGAACGGGTGATTGTCAATCTCGCCCCCGCAGACGTGATGAAGGAAGGCAGTCATTATGACCTGCCAATCGCGCTCGGGCTTTTGGTGGCGATGAAGGTTTTACCGCAAGAAGAAATTGACGAATATTATGCGCTCGGTGAATTGGGATTGGATGGCGGATTGCGCAGCGTGGCAGGGGTTTTGCCAGCTGCGCTTCAGGCACTCACCCATGATCGCGGGTTGATTTGCCCGCGTGAAGGCGGTGCGGAGGCTGCCTGGGCGGGGGATATCCCCATCCTTGCGCCCTCAAGTCTATTGCAATTAATCAACCATTTTAAGGGGCTTCAGGTTTTAACACGCCCGCAGCCGCAATTGGAGGATATTGATGGCGAAACTCTACGCGATTTAGTAAGCGTCAAAGGCCAAGAAACCGCCAAACGTGCGTTGGAAATTACCGCAGCCGGCGGGCATAATTTGTTGATGGTGGGGCCGCCCGGATCGGGAAAATCGATGCTGGCGTCCTGTTTGCCGGGCCTGTTGCCGCCGCTCACACCGCAAGAAGCGTTAGAGACCTCAATCGTACACTCACTCGCCGGGACCTTGCCGCGCGGGGGATTGCTGCGCGCACGTCCCTTTCGTGATCCGCACCATTCGGCATCACAACCCGCTTTGGTTGGGGGCGGACACAAGGCCAAACCGGGGGAGATTTCGCTGGCGCATAACGGAGTTTTGTTTTTGGATGAATTGCCCGAATTTGCCAAGGCCACATTGGAATCCATGCGCCAACCGCTGGAAACCGGTGAAACTCTGGTGGCGCGGGTCAATTACCATGTGACCTATCCCGCACGTTTTCAATTGATTGCGGCGATGAATCCTTGTCGCTGCGGCTATTTCGGGCAAACAGACCAAGAATGCACTAAGGCGCCCAGATGCGCCGAGGAGTATCAATCCAAACTCTCCGGCCCCTTGCTCGACCGTATTGATTTACAAATTGAGGTGCCGCCAATTTCCGTGGATGATTTGAGCAAAGCCCCAAACGGGGAGAGTTCCGCGGCAATCGCGCGCCGTGTTGAAGCCGCCCGCACCTTGCAGCTTGAACGCTTTCAATCCCATCAGGCGCCCGAAAAAATGCGCGTTAATGCGGATGCTCAGGATGATATTTTGGACAAAATTGCACCACTGGATGGAGCAGCCGAAGCCCTGATGAAAAATGCGGCGGACAAGCTTAAACTTTCCGCCCGGTCATGGTTTCGCATTTTGCGTGTGGCGCGCACCATCGCCGATCTGGATCATGCCAGTGAGGTGATTTACTCCCGCCATGTCGCCGAAGCGCTTAGCTACCGCCGATTGCGCTTAAAAGATGCTTAGGACCTGCCATCAAAGGGTCGATACCTTATATTTCTGGGGGTAATTTTTGTGCTTACTACAATTGGTCTTGACGCCGATCTGAATTTTGCGACATTCTTGACTTTAATTCGCCCGCGGTGAACGGTGAACAAAGTCAAATTTGAGGTACCCATGTCAGCAGAAAATATTTATGAGTATTTGTGCGGTCTTGAACGGGCAATCGATGAAATGGAATCCATCATTCATGACCGTGAAAGTCAGATTGATGACCTTCATTTACGTCTTGCCAATGCCGAAATGAACGCGCTCGCCGCACGGCGGGAAAGCGAAGACTTCACCACAAAAATTTCCCGCGATGCGCAACGCTATATTGAAGTCGAAGTTCAGGCACGCCTGGATGCCGCGGTGAATGACCGTATTGATTCGCTCATCCGCCATGAGCGGCAAAAATTCGAAGAGGAGTTAGAGGCCTTCAAGGCGCAGCTTATGGCGGATGCCGAGGCCGCCGCCTTATCAGAGGCCGCTGCAGAGCCTGCTGCGCCGACACTCGCCACTTCGCACGCACCGAAATTTCAAAAATCTGCACGAAAATCAACGCCGCCGCAAGTTGATTTGTTCTCTGAAACCATTATCGTCGAAAGCAATGATTTTGCGCATGAGTCCGCTGTTGTTGAGCAGTCCCCGCCATCAGCAAAAGCCCCGCAAGCGGCAAAACCCGCATCAAATACCCAGCCTGTTCAACCCGCACAAAAATCCGCCGGCAATCATTCGGATTGGAGCAAAACTCATAAAGTTGCCAATGATGCATCGGCTTTGATTTTGGCGGATAAGCTGGACTCAACCATTGACAAGGTGCAACGTTTATTGCGGGAAGCGGCAGGGTGAGTCGGATGGCCCCCTTCGGTTTTTCTCAGAAATTTTATGATTTTAGAGACGACAAAGTCAAACTAGACCCCAAAATATGAGGATAAAATGGCAGAAGTAAACTTACAAATTGATGGACGAGTTTATCCGGTCGAATGTGATGATGGCCAGGAAAACCGCGTGACGGAGCTTGGGGCCTATGTCGATCAGCGCATGCGAGAGGTTGCGCCGGCGGCGAATGGCAATAAAGCCCAGGCAATGGTGTTAACCAGCCTGTTATTGGCGGATGAGGTTTATGATCTTTATGACCGCGTTAGGGAGGTCGAAACCGCCCTGAAAGCTGAACAATCTATCCCCACGACCATTGAGTATGCGGGAATGGAGCCGCAAGAAGAGCAAGAACTGGGCAATTTCATCCTGCGCATGACTCAAAGGGTGGAGCAAATTTGCACCCGCGCACGCAGCAGCAAACATAATTAGAGCATTAGCCCCCCGGTTCGAAAGTCATCTGTATAAAAATATTTCATCAATCCTATTTATTTTTCCATACAAAATCATATATAATAGAGATGAGGGCTACACAGTGCGTGATTGACTATAATCCCACTGACCGATACATAAGTTCGCGAGGGAACTGTCCCTGTCTTTGGCCGTGGCCTTAGATATATGGTGCCCACCTGGTTTCAGGGTCATCGCGGATTTTTCGTTGACACGGCTGGCGTGGCTCTCATCCTTTTTTGCAGTTCGTTTCTTGATGGCTCTTTGCTGCCCGCGCGAACCCACACCCTCTTCTTGGCCCCCTCTTTTCTCCCCTTTTGCATGAGCCCCCCTATGACGATGTCAAAATCAGATCTGCGAAACTTGGCAAAAGATTGCCGCGCGAAAAGCTTTGCCGCCAAACCTGATTTGGGCGGCGCGATCGAACGTGCTGTTAATTTGCTCGCTCACTTGAGTGTCATGGCACACTCTCTTCAAAACACGCCGACGAGCTCGGCCAAAACCATTGGCGTTTACCTTCCCATTCGCGATGAAATGCCCACCCGGGATTTGATCAAGACGCTGTGGCATAAGGGGGTGCCGCTTTGCCTTCCCCATGTCATAGGCCGCGGACAACCGCTTAAATTTTACCCTTTTACCCCTGAATCTCACTTATCCCCCAACAAATTCGGAATCGACGAAATTGATTTGAAAACTGAGTCTGGCGCGAACAAAATATTCTCCGATATAATCCCCGATATAATTTTTGTGCCGCTTCTGGCGTTTGACCGTACCGGCGCGCGCTTGGGCTATGGTCAGGGCCATTATGATGCCACAATCAAACATCTAAGGAGCCATCATGACATAGTCACCATCGGGTGGGGTTATGAGTCACAATTATGGCCGCATCATATCCCGACAGACCCGCATGATGAGCCGTTGGATGTGGTGATTACCGAAGAAAATACATATTTTTTTACAAAAAACGTATGAGACCCTGAACGGGCTCTGAGAGTATTTTACGAACTTTCACCACTGCGCAGGATTTACGGAACAGGATTTACGGCGTTGGATTTTCAGCCGGTTTTTGGGCATCCGCACCAATCGGCGGTACAACGGTAAAGCAATTTTCATTGATCGTCAGCCGATCCCCACCATCCTTATTCACCAATGTTGATCCGTCCCAAACAATTTGTTTTGGATCCAGTCGCGGGGAAAGTATGATAAAATTCATGGTTTTATAGGTCCATGGGAATGGGAAATCATCAGGAATTTGATTCGGCGAAACTTTTGAAGCCATACAATCAACTGTCAGGTGATCATTGCCCCACGCATCTTCCAAAACTATGATGGACCGCCCAGGGCCCAACGCAATCGTATCATTTCCGGTGCCGCCATTGACAATGCGGTTGCCAAAAGTATCTGTGATTTTATCATCCCCGGGACCGCCCAAAATCAAGCGATCACCCGCCCCCGCACCTTTATTGAGATAATCACACTCAATAATATTATCCACATCATTTCCGATCAACATCCCGTTGCCCACGGAATTGCGGTTACAGGAAATATTTTTTCTGGTCAAGCTGGCAATCACCGGCTTGGGGTCATTAAAATTAAGCGGCCCTGACTGGCGTTTGCCGGTGTTCCCGTCACTCATGCCCAAGAAATAAACCGGTAATTTCCCATCAATATAATACCCGTTTAGAATTGACAATGTTGCCGAGGCGGGCGAAGTGGGCGAACGATCCTTGTTCGCGTCTTCCTCAATTAAATGGGACTCATCAATTGCTTTTTGCAACAAACCAAGGGCCGCGTCCTTTTTTAACTGCTGCTCAGATGTTAAAGCGGATTTACGCATTGCCTCTTGTTCAGCCAATAACTCGGGCGGGAGAACAGGATCCTTAAAGACAAATTCACGCGGTTTGTCTGCAGAAAACATGATGAGGCAATAAAGCGCGTACAGAAGCACACACCCGCACAAACCGGCCAAAATTCTTAAAGTTAACTTCATCCAAAAACTCGACAAAAAATTCGTAAGGAGTAGTCAATCAACGATAGTCTAGGGCGTTTTTTTACCAAACGGAACAGAAAACGACCCATTTTTTTTGTTTTGCACAACTTTATTTGTACGGCGCGGTTTGGGCCAAATTGCGCGCGATTTGCGCTTCCCAACGGTCGCCATTTTCCAATAATTTTTGTTTGTTGTAAAATAACTCATCCCGCGTTTGTGTCGCATATTCAAAATTTGGCCCCTCCACAATCGCATCCACCGGGCATGCCTCCTGACACAACCCGCAATAAATGCATTTGGTCATATCAATATCATATCGTGTGGTGCGGCGTGATCCATCGGGGCGCGGTTCGGCCTCAATCGTGATGGCTTGGGCGGGGCAGATTGCCTCACATAATTTACAGGCAATGCAGCGCTCTTCGCCGTTCGGGTAGCGGCGCAGCGCATGTTCACCGCGAAAACGCGGGCTCAGCGGTCCCTTTTCAAACGGATAATTGATCGTCACCCGCGGGACAAAAAACATATATTTGAGCGTGAGAAACATACCCCTGATAATTTCAAGTAACAGAAAAGATCGCGTGATTTTAAGTACCGACATGTGAAAACCTATATTTTACCGAATGTGTTTTACCGAATATATCTTGGTCTTTCGTTCTATTGAAACTATTGCGGCAATTGTCCGCTGTAAAGCAGTGCGCCGGCCACCACCACCACCCAGAGCATGGAAAACGGCAAGAATACTTTCCAGCCCAGACGCATCAATTGATCATAACGATAGCGCGGAAAGGTCGCGCGCGTCCAAAAATAAAAGAATAATACCGCACAGATTTTGATGACAAACCAAATTGGGCCGGGAATAATGGCCAGCGCCTCAATCCCAAAGGGCGGCAACCATCCCCCCAAAAACAAAATGGTGGTGATCGCACTCATCAACACCATATTCATATATTCCCCAAGGAAAAACAGCGTAAAGGTTCCGGCGGAATATTCCACCATGAAACCGCCCGAAAGTTCAGACTCCCCTTCGGGTAAGTCAAACGGCGCGCGGTTGGTTTCCGCCAAAATGGAAATCAGGAAAATACCCAACATCGGCAACAACATAATATCCACCCATAATGGGCGATGGGCCGTCACAATATCCGATAAATTCATTGATCCCGTGCATAAGATCACCGTGACGATCACCAACCCCATGGAGACCTCATAAGACACCATTTGCGAAGCCGACCGCAAGCCGCCCAAAAACGCGTATTTAGAGTTGGACGCCCACCCCGCCATAATCACGCCGTAAACCCCAAGTGAAGAAATGGCAAATAAAAACAACACCCCGACATTGATATCAGCGAGCACCAATTGCGCCCCGATCGGAATCACCGACCATGCCACCAGTGCCAAAGTCAAAATCAAAATCGGTGCCATAAAAAACACCGGCTTATTCGCCTGTGTCGGGATAATGGTTTCCTTGGACAGGAGTTTGAACGCATCGGCAAAAGGTTGTAACAAGCCAAACGGCCCAACGGTCATGGGTCCCTGGCGGCGTTGCATCGCCCCCAACACCTTGCGTTCAGCATAGGTCACAAGGGCCACAAACACCATAATCACCACAGCCGAGGCCACGATAACACCGATCAAGCAGAGCGCATCGATCCAATAGAGAGAGATAAATTGACGAAGCTGTTCAAAAAACATTGTGCGGATCCATAAAGGGTGAAATTTGAGGTTTAACCTTGTTTTCGCAGGGAATTATTTTTGGGATTTTCAACAAATTCCAACGTACAGGCCGCCATAGTGGGCGAATTGCGCGAAATGGAATCGGTCATATAATAATTGTCGATGATCGGCGTGAAGGCGGTATGCGCCATCTCGCCCTTTTTCCCGAACGGCTCCCACGGGCTGTGCTTGATCTCATTCACCTTGGCAAAATGCGGATGGGCGGCGCAGAGTTTTTGCCGCAATTGGAAGATTGTATCATAGGGCAGCGACCTGCCGGCATAATCAGACAACGCGCGAATGATCTTCCAATCCTCTCGCGCTTCGCCGGGTGGAAAAACCGCGCGGCGGGCCATTTGCACGCGGCCTTCGGTATTCACAAAAAGCCCGTCTTTTTCCGTATAGGCCGCACCGGGCAAAATCACATCCGCCCGCGCCGCGCCCTGATCCCCGTGGTGCCCCTGATAAATCACAAAAGTTTTCTCACCAACCGAAGCCGCCACGTCAAATTCATCCACACCCATCAAATAGAGCACATCCAGCTCATCCTTTTGCGAGGCCGCGAGGATTTCATAGGCATTGAGGCCTGCCTGCTGCGGGACAAAGCCCAAATCCAGTGCGCCGACGCGCGAAGCGGCAATCTGCAGGACGTTAAAGCCGTTCCAGTCCTGGCGCACAATGTGATGCGCCTGCGCAAAATCATGTAAGAGCGCATGGACTGCCTCACCCTGCGGCGTGAGGAATACGGATTGACCAATGATCACCATCGGTTTTTGCGCATTTTTAAGCAGCCCAAAAAAACTGTGATCATGGCTGAGGCTATCGAGCCCCGCGCCGATATATTGAGTTTTGTAGGTTAAATCAACCTGATCACCCACCACGCCGACCTTGATCCGGCGGCTGAGGATATTTTTGCGAATCCGCGCATTCACCAGCGGTGCTTCCCAACGCGGATTGGTCCCGATCAAAAGAATCACATCGGCCTGATCAATCCCTGCAATGGTGGAATTCATTAGATAACCGCAGCGTTCAGACGGGTCATATAACGTGCCGTCGGTGCGGCAATCCAGATTTTTAACCCCCAAAGAAATCATGAGCTCTTTAAGCGCGAAAATCGATTCGCCCTCACACAACGCGCCCACCATCGCCGCAACGCGATTGGGGGGCGTAGCGCGGATTTTATCCGCAACGATTTTGAGCGCTTCGTCCCAACCGGCCGCCCGCAATTCACCCGTGTTGGCATCCCGCACATAGGGCCGATCCAGCCGCGCACGTTTGAGCCCGTCATAGGCAAAGCGGCTTTTATCCGCAATCCATTCCTCATTCACCGATTCGTTCAAACGCGGCAAAATCCGCATCACTTCATTGCCGCGCGAATCAATGCGGATATTGGCCCCCACCGCATCATGAACATCAATCGATTCGGTTTTGCGCAGCTCCCACGGGCGGGCGGTAAAGGCATAGGGCTTGGAAGTCAAGGCCCCCACAGGGCACACATCAATCAAATTCCCCGAAAGTTCGGACCCGACAGCCTTTTCAATAAAGGTTGTGATTTCTGAATCCTCGCCGCGATTAAGCATCCCCAAATCCGCAACACCGGCAATTTCCTCAGAAAACCGCACACACCGCGTGCATTGAATACAGCGATTCATCACGGTTTTGATCAGCGGCCCCATATCCGGGTCGGGTTTGGACCTTTTGTCCTCAGCATATCGCGAGCGATCAAACCCATAGCCATAGGCCTGATCCTGCAAATCACACTCACCGCCCTGATCACAAATCGGGCAATCTAACGGGTGGTTGATCAACATCATTTCCATGACACCGTGGCGGGCCTTGGTGACCATGGGGGAGGCCGTGAACACCTCCATATTTTCCCCGCACGACATGGCGCATGATGCCACGGGCTTGGGGGCGCCTTTAACCTCCACCAGGCACATGCGGCAATTGGCCGGCACACTGAGTTTATCATGATAACAAAAGCGCGGGATTTCATATCCCAGCAATTCTGCGGCCTGCAGGATTGAAGTCCCGGCGGGAACATCCACTTCGGTATTATTAATTTTTAATTTGGGCATAGCAACACTCGATTAAACCCAACAGGGATCTATGGTGATTCTCTCTGAAACTTTTCTTCAGCCATGTTAGCACTATCACATTGCGGGCAAAGATAAAATGGAGAATTTAGCGTTTAAAGCCACATTTTTTTCGAATTGAAGGGTCATCCATAAAATTCATGACTTTTTCGGCGGTACGGCTATTGCTGAGGATTTTCTGGTTTTGCTGCGCGACAAAGCGATTGGATTGATAGCCATACATAAAGGTCATGGATTGAATAATATCGCTCGCGGGAATTTTCGACATAATCTCACGCGTATAGCAATTACAGGCCTTGGGCAGCTCAACCGCCACATTGGGTTTTTGATACATTGGCGGGCGCTTCAGGGGGGTTAGATAAAATTCATAGTCACGCAGGCAAAGCTGGTTAAACGTGAAGGCGGCATAGGCTTCGCTTTGCTTTTGATATTGTTCATAGCGTGATTTGTCAATCGCTTGAGGCGTGCCGACCTGCGTTTCCGCTGCAGACGCATGGAGAGGGCCCCATAGACTTAAAAAACACCCCAGCAAAATAATAATTTTTTGTCCGTGCTTCAACGCCGCCCTCATATACCCTCATATGCCTTCATATATCTGAGGTTTTATCACTCCCCCGCCTATAAATTTTACCACGAAATCACGAAGTAATGATAGAAATAGAATTTATCAAGCCGCGTGACGGGGGGCGTCCTTACGGTAATCCAAGATGCGCCGTTCAACTTCGGGTCTGAAATGCCGCATTAACCCCTGAATCGGCCACGCCGAAGCATCACCGTGGGCGCAAATCGTATGGCCCTCAATTTCTTTGGTTAGGTCAAGCAGCATGTCGATTTCTTCAAGCGTTGCATTGCCCACCACCAAACGTTGCATGATGCGATAGAGCCAGCCTGTGCCCTCACGGCACGGGGTGCATTGGCCGCAACTTTCATGCATGTAAAAATGGCTCAGGCGTGCAATCGCCGCCACAATATCGGTGGATTTATCCATCACGATCACCCCGGCTGTCCCCAGGCCGCTTTGGACCGCACGCAGCGAATCAAAATCCATCAACACCGTGTCGCAAATATGCTTGGGCAAAAGCGGCGTTGACGACCCGCCGGGGATAATTGCAAGCAAATTATCCCATCCGCCGCGCACACCGCCCGCATGTTTTTCAATGAGTTCACGCAGCGAAATGCCCATGACTTCCTCAACATTGCAGCGATGATTAACATGGCCGGAGATGCAGAAAAGTTTAGTTCCGGTGTTTTTCTCATCACGTCCCAATCCCGCAAACCAAGCCCCACCGCGGCGTAGAATGGTTGGCGCCACCGCAATGGTTTCAACATTATTGACCGTAGTTGGGCAGGAATAGAGCCCGGCCCCCGCCGGAAATGGCGGTTTATTGCGCGGTTGGCCTTTTTTGCCTTCAATACTTTCAATCAACGCGGTTTCTTCGCCGCAAATATAGGCCCCCGCGCCGCGATGCAAGATCACATCAAAATCCCACCCGGACCCGCAAGCGTTTTTGCCAAGCAATCCTGCCTCATATGCCTCTTTAATCGCGCGGTTAATGGTCGATCCTTCGTTATAAAATTCGCCGCGAATATAGATATAGGCCCGGTGCGCGCCCATCGCAAAACCGGCGATCAGGGCCCCTTCGAGCAATTTATGCGGTTCATGGCGCAAGATGTCACGGTCTTTGCAAGTTCCGGGCTCCGATTCATCGGCATTAATCACCAGATAATGCGGGCGGCCATCTGACTCCTTGGGCATAAAGGACCATTTCATGCCGGTGGGAAAGCCTGCGCCCCCCCTGCCCCGCAGGCCGGAGGCCTTCATTTCCGATATGATCCAATCGCGCCCCTTGGCCAGGATTTCCGCCGTTCCATCCCAATCGCCGCGCGCGCGCGCAGCCCCCAGCGCAAACGACTCCCAGCCATAAATATTGGTAAAAATACGATCCTGATCAGCCAGCATTCCTGAATACTCCGCAACGGGTGAATGATTTTTATATCGCCATCTCTCAACTCAAGCTCGCGATACACATGATATATAAAGGAAACTTACCCAAGCCGCAACACCCAGAATCGGCATTATGATTTTGAATGTGACGCAGGAAGAGCAGCCTCACCCCGATCATTCATAAAGGCCGGATGCGATTGAGCCATTTTTTTCATGATATTGGCTGCATCTTCATCACTTAAAGAGAGTTGCTTTTTAATATCCCGCAGAGCGTCAGAAGCCTGAACATTCCCGCTTTGCGCAGCCAAACCATACCAGAACACCGCTTCATCAGGTTGCGATTCGCCCAACAACCCATTTTCATTCAAGAGCCCAAGATTATAAGCAGCCTCAACCATTCCCCCCGCTGCAGCACGTTGAAAATAATTCGCGGCAATAATTGGGTTATACTCCACGCCAACGCCG
The DNA here is from genome assembly GCA_016794305.1 of Alphaproteobacteria bacterium. GTDB lineage: Bacteria > Pseudomonadota > Alphaproteobacteria > Micavibrionales > Micavibrionaceae > UBA1573. The sequence continues at coordinate 19,594 of JAEUKN010000004.1, read as the reverse complement.
TCAATATAGGCTATCGCCAGATTATAATCCGCTTGTGGATAGTGATTGGCAGACGCCACGCGATACAAATTAACCGAGGCAGCAGCATCCTTACTCACGCCCACCCCCTGTCCTGTCAGGACTGCCAGATTAAATTGCGCCGCGGCGATATCGTGGTGAGCAGCCTCAAAAAACCATTTCGCGGCACGATCATGATTTTCGGTGACACCATCCTTGCCCGTTGCGTATAGATTGGCCAATTGATATTGCACAGCCGCATTATTTGCAAAGGCTTTCTCCTCAAGCGATTTTGCCGCATCGGGCAAAGACTGATCCGGTTGAATCCGTTCCTTTGGTGGAGTTTTTGGGGTTTTTTGCTTAAACTCTTTCACTGCGAGGTTTTGAGCCTTCAGCGCCGATTCAAACGCCTGCTCACTTCCAATCACATCCAGCGATTTTGCCGCAAGCAAAGATTGTGGTGTGGATGATTTTTCCTGTGCGCTTCCCGGTTCAATTTGATTGGCCAACGTTGCAATTTGGCCCATCAACGCCGTCTGGCCTTCGGTTTCTTCATTTGCGTTCAGCTCAATTTTGCGGGGATCAAGGAGCTGGGACTCCAGAGTTTTTTTTTGCTCCGTGGGTATTGGAGAAGCGGCAGCACTATCTTTGGCTGCCTGTCCAAAATAATTTTGACCAATTACCCCTAGCAGAACGCCGCTTGCCATTCCCAAAATCAGCAAGGCCGCTAAAAATGCCTTATTCTGAGCGCGCGCACGTTGATCAGGCCTGAAGGATGTGGCGATCCCTACAGCCAAATTTTCCGCGCGCCCTTCCTGCGGTACAGCTGAAAGTTTCAAGGTGTCATCGCCGCTCCAGGCCGGAGTTTGCGGCAAGTTTGTCTGCGCCGCAATCGCCTGATCGGTCAGAAGCACTAAAGCTTTGGCCTTCAATGCGTCTTGGGTCTGTGTCAGGGTTTCTTCCATCAAATCCAATTTATGCAGCAACCGCGCTTTATCCTGCCCCAATTGCTCAACTCGTTTAGATAATTTGGTGTTTTCCGCAATCGCGTCCTCAACCCGCACAATCGCACTGCCGGTCGAGGTTTCAAGACTGGTTAGCTTCTCTTCAAGTTTTGCTTTCAGGGCATTTTGCTCGGCTTGGCCGGCTTCAAATTGCGTTTTTTGCGTGCTGAGCAATTCATTCAACTCAGTTTGTTTTTCAACCAAAGACTTGATTTGAACTTCCTTATCGCTCGCCTCTTGTTGCAAATTTTTATAGGCTTCTTCGGCCTTAGTGTTTTTTTCACCCAAGCCATCAATTTGCTTGCGGCAAGTTTCAACCTCTTTCCAAAGAATCTCCCGCTCCCGCTCGCTTTTCCTAAGCCGCTCGCCCAAATCACTCAACAGTTTGACGATTTGAATTTGATGCAGCGGCGACGATTTTTCATCTTCTTGCACCAGCTCAGCCAAGCTGCTTTTCTCGTTCAATAATCTTTCTTCGATTTTTTCCTGAATTTTTTGCGCAATCTGTGAGATTTCATCTTGTGTCTCACTCTGCGCTTTTTCTTCTATCACAGGCACCGATTGCGCAGACTCGGTTTTTTGAGTTTCCGCAGATTGACGAACAGCGGACTCTGACCTTGTTTCAACAGTTTTTTCCGATATAACAACTGAAGTCACATCTTCTTTTTGAGTATCTTTAGGGGCCGCTTCAGTTTTCGTTGCTGCCTCGGGTACGGCCACAGATTGATCTGCAATTTTGTCGGCAGCATCACCCGAAGTTTTTAAAGCCTGTGCCAAAGTTTGATCTTGCTTTGTAGTTTCCACAAAAGATTTCGGGGTTTCTGCTAAAATTGGCGCAAGCGCAGCCGCCGAGGTGACAGAAGCCGCTGGCCCCTGACCATTCAAAATTTTTGTTTCATTTTTGATTGTGGGCGGAGTTTTTGGCTTAACCGGCACCTGAGCAGCCGAAAGCTTGGCCATCGCGGCAGAATATGGCGGTTCCTTAGCGTATAGATTTCGTGCCTTACCGGTGCGGATATCTTTTTCAGCCGTACTTTTGCTTCCCAAACGCTCCCCGGCTTTTAACACGGGAACTCTGGCCTGTGCTCCTGATGTTGACGACATGGCCGCACCTTCAGAACTCCTATATGGCACTGCCACTGAAGGCTTAACTGAAGGCTGGGCGCTGGACTGCGCGATAGATTGGGGCGAGGCAATATTTGGCGATGCGGATGCCGTCGCCTGTTTTGTCATAGGCGGCACCGAACTCAAAGGCGGAATAGTCTGCCGCGCCCGTGAGGAATATGAGGACATTGCCGCCATATCTTCCTGTCGATCCTCATTCACCGCTTGCTTGATTGAAATGGCCGAGGCCAACCCATCATCCGCAGGGCGGTTCGATTGCAACGAAGAGGCGCGTTTAGCGACCCATTTTTGTAAATTGAAATTGTCCATATCTTTGTCATCCATAGCCATATACAATACAGATGTCCAAGCCAAGAAACAAGAAAATCAGATATGAAATCAAAGTTTTCCACAGGCAATTTCAGAAATTTGTTAAGATATTACAAAAATTGCGGTTTTTTGAGTTGAACACTAAACTATCCTGGCAAATTTTGTATTTATAATAGTAATGGTTATGAATTCCTCATGTTTTAGCAAAAATTCTTTTGCCCCCTCAAAAAACCCAACATTTTTTTCGAATCCTCGTTAAGCCCCCGCGATTTCAACTGTAACAAACTGCAATAGAGAGTGATTTGTCCTGATTGCTTCCGTGTTTTATCTTGATGATAAGAGATAATAAAAATTTAGGATTATCATGCAACACACATTGGCACAAACGATTGAACTTCAGGGGATCGGGCTTCACTCAGGAGCCGAAACAGTGCTGCGTCTTAAACCAGCGAGCATTTCCCAAGGCATTCGTTTTATTCGCGTGGATGTTAATGGCAAAAATAATGTGATCCCCGCGCAATGGGATTATGTGTCGGACACACGGTTGTGTACGATTGTCGCCAATCAGGACGGTGTGAGTGTAGGAACCATTGAGCATTTAATGGCGGCGTTGGCTGCTTGCGCGATTGATAATGCCGACATTGAACTTGACGGGCCGGAAATCCCGATTATGGATGGCAGTGCGCAACCCTTTATCGACGCAATTTTACAGGCCGGCATCAAAACTCAAGCCGCACCGCGCCGTGCCATTCGAATCCTCAAACCCATTACCCTTGCGGATGGGGATAAAAAAGTGATGCTGCGGCCCGGCATTGGATCCGAATTTCAAGTTGAGATTGATTTTCTACATCCTGAAATTGGTCGTCAGATGGCGCGTATCAATTTAATCGGCGATGAGTTTTTTACCAAAATTGCGCGCGCCCGAACCTTTGGTTTTTTGCATGAGGTAACGGCGTTGCGGGCTATGGGCTTGGCTTTGGGCGGGTCGATGGAGAACGCAATTGTGCTGGATCAGGATTCGATTATGAATCCCGAAGGGCTGCGCTCCCCCACCGAATTTGCCCAGCATAAATTATTGGACGCTGTGGGCGATATCTACCTCGCCGGAGCACCAATTTTAGGCGTGTTTGAGGGTGTAAAACCCGGCCATCAGATGAATAATCTCATTTTGCACGAATTATTTGCGCATCCCGAATGCTGGAACTATGTTGAGCTCTACATGGATCAAACTCAGATTGGGCTTGCTGTGGGGATCGGGTCAAGTGATGAAGCTAATCCTGTCTCACAAATGATTCCGGTAATTCCAGAACCAAGTGGATTGCCGCTTACGTCCAGAGCATTTTGCGATTAGGCGGAGGCCGGTTATTTGCGAGCTGAACGGTTGTTTACGCCCGCAAATGGCCATCAAATTCTTTTGAAAACCAAATATTTTTGCACCCTTCCCGCTTGTTTGCCCTTGGTTTCATAGCGTGTGGCCATCCATCCGTTGGGCGGCGTGACCCAATCTGCGGGGGTTTCCGCCAGCCATTCAAAATCCGGGTTTTGCAGCGTTTGCGCCAGCATCCATTCAGCCAATTCATCAACATCCGTGGTTTGCAGCATCATGCCGCCGGGCTTTAAGACCCGCGCAAACACCTTAAGATTCTCTTCACTGACGATACGGCGTTTATGGTGCCGCGATTTCGGCCATGGGTCGGGATTAAGAATATAGAGGCAATCCACACTGTGATCTTCCAGCGAGTTTAACACCATCAAGGCATCATCCATATGAACGCGCAGATTATCTGGCGGCGTTTCAAATTCCTTTAAAAACGCCGTCATGCCGTTGATATACGGCTCCGCCCCGATAAAAATATCGTGGGGAAACTCCTTCATCAAATAATGCAGATGCTCCCCGCTGCCAAAGCCGATTTCAAAATGAATTTTGGCCGAATTTTTTAGGTTTGGGAATAGCGAAGCCGGGTCAAGTTTTGCGTCCTCGCACAATAACTCAAGCGGGATTTGCAGCGCGGGAAGCAGTGACTCTAAAGTTCTAAGCCGCGCCGCATGCATCGGGCGCCCCAACCTGCGGCCATACACACGCTTTTTAGGGTGGGTGGTGGCGGAGTCCGTGTGTGTGCGCGCGTCTGATTCAGATGGATTCATAAAAAAACTCAACAGCAATTTGATCAAAAAATAAGCTGCTATCCTATGACAGATTTTAGCTCATCAATCAAATCAAGTTTTTCCCATGAAAACCCGCCATCCGTATCCGGTTCGCGGCCGAAATGGCCATAGGCGGCGGTGCGCGCATAAATCGGACGGTTGAGTTTGAGATGCGTACGGATGCCGCGCGGGCTGAGATTTATGACCTTAGAAATTGCGGCGACCAAGGCATCCTCGCTCACTTGCCCGGTGCCGAACGTATCCACATAAATCGACAAGGGCTTGGATACCCCAATGGCATAGGATAATTGAATAAGGCATTTTTCGGCATAGCCCGCGGCCACGATGTTTTTGGCCACATAACGCGCGGCATAGGCCGCTGAGCGGTCAACCTTCGTGGGGTCCTTGCCCGAAAATGCGCCCCCGCCGTGCGGCGCAGCCCCGCCATAAGTATCCACAATAATTTTGCGGCCCGTCAGCCCCGAATCACCCACCGGCCCGCCGATCACAAAGCGGCCCGTAGGATTGACGTAGAGATTTTCATCGCCGCACATCCACCCCGCGGGCAGTACCGATTCGATCACAGGCTTAACAATAGCCTTGACATCCAATTGCGAGAGGCTTTCGTGATGCTGGGTGGAGAGCACAACCGAATGCGCCCCCACCGGCTTGCCGTCCTGATATTTTAACGTGACTTGCGATTTAGCATCGGGTTCTAACATATTCAGCTCGCCCGAATGACGCTTGGCGGCCAGAACTTCCAGAATTTTATGGGCATAAAACAAAGCTGCGGGCATCAGAACCGGCGTTTCGCGGCACGCATAGCCAAACATAATGCCCTGATCCCCTGCCCCTTCGTCCTTGTCCGCCGCTTCATCAACCCCCATCGCAATATCCTGGGATTGCGCGTGAAGGCGGCAATGGATCTCAACATTTTTCCAGCTAAAGCCCGGCTGATCATAGCCGATATCGCGAATAGCGGCGCGGGTGAGCTCCTCAATTTCAACATGCGTGAGGGGTGAGTCACAGCGCGTTTCGCCAATAATTCCGACATAATCGGTGGTCGCCACAGTTTCAATGGCGCAGCGGGCCTGCGGGTCGCGCGTCAAATGCGCATCAACCAACGTATCTGAAATGCGATCACATAATTTATCAGGATGACCTTCGGAGACAGACTCACTGGTAAATAAATAATTTTGTTGTAATGTTGCCGACATAAACTTCCCCAAATCTCATAAATTTCATTCTATTATGAGACAGGGTAACCCGATCGGCATGAAATGAAAAGTGCAAAATAAGCGAAATTAATCGCTGGCCTTAAAATTTTTTGACATTTGCTTGAGCATTTTTAAGAAATCCTTGCGCAACTTCTCATCTTCGATGGCGTAATAGGACCGAATAAGATCAATAGTTTCCTTGCAGTCCAGAATATTTTTATAATCTGGTTTATCGTCTGGCGTATCCGCGCTATAGGCTTCTTGCTCGTTCTCGGCAAAACCGCCCTGAATTCCCACTTGAAAATCAGATGCTGAAAACCCTTCGAAAAAATAGGAAACGGGGACTTCTAAGACTCTGGAGAATTGATAAAGCCGGCTCGCGCTCAAACGATTGCGCCCCTTCTCATATTTTTGCACTTGTTGAAACGTAATGCCGGCGGCTTCCGCCAGGCTTTCCTGAGTGATGCCGATCAAATTCCTGCGCGACCTGACTTTCTGGCCCACATAGACATCAACCGGATTCGGAGTATCCCCCTCAACTGAGCTTCTACGGGGATTTTTAATTTTATCAGCCATTTGTTGATTCATGCTATTACCACTCAGTCAAAAAAATATGAAACACACCACTATGATTCTTAGCAAAAACTGAGAACCCCTATCATGCTCAAGTGAACTACCTTATACACATATAGGATATATGTAGTAAAAAATAAAGCTTTCGCAATAAATCTTAAGTTTATAATTGATAGAAAAAATTATTAATGTTCTAACTTCAGGTCGTAAAGTTAATTTTGGTTTACGTAATATTTAGCCTTATATCCAAAATAGCGCAAAAAAAAGCTTGCGTCAATTTCTCTTAAAGGTTATAACCCTATGATAACAACCTGAATTTATGACAGGGTGGGCAGAATTAAAGACTGGCCCGCCTTTTTTGTTATCAAAATGAGCAATTTATTAGAAAAAAAAATTTACGATTGGATTGAACCGGCCATCACTGATTTGGGTTATGAGCTGGTTTGCGTGCGCTTGATCGGCAGCAAGAAATTGCAGACATTGCAAATCATGGCTGAAAACGCTCAAACTCATAATCTGGATTTGGATGGCTGCACAAAAATCAGCCGCGCGGTTTCAGCGATTTTGGATGTCGAGGACCCGTTTACGAGCCCGTATCAGCTCGAAGTCAGTTCCCCCGGAATTGATCGCCCGTTGGTAAAGCAGGTGGATTTTGCGCGCCATATCGGCTATGAAATTACCCTGGAATCGCACATTGCTGCGGAAAACGGCCAAAGAAAATATCGCGGTTTTATCGTCTCGTTTGATAATGAAATGATTGAACTGAAAACCGATAACGGCCTGTGTACCATACCGTTTTCGCATGTGGAAAAATCAAAATTGGTTTTAAGTGATGATCTGATCAAACGCAAAAAACCGCCGCAGGAAGCGCCATCGCAAGAAAGCGCATGAGCATTAATATAAAGCTTGGATTATTTAATTTTAGACACTATAAAGAATACAAATTTAAGGAGCAGCCACTATGAATCGTTCTGAAATTCTTCAAGTCGCAGACACTGTCGCCCGTGAAAAAGGCATGGATCGCGAAATTATTATTCACGCGATTGAAGAAGCCATTCAAAAAGCCGGCCGGTCAAAATACGGCCATGAACATGATATCAAATGCCATATTGACCGCCGTACGGGTGATACGCAACTCAAGCGTTACCGCGTGGTGACGGAACCCGATCAGATTGAAAATGAAGCCGCACAAATTACCCTGGCTCAGGCCCAGCGTGAAAAAGCCGATGCCAAAATCGGCGATATTTTGATTGATACGCTGCCGGCCTTTGATTATGGCCGCGTGGCCGCGCAAACCGCCAAACAGGTGATCATGCAAAATATCCGCGAAGCCGAGCGCGAGCAGCAATATAACGACTTCAAAGACCGCGTGGGTGAGATTATCAACGGCGTGATTAAGCGCGTTGAGTATGGCAACGCCACCATTGATTTGGGCCGTGCCGAAGCCATTTTGCGGCGTGATGACACGATTCCGCGCGAACATTTGAAAGTTGGCGAGCGAATCAGAGCCTATGTTTACGATGTGCGTCGTGAAGCTCGCGGGCCGCAAATTTTCCTCTCGCGGACCAAGGGCGAATTTATGGCGAAATTATTTGCCCAGGAAGTGCCGGAAATTTATGACGGCGTGATTGAAATTAAGGCCGTGGCACGTGACCCAGGCAGCCGCGCCAAAATCGCCGTATATTCGCATGATACAGGGATGGATCCCGTAGGCGCGTGCGTGGGGATGCGCGGAAGCCGGGTTCAGGCCGTGGTCGGCGAATTGGGCGGCGAAAAAGTGGATATTATTCCGTGGTCGGCCAATATTGCCACCTTTATCGTCAATGCGTTGGCACCTGCCGAAGTCGCCAAAGTGGTGATGGATGAGGAAAAACGCCGCCTTGACGTGGTGGTACCCGATGAACAACTCTCGCTCGCGATCGGTCGTCGTGGCCAGAATGTGCGGCTTGCCTCGATTCTCACGGGTTGGTACATTGATATCCTCACCGAAGAGGAAGAATCCAAACGCCGTCAGGATGAGTTTAACACACGCTCTGCCCTGTTTATGGAGGCACTGGATGTCGATGACGTGATCGCCAGACTCTTGATCACCGAAGGCTTTACCAAAGTTGAGGAAATCGCGGAAACCTCTATCGAAGAATTGGGATCGATTGCCGGTTTCAATGAGGAAATCGCCGAAGAGCTGCGCAACCGCGCCGAAAACTGGCTCAAAACACGGGTAGAGATGATGAAAGCTCGTCAAGAAGAGTTGGGATTAAGCAGTGATTTGATCAGCTTTGAAGGTCTCACGCCTGAACAAATCGTCAAACTCGGTGAGCAGAATATCCGCACATTGGATGATCTGGCCGATTTGGCGGGCGATGAATTGGTGGAAATTTTGGGATCAGAAGACTTAAGCGTGAATGCGGCCAATGAGTTGATCATGAAGGCCCGCGCCCATTGGTTTGAGGGAGACGAAGCAGCGCAACAAGCGACATCGGATGATAAAAACTCATCCAATGCTGCCTGAAAATGAATAGAATAGTAATGACATGGCCAGAGAAAAACCGGACTATCACAGCCACCCCGTTGTTGTCGATGCTTTGAAAGCACCGATCGGCACGTGGCTGTCTCTGGGTTTGATCACGCCGCCCTCCCCTACTTCCCTGCCTCAATCGCCTTTACCTGCACACTCCGCGGGTTTGCGGGACGCTTCGGCGGACGTTTCCCAACAGATTGAGTCTATCGTTACGCAGGCTGTAGGTACGCAGTCTATTCATACTCAGCCTATCCTTACAGCCACTTCAGCACGGAGATCAGCGATGACACTCAAACGGACCGCGCTGTGTATTGTGAGTAAAGAATTCCATCCGCAGGATGATCTGATTCGCTTTGTCCTCTCGCCTCAGGGGGAAATTTACCCTGATTTAACGGGAAAATTACCGGGCGCCATGACATGGGTGAAGGCAGACCGTGAGATGATTCAAAAGGCGATTTGGCGCAATAGTTTTGCCACCGCGTTGCGTCAAACCGTGACGATTCCGCCCAATTTGTTGGAACTATTGGAACATAACCTCTCGCAATATGCTCTCCAGACCCTCTCCATCGCCAAACGCGCGGGTGAACTTAGCTTTGGTTTCACCAAATCAGATGAATCCTTGCGTTCCGGGGGAATTGGCGTATATGTAGTGGCGCGGGACGTGAGCGAAAACGGCCGTGAAAAATTGGAACGATTGGCGATGCATCAATCCATTCCGGTGCTTGATCTGTGGAATTGTGCGGAACTTTCTGCGGCATTGGGGGCGGATAATATTCATCATGTGACGGTTAAAAAAGGAGCCTTAGCACAAAAATTGATCGAAACGGGTTGCAAACTCAATAAAATTTGCAAAAAAACCACAAACGAAGATCGTTAACCAAAGAAAGATAGATTAGCCCAAGATAGTTAACGCAAGATCATTGAACGAGAACAATTGAACAAAAATAACTAGAAGATAATGAACGGAAAACGCAATATTATGTCTGACCAAGGTAAAAAAACTCTCTCTCTCGGCAAAACCGGGGCCGGCGGCACAAGCAGCACACAAAATGAGAGCGCGCCCCTCCCTGCTGCGGCATCTGCATCCGGGTCCGCATCCGGGTCCGCATCTGGGTCCCCATCGGCACCCGCTTCCGCTGCCTCCAAGGGCACATTGAGCCTGAAAGGCAACGCACCTGGCCAACAACATATCACGCAAACCCTTGCGCGCGGCCAATCACGCGGCGTAACGATTGAGGTGCGAAAAAAACGCGGCGCGGGATCCTTCAGCGGCCAAGGTGATAAAAATGCCGAAGACGGCTCCCCAAACGATGCGCACCTGACCAATGATGAACGCGAAGCACGGCTGCGGGCGTTGCAAAAAGCCAAGGAAGATGACGAACGTCGGCGTGAGGAAGAAAATCGCCGCCACGAAGAAGAGGCCAAACGCCGCGCGCTTGAGGCCGAAGAAGAAAAATTACGCGCCGAAGCCGAAAAAACCGGTCGCCGCCCGCGCAAAATTGATGCCGAAGATTTGCGCCGCCGTGAAATGGAAGAATTGGCGCGAATCAAGGAAGAGGACCGCATCAAGGCGGTTGAACTGGACCGCCAGCGTAAGGAGCAGGAAAAAGCCTTTGCCCAGAGCCGCGCCGCGGCCGCCCCCTCCTCGTCCTCCCCCGGCGCCGTTGGGGCCAATCGTTTTGCGGGTGCGGCCGGAGAGGATAGCAATTCCGAACCGCTCAGCTTCCGCGACCGATTGAAAAAATCCGTCCGCGGCCGCAACAGCGGCAATGAAGACGGTGCAGGACTAGCGGAGCGAATTTCATCACGCGGCGGACGATTAACCGTTAATCAGGTGTTGAACGAACAATATGAACGCGCCGAATCGGGGCGGTCTTTGGCATCGGTGCGCCGCGCGCGGCAAAAGGCCCGCGCCAATGCCGGACCCAAAATTGAACAACCCAAACAATCGCGCGATGTGATCGTGCCCGAAACCATTACGGTGCAGGAACTCGCCAATCGTATGGCCGAACGCGGCGGCGACGTGATTAAGGCTTTGATGAAAATGGGCGTGATGGCCACGATTAACCAGGCAATTGACGCCGATACCGCCGAACTCGTGATCATGGAATTTGGCCATAAGATTCGCCGTGTGACCGAAGCCGATGTCGAGTTTGGATTGGGTGGTGATGAGGACCGCGAGGACGACCTCATTGCGCGTCCGCCCGTTGTCACCATTATGGGCCACGTGGATCACGGGAAAACCTCTTTGCTTGACGCGCTGCGGGCCACGGATGTGGTGGCGGGTGAGGCCGGCGGCATTACCCAGCATATCGGGGCCTATCAAATCACGCTCAACACAGGGGAAAAAATTACATTCCTGGATACGCCCGGTCACGCCGCCTTTACCGAAATGCGCGCGCGCGGTGCCAATGTCACGGATATTGTGGTGCTGGTGGTGGCGGCCAATGATTCCATCATGCCGCAAACGATTGAGGCTATCAGTCACGCGAAAGCCGCCAATGTCCCGTTGATTGTGGCGGTCAATAAAATTGATCTGCCCGATGCCAATCCATCCAAAGTCAAGCAAGATTTGTTGCAATATAATGTTCAGGTTGAAGAAATGGGCGGTGAGGTTTTGTGCGTTGAACTCTCGGCCAAGAAAAAAATCAATCTGGATAAGCTTCAGGATGCAATTCTGCTGCAATCTGAAATGCTCAATTTGCGGGCCAACCCGGATCGCGCGGCACAGGGTGCGGTGATTGAGGCGAAAATGGAACGCGGCCGCGGGTCGGTGGCGACCGTCCTTATTCAAAAAGGGACCCTCTCCATCGCCGATACGTTCGTGGTGGGCAGTGAGTGGGGGAAAGTGCGCGCCCTGTTGGATGATAAGGGCCACAATATCGTACGCGCCGAACCCGGCCAACCGGTTGAGGTGCTGGGGCTGAGCGGCACTCCGGAATCGGGCGATTCGTTTAACGTGGTGGATAGCGAAACCCGCGCACGCGAAATTGTCGAATATCGTCTGCGCAAGAAAAAAGAGAAAGAAGCCGCAGTTATCACCGGAACTTCGTTTGAACAATTATTGGCCCAAAGCCGCGATAATAAAAAGGAATTGCCGATTATTATCAAGGCCGACGTGCATGGATCGGTCGAGGCCATCGCCGGGTCGCTCGCCAAAATTACCGAAGAAAATACCGAAGTGGGGGTTAAAATTCTCTATTCCGGCGTGGGGCCAATCACCGAATCGGATGTGACCTTGGCGCGTGCATCGGGTGCCTTTGTCGTTGGCTTTAACGTGCGGGCCAATGCCCAGGCGCGTGAGATCGCCAAACGCGATAAAATCGAGATTCGCTATTACAATATTATCTACAACATTATTGACGATGTGAAGGGCTTGCTCGGCGGGTTGCTCTCCCCGCTTATGCGCGAACAATATCTGGGTCATGCCGAAATTCGTCAGGTGTTCAGCATTACCAAGGTCGGCAAAATCGCCGGATGTATGGTCACGAACGGCATGGTCAAACGCGGGTCACGCGTGCGCTTGCTGCGTGATAACGTGGTGATTCACGAAGGTATGCTCAAGACCCTCAAACGCTTCAAAGATGAGGTGAAAGAGGTGCGCGAAGGCATGGAATGCGGGATGGCGTTCGAAAATTATGACGACGTCAAGGACGGCGATATCATCGAATGTTACGATGTGCGCGAAGAAACCCGCACCATTGCCTAAGATTGCTTGAGTGTGCCTAAATAAGATTGAGTAGGTCATTTAAAAATGAAACGTTTTTCATCACAAAAAAATGATATGGCGGGGCCGAGCCAGCGGCAATTGCGCGTGGGAGAACAGTTGCGGCATGTGATTTCCGATACCCTCACCCGCGGCCATTTTCATGATGAATTCTTGCTCAATCATGCGGGGTTGGTGTTGGTATCAGAAGTCCGCGTATCCCCCGATATGAAACACGCCACCGCCTATGCGACCATGGTGGGGGGTGAAAATTTGGCGCAAAGCTTAACCTCACTCAACGCCAACGCCGATATTTTTCAAAAGGATATCGCGCGCCAGGTGCGGATGAAATTCACCCCCAAATTACGATTTGTCGAGGACACGGTGTTCGACAACGCCGCCAAAATGGATCGTTTGATCAGTAGCCTCAATATCAAGCATGATGAGTCTGAAGGACAATAATCCTTGAGAATCCGTTCATAATAGTTTTTAAGCCGCCAACGCAGGTTCAAGCGGCGCGGTGGTTCCTATTACTTCGCCAATAACAACAGTTCTCTCGCATGCCGCCTGAGTTTCTGTACGGTAAATAGTGAAGGCCGCGCGGGGGTTGTGCGGATAATGACCCTGTGCCACCCGTTCAAACCCACCTTTTTAAAACGAACAGGCACTGGCTTTGTTTTCATTATTCACCTTGGCGAAAGCTTGAGAGATGCCCTCCCCCTTACAAATTTCCTTTGCCTCATTAATCAACTGACCGGCAAGTCCGCCGCCTTGATAGTCTGCGCTCACCATCAGTGAGCCGATAATGGCGGCCTTTCCGGCTCCCAAATCAATTCGATATTCCGCAAAAATTTGCAGATATCCCCGATTCGTTATTTTCCGTAACACACAAGCCGCAACGACCTCGCCCTGATGATTTCGAATCATCAAAATTTGTGCATCCCCTGCCCTGACTGCACGCTTAAGCTGAAGCACATCCAGCTTTTTGAGGAAGGTAGAGCGCGCGCTTTGCTCCCTGTAAAACCGCAAAAATTCTGCAATCTCTGACGGTTTTAATATTTCAGGAGATTTCAATCCGGCTTTTATTGTCGTTTTACTCATTTCCACACACCCCACTGAAGAACTCTTCCGCTCATGCACATCAAAAGTGGAGAGCCAGCCGAGAACAAATCTTCAGAAATTATTCAAAATTAAATTGTTTATATTATTTGGGAAAATTAATTTGGGGGACTTATCGCGCGATATAGCGCACGCATCCCGGAGCAAAGAATTTAGAGTCTTCGTCGGTTCCAAGAGTCAAGAATGTGAAAATGTTTGAAGCACATAAAAGTAATGTACTATAGAATGCCGACTCACGCAATATGTTTTTATGTCAAAATGCTATTTTTCTTAAAAAATATTCATTTTTTTTTGACTGTGACCGGTAAGCCTATACTTGGAATACTGAATTACCGGTGACGGCTCAAGCAACGAAGCAGAGGGATTCTACGTAAGGAGCTTGTTGACAACGTCCGGGAGTTCTGTAGTCCAAGTATATTTATTTGTGCTTTTTCGCGGGCTTATATTTATCGCCGTCCAACGGGGTGGGATCAAATTTAACCGGGACCGCCGGGGCCTGACAATCGGTCGGAAGGGTTTTCAAGGTTTTCCATTGCTCCACCCATCCCAATTGGTGATCGGCATTATCCACCAATGTCGCGTTCAAACATTTCCCGTCCTGAACATTCTGCGCATAGCTGTTATACACAACCGGCGGGGTCACACGGTCCAATCGTCCGATAAAATGGCGTTGGGGCATGGTTTCCAATCGATCGGCGTAATCCCGTGGATTAACGGAGTTTTGGCCGTTAAATTGATAATTGTGAATTTGCGCCGTGACATCGGGTGCCAAGTTCCCCGCAACGGTGCGCAAACTCTTGATATCCTGGCGTTGCGCGGCCAGAGCCATTGCAATCACCGCGCCACCATCATAGCCCACCAGATTAAAGACCGGAATACCGTAATAGGCCTTAATATTATCTAACGCCATATTGTAACTTTCAATCACTTCAGGTGCGAATTTGCGGTCGGTCCAATAGGCCTTGGGGCAAGCTTTCTTGCCCGCTTTATCATTTGCCTGACCCCCTGTTTTATCCCCTGCGCTATACCCGCGCCATTCCTTAAAATACTGACATGGCCGCGCAAGCCAGATGACGTTCGAATCGCCGTCTTGCGCCGCCAATCTGAGGGCCACGGGATCGGCAGGGGTTGGATCATCGCTCACATGTTTTTCATCAATATACGGCACGCCGTCGCCTTCGATATAAACCGTGGCCGGAGCATGGCGGTCATAGACCCGCTCCCGCGCTTCCAGCAGGAATAATTCAGTTGGAACTTTGCGTTCCAGCATAAACACAGGCATCGCAGTGCGTTTGACCGTGTCATCCTCCATCACCGGATATCGCGCACAAGAAGAGAGCAGAAGAATCCCGGCGCAGGCCGCCGTCCACAGCCCTGCCACCGCCAAACTCCTCCGGAACCGTGGGCGAGTTGCCCCAAGGTCAGAGACAGCCCCATGGACAACAGGTAAATCATCAGAAGGATGTGACATAGTGGAAACTCCACGCTTGGAAAGGAAACAGGTTGAGACAGTCTAACGGCTTTATTTTTAACTCAGGGCACTATATCACGAAAGCGCAAATAATGGGAATGCAAATATTTCACCGCGAAAGTTTAAGCACAACCGGCGTATGATCGGACGGGCGGTCCCACCCGCGCGGGGATTTATCAATCGCGCAAGACAGCAAACGGTCCGTAAGAGCGGGAGACAACAGGAAATGATCAATCCTGATACCCAAATCATTTTGCCATGCACCGCCCTGATAATCCCAAAAACTATAGGCATGGGGCGTATTCGGATGGATGACACGAAACGCATCGACCAACCCCAAATTCAGGATCATGCGCCATGCGCGATGCGTGCGCGGGTGAAATAGCGCATCACCGCGCCACAGGGCGGGATCATAGCAATCAATATCCGCCGGAATCACATTAAAATCGCCGCCCACCACAAAGGGGCAATTTGCTTCGCGCAATGTTTTAAGATGATGATAGAGCCGATCCATCCACGCGAGTTTATAGAGGAATTTCTCGCCCGCCCCCTCATCACTCACCGGATTGCCATTGGGAAGGTAAATATTGATGAGCCGCAACCCGTTCCAGTCCACCTCCAAATAGCGTGCTTGATCATCATCCTTATCCCCTGCCAACCTGTCGCAAATAAGGGTTGACGGGCCTTTGGTCAGGATCGCCACACCGTTATAGGATTTTTGCGTGACCGCATGTTGGGTATAATCGGGGTGAATTTGGTCAATCTGCTCGGCTTTGAGTTCTTGTAAAAACAGCACATCAACCGGCGCGCCGCGCGATTGATAATCCTGCAAAAATCGCGTGACATGATCAATGCGCGCACGGATAGAATTGACATTCCAACTGGCCAGAACATAGGGGGATAAAGCCGTGTCGATCATAATGAAAACGACTCACCGCATCCGCATGACGATGACGCATTGGGATTGATAATCTTGAAATTTTCTCCCATCAAACCGGTTTGATAATCCAAAGTCGCGCCAAGCAAAAACGGTTGCGAAGACGCATCCACCACCACCGCATCATCAATGATCACATCGCGTTCGGACACTGTGTCATCCCAGCGTAGATCATATAAAAACCCTGCGCAGCCGCCGCCGCTCACCTCAATGCGCAAATAATGCCGACTGAGCGTGGATTTTTGCGCACGCATATCTTCGATACGATTATAGGCGGCGGAGGTTATAGTTATTATTTGAAAATCAGACATTTAAACCTCACGGAAAAAAATTTTGGTCGTACAAATCACATAGCTCTAAAAACTTGTTCATGATCTTTTTAGCTTTGAGTCCTCACGAATAACACGAGTATATTTTGTGATGAGTGTAGGCTCAATTTTTAAACCGCAGAGCCCGCAGAGACAAACAGAGGAAATGCCGTTTAATTTCAATGGGTCGCAGCATTCGACATTGCATGATTTTCGAACGCTGCGCGTTCAGTTTCTTTGATTGAGGGAGCAGAGAAAACGCCATAAGTGGCGAAAGACTCTCTGTCACCTCTGCGGCCCTCTGCGGTTTAAAAACGAATATAGACTAAATCATCTCCTTCATAAATTGGATTGAAAATTCACAAAAATCCTTGAGTTAGCGAGATCATGAACAGTCTCTAAGCGGCCAAAGAGTTAGGGTTTGGCGAGAGGGTTGCGATCGATATTCCCCCTTGCGCTGTTTCAGCATCACTCGCCCCATCCGCATCATCCCCCATCGGCGGGGTCCAGATCAAGGCGTTAAAGTCATTTTCGGGCATGATCACCGCCTGCCATTCCTCATACAAACGATGGGTTTTGGGATAGAGCCAACCATAGCTTTGCTTGGCCATCGCCGCACGGTCCAACCATTGGCGAATCACATCGGCGCGGGCGGATGTTTTTTCCTCTAACTCCACCCACAATTTAAAAACCGACCTATCCTGAGAAATTTTTTCGCATTTTCCTAAGGTCACACGCGCTTCGCCCCACAAACCATCTTCAATCGCGGCCTTAGCATGGTATAACAGCGCATGAAATAAATTCGGGTCATGCAGCTTGATTAATTTATCCATCCATTTGATGGTTGAGTCCTTTGCCTCACGCGGTTTTTCATGAGCTGCCGTCAAATAGGCCGCCGGGCGCAATTCCCACCATAGTTTTAACAATTCAGGATGGGGCGAAATTTTCCATGATTTTTGAATAAGGTCGGCGGCCTTTTTGACTTTATCCTGCGATTGATAGAATTTTGCCAATTTCAAAAAAGCCGGTACAAACTGCGGCGAGATTTTATAGGCACGTTTGTAACTTTTTTCCGCCTCATCCAACCGCGCGCCCTCCTGTGCCAAATCCCCCAAAATGATATAAAGCACGGTGCGATCATTTTTGGCAGTTTGCGCGGCAATGATTTTATGCTTTTCGGCGGACTCCAGAGTCACCAACGCATCATTCCACAAATGATTGCGGATTTCGAGTTCATAAAGGCTTTTGAGCAGCGCATAGTTTTTAGGATATTTTTTCACCACATCGCGCGCCAAAATCAGGGCTTTTTCAAAATCATTACTCAAAATAGCATTCTGCACCAACCCCTGAAGCCCCAATAAAGTGGTTTCAGCATTTCGCAAAAGCATACGGAACGGTTGATCCACATCAATATGTTCGCCCGCTGCATGTTCGCCCGCCGCGGCTTCATAATTGCCGATCGCGCGTTGGGCCTGAGCCTGGAGCAAGAGAGAGAGCCCGCCTTCATCTTCGGGCAAGAATTTTTGTGATTTAAATGCCAATTGCCGGGCCGTTTTATGATCACCAATCGCCGCCGCGGTTAAGCCGCGCAGCAAGAATTTATATCCGCGTTCACGGCGCCTTTGCGCGCGATAACGGGCCAGTGTGCGCGGAATGGCCAAAATATCATGAATGATTCCGGCGAGTGCAATCAGCAACAAGAACCCCACAAACCCCATCACCGCCAGAAAATTCATGCCCATGGTGACGCGATAATCCTGCCACCCCAGCGTGACATTCCCCTGAAGGGAGGCCAAATAGCTCACGCTCCCCACCAGCAGAATAATTTTTAAGAGATAAAACAAGCTCCTGATCATGGGTTGCCACCCCCAATGGGTGAGGGCAATAACGGTGCCGCGGGGGGAGATGGCTCGGGCGCACTCGGCAGCAAGGATTTGAGCTCAGGGGGTAAAAAATTACCTCCGTTCAACACCCCGGGTTTGACCATGTATTCACCACCAGCTGAACCACCGGCACCGCGCCCCCCCGTATATCCCCCCGTATATCCCCTCGGGCGAACCGCAGAGATCATGGATTTGAGTTGGAGCGAAACTTTATTTTGCAAATTCTGCCGTAAATTTTGGGCGGCCAACGTGGCCTGCGCCTCACTCAAAAACGCATTAATTCGGTCATTCCCTGCGGAATTGCCCTCTTGCGCAGTGCCTTGTTCAGCCTGGGTTTCCTGTAAAATCGCCATGGCCCCGGCAATATCGCCCTGATCCAATAATTTTTGCGCTTCCGCCACCTGAATCTGCGCCCTTGTGCCCGAAATTTGCGCCCCATTTTTTTCAACCTTCACCAGATCGCCCAAACGCGCAATGGCTTTATCCTTCACCGACACATCTTTCCCCGCGAGCGAATCGGCAATGATTTCACCGCTCATCGCACGGAATTCTTTCGATAGGCCCTGCGGAGTCAGAACGCCGCTCTTGGCTTTGGGTGCCAGTTGATCAATGGATTTGGCCAGTTCCGGATTATCGCGCGCCAAAGTCAGTTTAAGGATATTGAGATCCTGGTCAAAGGACGTGCGGTCGCGTTCGAGCGAATTGCGCAATTGCGCCATGGCCATCAACATAATGGCGGCCTTGATATCCTCCGGCGCGACATCACGAAAAGTTTCCGCGAATTGCGGATCGCTCATCTGTAATTGCGTCAGGGCGGCGTCAAAGTCCGGGGATTCCTTATTCGCCGCTTGTGTTTCTCCTTGCACTGTATCTGTACCGAGAGTCATGCCGGCAATAGAGCTCATCCACTGCTCCACGATTTCTTGTCCCTGTGCCGAGCTTTGCAGATTTTGCAGTCTATATAAAAACCCCTGTAACCCTAGGGCACGCGTGTGATCCGCCAAGCCCTGAATGCTCTGCTCAACGCTTTGCAGCCGTTCATTCACGCTGCCGTTTTTAAAGTCTTCAATGGTTTGGGAGTAATTTTTGGCCTGATCACTCAACTCACTCACTTTATTTTGCAGCTCACTGAGCGTCGAGCCAAGAACTGCGCCGGCTGTTCCGCTCCCGTCTTGTGAAGGACCTTCCTGCCGTTGCAACAACACCCGCGAATTTTGCACGCGCAGTTTTTCTACCTCTTGCTCTAATTCAGCGATTTTTTGCTGCTGAACATCTATATTTT
>JAEUKN010000049.1 GCA_016794305.1 Alphaproteobacteria bacterium | reverse complement strand
CAAGGGGGACTTGGTATAATCCAATTACAAGTTGCGATAATTCAGCGGCGGCTCCCTCCGGAATCTCCCCATCGGGGGTGGGTCTGCATGACATTATATTAAAGCTTTCAATAACACCCTTCGTGGCGACATCCATGCTTTCATTGCCACTTAAAAACTCTTCACTCAACGCGGCGGCCTTGTCAAGACATGCGTTAACAGCGGTCGCACGAATAGATCTCATACGATCTATTGCTTCCCCAGTGGCGTCTCCTTCACTCATATTTATAGCATAAGTACACAGCAGCAGAGCACGCTCGGCCTGCTCGCTAATGACGTCTTCTGTAGAAGCATCAGGGTTTTGTATAGCTTGATGTGTATTTCTGGCTGCGTCAAGAAGCATAGTGCGGATAGTTGGCCTGAAATTTGCGGCAACATGATCACGCTGTTGTATCGCTTGATCTTGCTCTTTAAGGGATGCAAGCGATGGAATTCTTTCTTTCGTATCTCGAAGGCGGTTCTCAATACTTTGAGTACAATTTCCAATGTCTGACGGAAGATCATTTGTACAGCTAGGATCATTAATTAAAGTTTTTAAGTCCGCAAGGTTTCTTTTAATTTCAATAAAATTAAATTTAATCGCCACACTTGCTAATCTTGAGACTAGGCCATCTTTCCTATTTCTCGCTTCGCGATTAGGGGTAAAAAGAAAAGTTTCGTCGACATTTAGGAGATTCGCAACATCCTCCAAACGCCAAGATTCACAAGTTTCAAATTTAAAATCTGATGCGTCTGGATTTTGTATATATTGCTCAAGCTCGAGCAATTTTTGATTTGCCGCTTCATAGCAGACTTCTATTGCAGCCTCACTGTGAGCTACAAGGAGGTCGCCTTTGCAAAGATGAAGATATTCCCTATACCCTTCTCCAAAAACACGTTCACGTTCTTCGTCTGTTCCGTGTGTCATAATCATTTGAGTGCCCTGATCAATACACAGTTTAAGAGTAAGGATGGAATTACGAACATCTCTTAAAGTAAGGCCTTCGCCCGCATTTTGAAGTCGTTTAACCGTTTCGTAGGCAGCGGCTAAACATAAACCAATGCCAACTTTTTGTGCATCTTCTAGAATAGACATTCCCTCATCGTCTGGCTTTTGACCAATGTGATGCCTAATGCGCAGGAGGGCATGAGCAATGTTCAGCACATCAGGGATTGCACCAGATGATTCCACCTTCTCAAGGTTTGCAAGCTCTTCTTCGGCTTTCTTTAAGTCAGGTGCGTATTCAAAAGTCATAATTTACCTCTCACTGTTTTTAAATGGTTGTTTGCATAACCTTTATGATTATTGTAATGAGCAGTCAAGACATTTTTTGATAATTTTTTACGTTTTTTTAATGTTTTGTATCTTGGGGGTGGTGAGGGGTGATATTTCCACGCTCTCCGATCCGTCAGTGGTCAAATCATTGATTGACGGCAGGCCGGGATAACCTCATTTCGATAGCGATTTGCAAGAGGGCCATAGCGCGGGCCATAGCGCGGGCCATAGCGAGAGGAGCATAGTGATGGGGGGAAAGGCACTGCCTCTCCCCCCATGAAAAATATTGTTTGATTTTATATGGTTTATGCGGCCGTGTCTTTTTTCTGGTTGACCATTTGGGCCAAAAGAACCTGAACAAGTCCCGATGTGTCGCCGGCACCACCCCCTAAATTGCCCGAAACTTGAATATCCGGCGTAATTTTCAGCCCGGCTTCGGCGATGGATTTCACCACCTCAACCGTTGTCACACCCTGCGCGGTCAGGGCGTTGACCTGATCGTGATAGGCCTTGGCCTGGGCTTCCCCTTTCAAACGAATGACTTCGGCTTCGGCGTCACCCACCTGTTTGGTTTGGGCTGCCTCGGCTTCGGCTAACATTCTGATTCGGGCTGCGTCACCGCGCGCCCGTTCTTCAGTTTGTCTGGCTTCGTGTTGTGCCACTTTAATCCCGGCTTCGGCGGTGATAATTGCGACCTGAGCATCGGCTTCGGTTTTAGTTTTTTCAAACTCAATGCGGCGTTGCTCGGCTTCTTTTTTGGCGTCGAACATGGATTTTTCCTGCTCCGCCAGATTTTTCTGCTGAGTGGTCTGCATCAGGGCCTCCGGCAAATGGATGTTGGTGATCATCACCGACACCACCTCTACTTTATATTTCGCCAGATCCGCCCTGATGACATCTTCGGCTGCTTTTTGCTCCTCGGCGCGATTTTGTTGGAAGGCAATGGCGGGGGAACGAGAAACCTGCGCCCTGAAAATCCCATCAATTTGCGGGTGAATCACGTTTGATTCCAGATCGGCGATGGACCCCAGTTTCTGCACCACATAGGGCGCGTTTTCGGGCAATACGCGATACTGGCACCGTACCTCAATCCGCATCGGGAAACCATCATGGGAAACCACTTGGAATGGATCAAAACTAGGGACATTAGCTCCTTTTTTGGCCGGCTCCGCACTCCAGTCAATCGAGCGTGTCGTGGTGGGAATGATAAGGGATGTATAGGCCAGCGGGTTGATGTTATAGGCCCCGGGCCCCAGAACTTCTTTTTGAATTCCGCGGAAACCTTTGGGGACCACATGCTTGGTTTTTCCGCCGTCCTTTAATGCGGCATCATCTTTTGAATCCTCGGATGTGTATTCGGATGGGTCTTTGCCAATGTTTGAAATCAGCACGGCGACCTCACCGCGAGAGACTTGAATTTGCTCCCTGATCGTGACCGAGAATAAATAAGGGTTGATATAATACATACCGGGGGTCAGGATTTTTTCCTGAGGTCCGCGATACCCGCCATTATCAAGGAAGGCTTGACCATCTTGGAAATTATTATGCCCATCGGGTGTTTGCACCACCACGTCTGTGTAATCCATGGGCAAACCGTCACGCGCCTCGACAATACCAATTTGGTTTTCGCCGATACGGATGGCCTGATGGATTTCTACTTTGAAAATTTCCGTGTTGATATTATAGGTTCCGGGGCGTAGGAAATCAGTTTGCGGCCCCTTTTGCCCGCCATTTTTTAAGAATGAATCGGCCTTTTGGAAATAAGAGTGCCCCTCAACGCTGCTACCCAGCAATTGTCCGGCCTTGAGCGGAATACCGTCCATGGCCGTTACAACACCAATCAGCCCCTCCTTCACAACGACTTTCTTGATTTTGGTGACCTTGAACAAATAAGGATTGATCTTAAACGTTCCGTTTGTCAAAAAACGGAGCTGTTTTCCGCGAATACCGCCATTTTTTAGGAATGCTACGGAGTCTTGGAAATTATCATGCACATTCCCCGCCGGGTCATCGGCAAAGATACGCCCCGCGGAAAGCGAAGCCCCGTCAATCGCTTCAACAATGCCCAATTCATCGGCGGCAATTGTGATAAAGGTTGGTTTGGCTACCACGCTCATAATCGGCCACATAACAAAGTGTAGTCCGGGCGCGAGATAGCTGGCTTTCATCCCCACTTGGTTTTCCATGGCAAAGACGCGGCCCGGTTCTAATGTGCCGCCAATATAGCGTTGTTCAATAATGGCGATTTTGTCTGATCCGACATTGACAAAAAAGCGCGATAAAATGAATACGACAAATGCAGATATGAGTATAAAGGCTAATAGGTCAAAAATCATATATATCCCCCGAAAATATAGTTACGTTATATATAATTATATAATTAAATTTATTAAATATATATTACATAGCGCGCAAAAAATGCGAGTCACAAGCATTAAATATGCGCAAATAAAGAGTGTACTATGCAACCCCTAATTTTCCCTGAAGGTCGCTGGAGGAGGTGGTATATTGAAAGCGCAATTTTTTATCGGGGAAGATATAGCGAAAGGCCTGTTGCGACATCAGGGCGGCTTCGTGGAAACCGGAGAGGATCAATTTTAATTTGCCGGGATAGTAATTAATATCGCCAATCGCAAAAATCTGCGGCGTTGAGGTTTCAAATTTTTCCGTGTCCACGGGGATTAAATTTTCATGGAGGTTGAGGCCGAAATCGGCAATCGGCCCCAATTTCATTGTCAGGCCGTAAAAGGCCAGCAAAGTATCACAGGGCAAAAATTCCTCGCCCAATTCCTTTGATTTGACATGCAGCCCTTTAAGGGCGGGCGCATCGCCGGAGAGGCCGACCAAATCACAAATTTTGAGCGTCATGTGGCCCGCGGCCACGGCTTCGCGCATTTTATTCACGCTATCGGGCGCCGCGCGGAAATCATCGCGACGGTGGACTAACGTCACGCTCTTGGCGACATTCAGCAGGTTAATGGTCCAATCGAGCGCAGAATCTCCGCCGCCCGCAATCACGATATTTTTGCCCCTGAAATGATCCATCTTGCGCACCGCGTAAAACACCGATTGGCCTTCGTAGGATTCAATATCGGCCAAAGCAGGTTTTTTGGGCATGAACGACCCGCCGCCGGCGGCGATGATGATGACCTTGGCGGTGATTTCCGTGCCCAAATCCGTTTTCACCAACCATTTTTCATCCGTTGTTTTTTCCAATGACACCGCCATCTGCCCCAGATGAAACACCGGCTTGAACGGCGCGATTTGTTCCATCAAGCGATCGGTGAGTTCCTGGCCCGTGATGATGGGATAGGCGGGAATGTCATAGATCGGCTTTTCGGGATAAAGTTCGGTGCATTGCCCGCCCGGACGGTCCAAAATATCAATCAAATGCGCCTTGATATCGAGCAAGCCCAACTCAAACACCGCAAATAACCCGACAGGCCCCGCGCCGATGATCAGGGCATCGGTGGTGAATGTTTCGGCTTGGGCGGGTTCAGTCAGGGACATGATCTTGGCTCCTTGGGAAGCTAATGGGGACGCTAAAAGTTATTGAGGTAATGACACATCATAAATTTCGGCCTAATATATACAGATATTTGGGTTTAAAATAAAGGATTCATCATGCCGCAGGGTGGGGACGTTAGAAATCACAGCGAGAAATATCAACTCTGTTGGCTCATCATATGTGCGGCGATGATTGTGGCGATGATGTCGATCGGGGCGATTACGCGCCTGACTGAAAGCGGGTTGTCGATTACGGAATGGAAGCCTATCTCAGGCGCCGTGCCGCCGATGGGGCAGGAGGAATGGGCCGCCGAGTTCGCAAAATACCAAAAAACCCCCGAATTCGCCGCCAAACACGCCTGGATGGAATTGGACGATTTTAAGAAAATTTATTTTTGGGAATGGCTGCATCGTCTGTGGGGACGGTTGATCGGCGTGGTGTTTGCGGTACCGATGATTTGGTTTTGGGCGCGCGGGTGGGTCGGCCGGGCGGAGCGGAAAAGATACCTCCTGCTCTTGGTGCTGGGCGCGGGGCAGGGGGCATTGGGGTGGTTTATGGTCAAGAGCGGCTTGGCCGATCGGCCCGATGTCTCGCATTTTCGGCTGGCCGCGCATTTCGGCATGGCGGTGCTGATTTACGCACTTATCATATGGCTGGTCATAGGGCTGGTGTTGAAACGAACTGAGTTTGCGGGGGTGAGTTTAAAGCCGCCGCCGCTTACGCTTAAGCTCCACGCGATTGCCAGTTTGCTATCGGTGTTTGTCACTATGATCTGGGGCGCGATGGTCGCGGGGCTCGATGCCGGGATGGTTTATAATGAATTCCCGATGATGGGCGGGCATTTGTACCCGCCGGAGCTGGGGCACGCGCCATTTTTAAGTGATCCCGCCAATGTGCAATTCACCCACCGTGTTTTGGCGATGGTCACCGCCGTTGTTGTTCTGGGGCTGGCCTTTCGCAGCTTGCAGTGGGGGCGGAGAAATGCGGGGGATGCCCCAAAGCTTCAATTTTTGGCGGTGCTGCTATGCATAGTGGTGATGATGCAATTGGGATTGGGCGTGGCCACGCTTATCACTCAGGTGGCCTTACCGCTCGCGGTGTTGCATCAATTGGGCGGGGTGGCGTTGTTTAGTGTTGTGTTGATTTTGGCATATAAGCTATTGAATCCAAAAGAATTATTGTAAAGCTTATGAAAATATCTTGATTTTTTTGCCATTTTTTCATATAAACCGCATAATCTCTTCTTTCGTTGCGGGCATGATATGTTCAAATGGCTTAAAAATAAATGCACGGAGTGTTTGCGGGCAGCGGCGCCGGCGAATGTCAAAAGTCACCTCAGTGTGCTCACCCTCAACCACGCGCCCACATCTATACTATCAAAACTCCCCACGCTTGAAACCGCGCTGATTAAAAACGTGGTTATGGGACCGCAAGCGGAGAGTCGAACCCTCCGCATCGCCCGCCCCTTGGTGAAGAGGATGATTATAAGGGGACGTGATGCTGATAAAAAACGTTTAGAGCAAGTATTCGGCCGTTATACAAAGCATTATCTCGATTTAGGGTCATTTTTATTTTGCAGCGAACTTGCAGAATACACCAATGAACTTCAGTCAAATAAGCAGCCAGTTATTGAAAGAAAAAACACAATAGCCGGATTTTTGGCAAAAAAATCATCAGATTTTTTAAGAAGTTATATTTTGTATGTTAATAATAATGAACCTAAAAATTATTTACCCGAAGAAGATATGGTTATTCCAAATTATTTTTTATATTTAAATTTTAAAAGAATTGACCCAAGAATTATCAATATAATTACAAAAGGTGACCTTGGCCATACACATGGAACAGCGTTCTCTCGCGCAATCAAGGATACTATTGAAGACGTAACTTTAAAAATTAAGCGTGACATTAATGATTTGGCTGAGCCGAATTCCGTCTTAGATGCTTGTGATAACATAGTTTCTGCTTTCAACAAATTAGCCAGAGATAGTAGATTGGCGCAAATATTTCCAAACATGCATGCCAAGCTTAGACAACATGGAAACACATTCCAAACACTCTTTTTATCTGGTTATCGTCGAGCGTTTTGGTTTGCTGCAAAAGAAGACATTGGCATCTATTTAAGAAAAGTTCAGTCAGGTGAGATTAGCAGCGAGCAAGCTGATTCTATGAATGATCTAACAGGGTATTTATTCCTCTATTGTAGAACCATAAAAAAGCTAATGCAGTGTGAGGTTGTTTGAGTTTCAAAAGCCCACTCACGCGGGCACCTCATACTCCCCCCTCGTCATTGTCTTAAGCTGGAGCGCGTGGAGTGTCTGGGTGAATTCTGATGATAGGGCCTCATAAACCAATCGGTGCCGCGCGGGGCGGGGGAGATTTTCAAAACAATCTGAAACAATGATCACGGAAAAATGGCTGTTGCCCGATGCGCCATATCCGGCGTGGCCTTTGTGGCGTTCACTGAAATCGTCAACCTCCAAATAATAAGGCTTGAATTTTTGCGTCAGTTTTTCAATGATATGGTCGCGCAGCATGGGGCTTCCTGATGGGGTTTCATGTTCTGTATGTATTGTTAAATGAATAAACTTAATCTGTCATGCCCAAAATTATTTTAAAGCCTAATTCGCCTGAATTTGAGGATGGCACTAAGCCGATCCCCCCCGGTCGCCATAAATGCGATATGCCGAATTGCACAGAATCGGGTGATTATCGCGCCCCCAAAGACCGCGGGTTGAAGGATTATTATTGGTTTTGCCTGACTCATGTTCAGGAATATAACAAAGCTTGGGATTTTTTTTCCGGCATGTCGCCCGAAGATATTGAACATCATATCAATACCCGCACCGTGTGGGAACGCCCCACGCGCCGATATGACGGGTTGGCGGGCGGGGCCGGTTTCTATGGTCCCGGGTTTCATGGCGCCGATTTCCGAAGTGCCGAAGACTTGCGCAAGCGCGGCGAACGGTTTCAAAATTTCACGGATGAAGAGGACGAGGAGCAAACGCAATCGCGCAC
The DNA here is from genome assembly GCA_016794305.1 of Alphaproteobacteria bacterium. GTDB lineage: Bacteria > Pseudomonadota > Alphaproteobacteria > Micavibrionales > Micavibrionaceae > UBA1573. The sequence goes on along the minus strand of JAEUKN010000049.1, from coordinate 4,647 downwards.
CCACTCATCAAACCATTCCCGCGCAGCCTCGCCCCAGCCCTCGCCAGAGGCGGAGGCCATGCGGATTATGGAGCTTAGTCCCCCCCTCACGCTCGATAAACTCAATGCCCGTTACCGGTCGTTGGTCAAAAAATATCACCCTGACCATAACCGCGGAAATCCCGAGGGTGAGGAGATTTTAAAGCAAGTCAATATGGCCTTTACCATCCTGAAAATGGCCTATAAAAAATATGAAGATTTGACTTCCAAAAAATAAATTCTATGTGACTAAAATATCACATTTTGTGAGGTTTGGTTCTAAAGATTTCTGCGCGTGCATCAATCGCGCGTCCTGCGTCGCTTTTTTAAGTTCACTATTTTTTGTGTCAATTTTAAATCAATTTAGAATGAAAGGAGAGTGGATTTTCAATTTAAAGTTATCGCCGTGGTCAACGTTGCGAATCAATGATTCCGCCGGGGGATCGCCGGGCGTTTATCCTAGGTATTCTCACATAAAGTCTTTTTAGTTATTGAAATATAATCTAAATTTACAAAAATATTTATATAAAATTTTCTCTATATTTTAATAATATTCTTATTGATAAACGAATAGTTTTGTATTTTTTTTATAAAAAATAGGTTATACTAAAAGATATACACTTAAGTAATGATTCTGCGATATTATTACTTATGGTTGTGCGTAGCAAAAAGGAATGCGTAAGATTATATGTGTTAATGACCTTGGGTTACTAATTATCTGAGTTATCAGTTGAGTGATTTAACAATTTGTTTTACTTGTTCAAATAAATACGTGGGAGGGAAATTTCATGGAAAATATAACAAAATCTGAGGGCTATGACGTTAAAGCATCGCATCGTTCGCTACGACATGAAAATGTCGGGTTTGATCTTTTATTGGTGGAGGATAGCGATACTGATTACTATGTCATGGAACGAATTTTGAAACGTCATATGCCGATGGGGTGCGAAATTTTGCGCGCGACCACGATTGCGGAGGCGGAAGAGATGTTGGAAACTCATCCACAGATTGATGCAGTATTATTGGATTTGGGGCTGCCTGATTCTGAAAGCCCCCATGACACATATTCCAGGTTATCAGCTTATAAAGAACGTATGCCGATTGTAATTTTGACGAGTCTCGAAGATCACGCCATGGCGTTGGATATGCTGGAGGTAGGGGCGCAAGACTACGTTTATAAAAACCTTATTATTCGTCAGCCGGAATTGCTGTGCCATGTGGTGGAGTTTGCGATTGGCCGTCATGAAAGTTTCAAAATGTCAAAGAGCGACATGCAAAAGGAACTGGACCAGACTTCGGAACTTTTGAGCCTGATGGGAGGTTCATATTCTGCCGGGCATTAAACAGAGCATTGAGAACGAGCTTGTTGAGGCCCAATGCCCGAACGGGGGGATTCCCAAATGAGAATCGCTTGTAAAATACAAACTTCTAAAATACAAATGACCTTTAAAACTAAAAAATTAGGTGTGGAGTGAATCTATCTTTCTTAATTATTTTTTCTGCGTCTTAAAGTTGTTGTAACGATTTTTATATAACTTAAGATAGTATAATTTGTAACTGAGTCAATAGTTCATTTTAAAAATATGATGGTTTTGGAGAAAAAAATGACAATGGCCGGATCAATCAAAAAAGTTTTGCTGATTGAAGATTCTGAAAGCGATGCGTTTATGTTTAAACGTATTATGCGCGACCACCCTTGTGCACAATCTTATACGGTTGTGTGTTTTGATACGATAGAGCGGGCGAAAAGCCATTTGAGTTTCAATCCCACTGACTTTGATGTGGTCCTGTTGGATTTACATTTGCCGGACACAACGGACGGTCATGACACATTGGTTCAGGCGCGCAGTTTTCTGGGCGATGTGCCGATTGTGGCCCTGACCTGGTGCGACAGCAAGGAAATTGCGCGCACGTTGCTTGCAGCCGGAATCGAAGATTATATCTGCAAATCTTATGTTTTGACGAATCCTGATCTTTTATGTCGTTCGATTGATTTTGCCGTCAGTCGCAATCGTCAGGCTCAGCTTGAGCTCTCGCGATTAATGGCCGAATTGGGCGGCAAACATCATTTGCTTTCCGACATGATCTCATCCGAATAGTTTATTTGTACCGTGTCCTGCGCGTGACAAGGGCGCGGCGATCGTCATGCGTTGGGGCTGACGTGAAAAAATAATAAAAAACGGGAATGCTTTTGCTTGCATTCCTGATCTGTTTGCGGCTTAATGTTGCTCCCTAGAGCATTTTGCGATTAAGTGGAAGCCGGTTAATCGTAACAAAATGCGACAAAACAAATAGTTAGACCATTTTTTTGAGTCTATATAACAGAAAAATGGTCTAGATATCCAGTAGAAAGTTTCCAATATGAATTCCCTCGCGATCAAATTGCGTGAATTTGAGTTGTCTGCCCCACCATCAGGGCGACAGACAGAATCAACGGCAAAATCAACCGCAAGACTACCGGCAAATTCGCTGCTTAAGTCTGAAGACGCAGAAGCGGAGCCTAAAGATGTTGTGAATTCGGTGGCGGCGGCGCAAAAATCAAAGCTTGCGGGGCGGCCAAGGTCGGAAAAATCGCGCCAATCCATATTGGTTGCGGCCTATGAATTGTTGATGACAATCAATGCTCGTGAGCTCACAATCGAAGCGGTGGCCAAGCATGCCGGCGTGGGGAAAACCACGATCTATCGCTGGTGGGCCAATAAGGTTGCGCTGATCCTCGACGCGGTGACGGAGCATATGAATGCGGCCCCTGCGGCGATAGATTTATCGCAGCCTGAAGAGTCTTTGGTGCGTCAAATGGAACGGTTTGCCAAGATTTGTTTGGGGCACAACGGGCGGATTATGGCGGGGGTTCTGGCGGAAAGCCAAGGCTCGGCAGAGATGAAATTGCTTTTTGAAGAAAAATTTATGGCGCATCACCGCGAGATTTTATCAAGCATCCTGGGGGCGGGTGTGGCGAGCGGGGCTTTCCCGTCTGCGCTTGATATCCCTATGTCTTGCAATATGATTTACGGCAGTTTGTTTTTTCACCTGATGACGGTGGGCGATGACTTGAACCGCGAATTCGTGGATCAGTGGATTGTCAATGCCCTCAAAATTATGCATGTATAGCCCCGCCATATGATGGTTGATGGATGATGGAGCGTTGATTTTAAAAGATGGATTCGCACAATAACATGGTGGATGATCCCGCAAATGCGCAAGATGACCTAGGCAGTGGCGCCGCCGCCCCGGCCTGTGGGCTTTATATTATTTTGCCCGCAACGGATGATCATAATAAACAGAATTTTCAGTTGGGTCAGGCACTCCACGCGGCCAACCGCTTTTCAACTTATGATATTAATCGTCATGTGGTGGAATATCGGCCCGCGGTGGCGGCGGAAAAATCGCCCCAAATTGACCATGCGACCATTGCGGCGAGTTATGCCGAAACTTGTCGCCGCAACGGCTTTATTTTCCTGATTTATGATGATGTGGAATTGGCGCGCGCATGTGGCGCGGACGGGGTTTTGTGTGCATCCCTTAAAAATTGTTCAACCGCGCGAAAATTATTACCTGAACAAGCCATTATCGGCTTGCGCACCGCGAGTTTTGAAGGCGCGAAATCGGCAATATCGTTGGAACTGGATTTTATCACCCTCCATGCGGGGGAGGGCATAAGCCATTTGGACCCGATTATCGGCGCGGCACCTTCGGCGGACCAGAGTGGCTGGGGCCGATCTTTATTGGATCATCTCATCTGGTGGGTGACCGCAACGGAGGCCGCAATCGCGATCGAAGGGGATTTCACCCCCGAAAACTGCCAATATTATGCCGCTCTAGGGGCGACATTTATTGATGCAACGCATCATATCTGGACACACCCATCCGGCAATTTCATGCAGGGTGTTGTCAATATGCTCGATGCGTTTGAGCAAGCCAAGCTGCGACAATCCGCACATTCACACTAGACCATTTTTTCGGTTATGTAGAATCAAAAAATGGTCTAAATATTTGTTTCTCGTCAACCGTCAAATTCCATAACCTCGCACTTGATGCGCGGCCCGGATAGGGCTGCCGGAGCAAGGATATGCAAAATGCTCTGAGTGATTTTTTCAATAGCTATACTTAAGATTTGTTGAAGTTTAGAACATAATATATTATTAATATTATGTTAATGTTTTATGGTGTGATGATGTCGGGTGAAGATTGGAATGATTGCAGGGAGCCTGATGATGTAGCGGCGCGGTTGGCTGCTGCTAAAAGAAGAATCGCGGAGCTGGAGAGGCAATTAGAGTATCTGGGCGGTATTGCATACTTGGACCACCTTACCGGCTGTCTGAATATCCGTGGGCTGAGGGCGCTATATAGTTATTTTGCTAAAACCACAGAGGGTATTAATGCATATGATTTGGAATTTGTACAAAAATATCTTGGAGTGAAATTAACTACTGCGTGGACTCATACGGCTCAAAGTAGAAGGCAAGAATTAGAGAATCAATGCATAGTCATAATAAATATTGATGCTAATTGTCTAAAAAAAGTTAATGATCTCCATTCTCATGGGGCCGGAAATGCTTATTTAAAGGCTATTGCAGAAAATCTTAAGGGCTTTTTTAGGGGAACAGATTTTATACAATTCCAACCTGA
>JAEUKN010000048.1 GCA_016794305.1 Alphaproteobacteria bacterium | reverse complement strand
CCTCTGCTCATTCCTTCTCAATGCCGACAGTATTTGTACACCAAATTATACCAAAATATCATCGCGCAACAGACCCATAATGCTTCGGTATGTAAGGGGCATAAAACTTCAAGGGAGACTAATCTGTTAAAGGGTCTTTTGTTTGACGCAGATGGAACTCTTTACACACCGGGATATACGGCCAAAGGTAAGAAGCAGTACCGGTATTATATCAGCCAGAATATTATCCAGATGAGAGATCATATAGATGGTTTGCTGGGACGACTTCCAGCTCATGAGATCGAAACCGCGGTCGATGATATTCTGAGGGCACATTTAAGAAGTCCTGAAAAAATGTGTGCTCTCTTAAATCTTGAACAAGATAACAATGCTGAAGTTCTCCATAAAATATCAGAGATACAAAGTTCAATTCACATGACTCATCTGATCGAGGCGGCTTTAGAAAAAATTACGATTCATTCTGAGCGCATCGAAATTACATTGAAAGTGCAGGAACTAGTTCAACTTTTTGTACGAATAAGTCGAATGCAAATTGATTGCCATGAAGAGAATGCAACCATCATTTCTCCCTATGCAACTCACAGAGTCAAAAAGGGTGCGTTGGTCATAGAACCTGAAAAGCCGGATCGTGATATCTTTGACTTACCTCCCGAGCAGCTTAAGAAGCTGGTGCAGGGTTATATTTGGCGGGATGAGCATTTTTCAGGAAAAACAATTAAGGAAATAGCGTTGCGGGAAAGTTATTCCGAGTCATATGTTGGAACGGCTATTTTCAGCACTTTCGATATTCCTCAAGCTGTTTAACCCTCTAAAAATCCGACACGCCGAAATAATGCCCGCTGAGAAAAGTAGGCATTTTAGCTTCAGAACTCAAATTCTCAGTGCGTGTCGGAAAGATGGCTTAAGCAAAATGGCGCAGAATGTGGGGCTTTTGGGGTATATTCTCTCACCGCGTGTCAAACCGGTGACTAGATGGCTGGGGCGGCTGGATTCGAACCAACGAATGGCGGTACCAAAAACCGCTGCCTTACCGCTTGGCGACGCCCCAAACTCAAAACGTGCCAGAAACTACATAATTTTTATGAAGAAATCAAGCCCTTTCCAACAGTCTAGGAAAAAAATTTGCCGCCAAAGATAAGGCGCTTTTTTAGACCATTTTTAGGTAATGTAGAATTGAAAAATGGTCTAAATATTTGTTTTGTCGCATTTTGTATGGCTGTCATTCAACTCTCAATAAAAATGACCTGCAAAACGCAGATCATTTTTATCAAATAATAATTTTTACACAGACCGATAAAGACGAAACTGAGTTATCAAGCTGCCTCTTCATTGAGTGAGGCCGGGGTGGCGTCAGTTTCACCTTGGGCTGCGGCACGGGCCTTGCGACCGCGAATCATGTTTTCCAAACGCTCTGATGCCTCAATTTCCGTGATTTTTTCAACTGCGGCGACTTCACGGGCCAAACGTTCCAATGCCGATTGGTAAATCTGGCGTTCGGAATAGGATTGATCGTTATCATCGTTGCTGCGTTTCAAGTCGCGCAAGACTTCGGCAATTGATACCGGATCACCGGAATTGATTTTGGTTTCATATTCCTGCGCACGGCGCGACCACATGGCGCGACGTACTTGGGCACGCCCCTGAAGGGTTTTCATCGCATCTTCAATACGTCCCGCGGATGATAATTTCCGCAAGCCCGAGGCATGCGCGCGCGCCACGGGCACTTTCAAACGCATACGATCTTTTTCAAAGGCAATCGCATATAATTTAATTTCCATGCCACCGATGATTTGGGTTTCCACGGACTCAATCTCCCCCACACCATGGGCGGGATAACAAACGTAATCACCCTTTTTAAATTCTGCTTTTTCCGCAGGTTTTTGCATCGGTGCCATGGCGCGATGCGGTTGAGCAGGGGTGAGGGGTTTGTTAATTACCTGAATCGGGCGATAAGCGGGTTTGACCAGATTGGCCGAAGATTGCGTTGCGGCAAGCTTATGCGGGGCCAAAGCCGCCGCCGGTGTGGCACGTGCAATTTGCGGCATATTTTGATTGAGCGGAGCCTTGACCACAATCGGTGCCTTCATTCCTTGAGGTTTTGCCGGTTTTGCCGCGGATGATTTAACATCCTGCGCCATTTGCGAAATTTTGCGCGGTGTTTTCTCCGCTGCCTGTGACTCAGCCTTTGGTTTGGCTTTTGGCGCGGTTTTGGCCATAGGCTGAATAACAGGTTTTACAGCTGTTTTGGTGGTGGTTTTTGCCGTAACGACAGGTTTTGGGACAGCCTTCACCGCCACCTTAACAACCGCCTTGACTGGCGCTGTGTTGGCCGATTTTTGGGCCGCAGCTTTGGGGGCGGGTTTAGCCGAGACCTTGGCCGCAGGTTTCAAATTTTTAGCAGCAGCCTTAACAGGAGCTTTCGCCGCGGATTTAACGACGGCCTTAGGCGCCGCCTTAACAACCGCTTTAGGAGCGGATTTTACCGTTGTTGTTTTGCTCACGGCTTTACCCGCTGTTTTGGGTGCCGGTTTAGCAGGGGACTTAGCCAGAGACTTAACAGGGGACTTAACAGGGGCCTTGGCCGCGCTTGATTTTGCCGCAGGGCGCGCGGTGGATTTTTGGGCAGCGGATGCAGACACGCGGGCGGCTGAAGATCGCGAAGAAGTGGACACAGCTTTATTTTTTACGGAGACAGTTTTTTTCGCTTTTTCAGTTTTAGCCATGCCGATACATCCTTTTGGTTGAAAATAATCAAAAAATTCCAATAAAAATTTCGCTGGCGCATCAAATACGGGAAAAACAAAGGGTGATGAGTGTTTCATTTTTATCAAACTTTACCGATATGAAAATGAAAATACCGCCTTGACGTTGACCTTAAAAAGTTTTATCAACAAATTTCCTATAATTTTGTCTTGCGTTTAGCTTCCAACGCCAATGACTATAGCATATTTTTACAAATTTTCAACCTTTTCTTTAATATTCATTTATTTTTTGCTGGGTTTCACCAGAAACGCATGGTGCCAGCCCCTAAAAGAATCGTTAATTGAAAGATTTTAGAACCTGTTCATGATCTCGCTGCGGCTAAGGATTTTTGCGGTTTTTCGAGAACCGCATCGGATCGTACATAGATGTACGTGAGAAGCGGAAGCGCAGAAATACCGTGAAAAGCCAACGCCGGAGTAGAGATCATGAACAGGTTCTTAGCGGGCGAAATCCGGTTGCCAGCACATAACGCTCGGAACTATCCGCGCGGGAGGCCGGGGGTTTGAGGTGCTTGACCTGGGTAAACTCAATCTTCATTCGCGCGAGTAATTCAGAATCCGCGCCGCCCTGAAAAGTTTTGGCCAAAAACGTGCCCCCGGGCTTAAGGATTTCGGTTGCGAACTCATACGCCGCCTCAACCAACGCCATAATTTTCAAATGATCGGTATATTTATGCCCCGTGGTGTTGTGGGCCATGTCGCTCAACACCACATCGGCCGCGCCGTCCAGCTTTGCGCGCAACAATGACGGGGCTTCATCCGCCATAAAATCTTGTTGAAAAAAATCGACCCCCGGTAATTCATCCATATTGAGCAAATCAATCGCCACGATTTTGGCGCATTTTTTCTGCAGCGCGACCTGACACCACCCGCCCGGTGCCGCGCCCAAATCCACCACCGCCATATGGGGTTTAAGGAATTGGTGCTTTTCATTCATTTCAAGCAATTTATAGGCCGCGCGGGAGCGATAGCCTTCTTTCTGAGCCTTCATTACATAAGGGTCATTGAGCTGGCGTTCGATCCAGAGCGTGGAGGATGTCTTGCGCCCCTTGGCAGTTCTAATTTTTTTCATATTCGTCCGACTATCTGATTATGTGCGATGATATTTCAAATAAGCAATACTATAGTCGAGGCCATAAATGCCATGAAAAAGATTGATAAGGTGGCGGCCAGGTAAATCGGGCCGCGCGTTGCGGGAGAAAAACGCGACAAAATCAGATAAACCAGATTAAAGATGCCATAGACCACAAAACCGCGCGTGAGCAGCGGCCAGTGAAACAACCCGCTCAAGCCATGGCGGACGCCGACCTGTTCCAGGCTCTCAACCTGAAGCCGCAGCACAATGACGCATAAAAGCGCAAAGATCATCGCCTTCAGCCGTTGCCCGCGATGAACAATGAGGGGGGCGATCATTACCCACACCACGTCAAGCCATTGGTGCAAAAACACAACGCCATAATAATTCGCATCATTCCAAAATTCGTTCATAATTGACTTTATAGGCGCATCACGCGACAAAAAACAGCGTAAATTTTGCAAATTCCTTTTATGCCCCTTGATTTAAAACCCCGACTAACCTTATGATAGGCCGTCTCCCGCTAACTCTTCCCCATAAACTTTTCCCTTAATTTCTCTGATCTTATCATGCCGCACGACCCGCCAAACCCGTCATCCTTTGCTACGTCCGATATTTTAAAAATTGCCGTGTTATGCGGCGGGCCGTCGTTGGAGCGTGGGATATCGCTCAATTCCGCCCGCTCAGTCATGGATCATCTGGGGTGTGAGACTATTCACATCACGCCGTTTTATGTTGATCCGCATTTGAATTTTTATCAACTCAACCCCGCGCAAATTTATTCCAACAATCCGGGTGATTTTGATTTCAAATTGGCGGAAAGCGGCGCGCGCCTAGATGAGTCCGAACTGCAGCAAAAATTGCAGCAATTTGACCTGATTTTTCCCGTCATCCACGGCGAGTTTGGCGAAGATGGCACTTTGCAGGAAATGTTAGAGGATTATGAACTACCCTTTATTGGCTCACCTGCGCTGGCCTGTCGCAAAATGTTTTTCAAAAATCGCGCGGCGTTTTTATTGGCGAAGAAGGGGTATGAGACGTTGCCTTCAGTCCAACTGCGTGAGGGCAATCCGTTCAACGCGCAATTAATCGAAGATTTTTTTGCACAACATGATTTAACCCGCGCCATTATTAAACCGGCCGCTGGAGGATCCAGCATCGGCGTGTTTTCTGTCCGCGACCCTTTGGAAACATTGAGGAAATTAGAGGGCGAGATTTTTGCGAAAAAAATTGATCATACGGCCATTCTTGAACCGTTTTGTGAGGGGCAGGAATTTACGGTGGTGTTGGTGGAGGATGATCAAGGCGCGCCCGTGGCCTTCATTCCCACCGAAATTCACATCAGTTATGAAGACAATGCGATCTTTGATTTTCGCCGTAAATATTTACCCTCCGAACGCGTGGCCTATCATTGCCCGCCGCGATTCGATGATAAAAAAATTGCTCAAATTCAAACCCAAGCCGAAGCCATTTACCGTTATTTGGGCATGCGTGATTTTGCGCGGCTGGATGGCTGGGTCCTCAAAGATGGGCGGATTATTTTCTCTGATTTCAACCCGATCAGCGGTATGGATCAAAATAGTTTTCTGTTCCAGCAAGCGGCGCGGGTGGGGTTAACGCATGCCGAAATGCTGCGCTTGGTTGTCGGCTCTGCCTGCCGCCGCTTGGGGAAAACTATGGGCAAAGTTTTGCCGCCCCCTTCCATACAGCCGCAGGACCGCCAGCCGGTCCGCGTGATCTTTGGTGGGGCTTCGGCGGAACGTCAAGTCTCACTCATGAGCGGCACCAATATTTGGCTTAAACTTCGTGCCTCTAAAATCTACGAAGCCACGCCCTATTTATTGGATGCGGACAATCGCGTATGGCAATTGCCCTATATGTTTTGTTTGCTGCATACGGTGGAGGAAATTTTGGCATCCTGTCAAAATGCTCCCGCCATTCTTGATCGTCTCAAACTCATGGTTCCCCCGCTTCGTGCGCGTCTTAAGCTCAGCGCGATTGGGACGCAGATAGAGGACTGGCCGCATCCTGTGAGCATGAGTTTGGAGCAATTTATTGCCGAAAGCGCCGAAACAAAAAGCTTCGTATTTTTGGGGCTTCATGGCGGAATTGGAGAGGACGGCACGCTGCAAACCATGCTGGACCGCGCCGGGGTGGCCTATAACGGCTCTCCTGCGGATGCATCGCGGCTGTGTATGGACAAATTCGCAACCGGTCTGGCTGTGCGCGACGCCAACATCCCCCATGTGATTACGGCTGCGCGCCGTGCTTGTCAAATACCCCAAGATTTTGAAGGCTTCACCACTCAGGATTATCACCAATATTGGACAGGGCTATGCCGCGAATTGGGGGTGAAAAATTTTATCATCAAGCCGCAAAGCGACGGATGCTCCGCCGGGGTGATTCGTTTGCGGTCGGATATGGATCTTAAAACTTACGTTGAACTGATTGCGACCGGGGCCGAGTATATTCCCGCCAATTGCTTTGAAGGCCAGCGCGAGATCGTGGAAATGTCGCGCGCGCGATCATCGAGCTATCTGCTGGAATCCTATATCGAAGTGGATGCCATTCGCATTAACCCGAAATCGGGTAGCCTGTTATATACGGCCAAGGAGGGATGGATTGAACTCACGATTGGTGTGGTGAATGACGATGAAGGCGGGAATAAAAGTACAAACAAACTCCGCGCCCTCAACCCCAGCATTACCGTGGCCGAAGGCGATATGCTCTCGTTAGAGGAAAAATTCCAGGGCGGCACAGGGGTCAATATCACTCCGCCGCCGGCCTCTATTCTCACCGCCGCGCAATGCGATCATATCAGGTCAGCCATTGCCCAAATCGCGCGCTCTCTAGGAATTGAAAATTATGCGCGGATTGATTTATTTTTTAATCGGTTGAGCGAAGATATCATGATCATCGAAGCCAACACCCTCCCCGGGTTAACACCCGCCACTGTGATCTATCATCAGGCGTTGGCAGAGTCTCCGCCCATCTATCCTCGCGCGTTCCTAGAGCGCATCATCGCCACGGCAAAGAGCAGGTAATGCCTATAAGTCTCTAAGAACCTGTTCATGATCTCTACTGCGGCGTTGGCTTTTCACGGCATTTCTGCGCTTCCGCTTCTCACGTACATCTATGTACGATCCGATGCGGTTCTCGAAAAACCGCAAAAATCCTGTGCCGCAGCGAGATTATGAACAGGTTCTAAGCTTGCCTTTGAAGTCCGCTATGGTTGAGTAGCCTTTTTGCTGCATAATGTCTTTAAGTTCTTGTTCAATACGGGCAAAGCAGCTTGGTCCTTCGCGCATAAAACAAGTTCCGACCTGGACGGCACTGGCTCCGCACAAAATATGCTCAAATGCGTCCATGCCGTTTTTGACGCCGCCGCATCCAATGATGGCCACATTCTTATCAAGCAAAGTATAAAATTTGCGTACATTGGCCAGAGCCGTGGGCTTGACAAAATCGCCACCAATTCCACCAAATCCGTTTTTGGGCTTGATGACGGTTGTTTCCGAATGTGTGTCAATGACAAGCCCATTGCCCACGCTGTTGATACAGGTTACAAACGCAATCGGAAATTTGTTCAAAACACCGGCCATCATTTCAAAATGCGGTATATCGAAATATGGGGGGAGTTTGACGCCGATTTTGAGCTTGCTTTGCGCAAAGACCATGTCCAGAAGGCGGTGAGTTTCCTCGAAATCATATCCGGTCTGGGGTTTGCCGGGCACATTGGGGCAGGATAAGTTCAACTCAATACCGGCGATGTTTGTAAAGTCAGCCAGATATTGGATGATGAGGAGGTTGTCTGCGTGGCTGAGGCCTGAAACAGACATGAAATAAGGTTTGTTGTAATTGGCTGAGTGTTTGGAATAGGCGGCGTAGAATTCATATCCTTCATTGGGAAGCCCCATGGAGTTGATGCTGCCCCATGATGTTTCAACATAACGCGGCGATGGGTTCCCCTCACGCTTTTCCAATGTCGCACTTTTGCTGAGTATTGCGCCTGCTGCACTTTCTCCGATGGCATTAAGCTCATCGGTAGTCGAACAAAGCGGACCAGATGCATTATAAAGACATGAGGCAAGCTTGTTGCCTGCGATTTCGGTTGCCAGAGAAATAGATGAAGTCATATCAAAGCCTTTTCACGATAGAGTCATTTCTGCAAAAACAGGATATTTTGCTTGAAAAGACTATATCCGCCTAAGCAGGAATAAAATGAATATTTTATTCCTGTGATGATATGTCACTCTTGGGTATGCCACCTTTGGCCCACGCAACTTTTGTCATGGGCAAGCACTATGCCGTGCCGCAGCGAGATTATGAACAGGTTCTTAGGGGGAAACCCTAAACAGGGTTCTACGCTACTTTTTTCAGCTCATCCATGAAGCGTTCCATTTTGCCCAACAGCGATTGAACATCAGCCACGGTGCGGCTAGAGAGAAGATCGGTGAGCGTCATCACCTCTCCCGCGGCTTCATTCACCACCGCGATTTCTTGGGCCAATTCACCCATACTGGATGACACTGCAATGGTTCCGTTTGACGCGCGTTGCGCGCTATTGGCAATTTCGCGTGAGGCAGCACTTTGCTCCTCTACGGCACCGGAAATGTTGGAGGTATAAAGATTAGTTTCATCAATCACATGCATAATTTGCTCAAAAGAATTGGCCGAAGATTCGGTGGCCTGTTGAATGGCGGCAATTTGTTTGCGGATTTCGTTGGTGGCCTGAGTGGTTTGTTCAGCCAGAGTCTTGACTTCGTTGGCCACAACCGCAAAGCCCTTGCCGGCTTCACCTGCCCGCGCAGCCTCAATCGTGGCGTTGAGCGCCAACAGATTGGTTTGTTTGGCGATGTCATCAATCAACAACACAACCTGACCGATTTTTTGAGCCGTTTCAACCGTTTCAACCACGGTGGATTTGGCGTGGCGCGCATCCTCCACGGCTTTCATCGAAATTTGCGAAGCTTTGTTGAGCTGGTGGCTGATCTCCGTAATCGAGGCCGACATTTGCTCAGAGGCCGAAGAAATTGTATCGACTGACATCGCCATATCATTTGAAGATGTGGTGGCGGCTTCAGTCTTTTCATTGGCCAACCGTACGGTGTTTTCCATGTTGCTTGCTGTGCTTTTAAGTGTATCCACGGAGTTTGTAACATCCCTCACCACACTGGTGAGAGACCGATCGACATCATTGGCAATATTGACAAAACGGTTCATTTTATCGCCCACACTTGCGAGAGCTTTGTTGATAACAGTGCTGCCATAAGCTAAATTACCGCGCATCCCGTTGGGCAGGATTTTGCGGAAATACTTATTTTCACTGACTGCCTGCATACAGGCGGTTGCCTCACGCACAAAGGCATCCATGTAATCCACAAAATCATTGATGGTATAAAGTAACTCCCCGATCTCTCCTTTTTCTGAGATATCCAAAATTCGGTACGAAAGGTCCCCTTGAATCAAGAATTTGCAGACTTGCTGGGCGCGTTCAAGCTCCTTTTGTGCCCTGTGGACCATGCCCAAACTCACGGCACTGCCGATCAGAAGGGCAAGGAGGAAAAGATTGGTCAATGACTGCCAACCGGAGCTAAACACTTCGTATCCTAAGGTGCATAGGGAAAAACCACACACGATGACCAAGAAAAACTTAGCTTTGGAGAGAGAAGATAAATTCGTCATAATTTGAACCTTTTTCTTTCAGAAGAGAGATTAAATGTTGGTGGGCGGCCTGCATACCGTCTTTGCGATTGGCATGACTTTCCTCAATCGACAACAATTCACGGTAAGTGGGAATGATCACGGAATCGAGCGTTCTGCGGTCTGGCACGCGGCGGTTGGAATGATATCCGTTGACATTGCCCGATGCATCAAAACTCGGCGTCACGTGGGCCAAAACCCAATAATGATCCCCGTTGGCGGCACGATTCACCACATAGGCGAAAATTTCCTTGCCGTTTTGAATTGTCTCCCACAATAATTTGAAAATCGCGCGCGGCATTTCGGGATGGCGCAAAATACTATGCGGCGCATCTTTTAATTCCGCTTCGTGGAATAATCCCACCCGCATAAATACGCGGTTGGCATATTTGATATGGCCCTTGAGATCGGTTTTTGAGACAATAATTTCATCCTTATCAAAAAAACGCTCAACGCCTGTAAGATGTTTGGAAGTTTGCGGTGCTGATGACATTGCTATGACCTCGAAGACTATAAAAATTTGACTACGCAGGAAAAGTATTATTTCAGTTCACACACATTTGACTAAACAGTTGAGTCAATAGATTTTAGAGCTGCAGCAAAAAATCAGATTTAGGCACTTAATTTTCCACCTTGAATCCGCTATAATTTCTTAACTCACTCAAGTTTACACATACAGAAACTAACAGATGATTAACGCGACAACAAGCCTCAGCAAAATCATACGCCGGTATGTATCATGCTGCTTTTTCTTGACATTAACGCTCTTTCTCACTCAATTTTTTTTGGCGCCCGTCCATGCCCAAAACTTGCCCGATCCGCCGATGGTGACAGAGCCGAAAATTGGCGGAATGCATAGCATGACGATCACGCCGATGGAAAAAAAACCACCGCAGACGCCGCTCTCTTCTTCGGCCTCCCCTATCCCATCGGGTGATATCCCATTGGATCAATCCGTCCCCACGCCCTCCCCTAAAGACTCTGTCCCCGCCCCCATCAGCGCACAAGATTATATCCCTTTACCCATGGATAAAATCCTTATTAGGCAAGAAGATTTCGCGCCGTGGCCATCGCTTGCGCAGCTTAAACCGCTTAAGTCACCGGCCCAAAAACAAGCCTTGATCAAGGCCATCGAAGATGACCGCGCGCATGTCTCCCCGCAAATTTTATTCCTTGCGGCGCAACTTTTTTCTCTCAATGGCGATCACGAGCATGCGGCGCTCTATCTCCTTGTCGGGCAATTGCGCCTGAGTTTTGATCAGGCCCGCTATGCGGGAAAATTGCCAAGCGAGTCGAAAAATGATGATGTGGCCGAAAAAACCAGGGACCGCAATAAAACCAAAACCGCGGACCAGGCGCTGCCCACCGCCAACACTGACCTTAAGCAACCCACGCGCGCACATGCACAGACAGAGCAATTGGCCCAATCCGTCGCCCCGCCGATTTTTCAATGGTTGGTCAAACATCCCGCGCAGATGAGCAGACTCATAGACGCAGCACGTGCATGGGACGAAGCCACCCCCTATGGCTACGAATTGGGGTATGAAGTGGGCACCCCCGCACCCTTTGATCAATGGCCCAAAATCCTGAAATCCACCCGCAGTAAATATTTCACCCAGTTGCAGCAATTTCAGGGGGCATTGGGAGGATATTAGAGCATTTTGCGATTCTGCTTTCACACGGCGGCCCGCACATCACAAAACACTTGATTGTTATCAACAATTGATATAAGATTAAATAAGAAAGTGACTCATCCCCACCTGAAAACATCTTTTGGCCACCCCCCGAATTTGGGCGAAGAGTGAGTTTTCAACATAAAATTATATATAATTATTGAAAATTAACATTTTCATAATAATTTCCCCCTATACTTAAGATAGGGTCATGGGCTATTCTGCCATTCTTTGGAATAGGATCAGTGCCGTTGACCCGCTTGGTTCACACCTAACTTCTGGGGGGAAGTTGGCATGTATGGGGGATCTGCCCATTCCGGATATCATACTGGCGGTCATCGACCGGAGTATAGTCCTGTGCTCTCTGCGTATCATGGCGCGCAAGATGGGCGGCCCAATTTGAGGCGCGATCTGTTGCCCGATGCGCGGGTTCCTGCGGCTGCACTGACACCCGAGCAAACCGAAGAATTTAGGGCGGCATTGGGTCATCTGAGCCTTCGCGATTTTCATGAAATTTATCAAATGATGCATAGCGAGGTCCCCACGGCTATTGCCAATTACGCGCCCCTTGGAACATTGGGGGGCACGATGGGGGGGGCATTGGACATGTCCATGCCGAATTCGGGGAATTTTTTACGTCCGATCCCCGATGCGATTAAACAAGACCAAGACCCGCGGAGCATGAGCATAATACAATTAATTGAATCTGGCACATTGACACCGGGGGAATTGATGGTGTTGTGCGATGTCATGCATAATGAACAGATTCAAAAAATGATGGAAACCCTGAACCCGGCGGAGCTTGCGGCTCGTGGTAATTTTACGATTAATAACTATGCGATTGAAAAACTCCAACAACGATTATTCCCTGATAATCCTTTTGCTTTGTCTGATAAAGAACAGGAGGAGGAGCAAAAACGTTTAGAGGATTTCGCCGCCGCGTGTGAGGATATGAATAGGACAGAGGCGCAAAAAGCGTGGGATGAGCAACCATTTCATGATTTTGCGGGGCAAAGATGGACATCGAAGGAATTGCTCGATTTCTTCAAATGGACGGATGACCCAAATAATTTGGATATGGTTGATGAGGACTTGTTAAACTCAGGAAATTGGCCACCATCAAAGATTAAGTCCGCAAGAGAAAAAGCTGAAGAACTAAAAAGGCTTGAGCGGAAAAAGCGTGACGGTAAACTGACTGAAGAAGAGCAAAGAAGATATGAGGAATTGCAAAGAGACGCTGAAGTAAGGGCGTATAACAGAGTAGCAGCCAAGATGTACCATAATGCAAATGAACGGTCACAAAAATTTGGAATAGTTGCTGTAGAAAAGCCTGAAACTAAAAACAAAGACAAATTAGAGATTTTCGACGAATACCGTAAACACACAAAAACCGTTTGCGGAGCGAAGACACCCAGCCGCAGCCCTCTAGCCTCCTCAGCAGACGCTACCCCTCCAACTAAAACAGCTGGTGATACAGCGGATGTGAAAGGAAAAGCAACTGGGGAAGAAGTCAAAGCCCCTGACAAAACAAATCACATTGCTGTCCAAAAAACTG
>JAEUKN010000047.1 GCA_016794305.1 Alphaproteobacteria bacterium | reverse complement strand
CCCCGCGCTTTGCCCCATGTCTTGCCCCGCGTTTTGCGCGCCTTGCGCCCTGATTAATTCCTCTTGCACGAAATGGGCCAACCCGATTCCGCCCTGGGCTGCAATCTGCTTGCCGTATTCCTGAACCAATAGCCCGCGAAACACTTCCTCACCCTTGCCGCCGCCGAACGTATCATCGACCTCTAACCCTTCAAACATCGGCTTGATCATCTCGGAAATAAACATGGCTTCGAAATCCTTCGCCGCCGCCGCCGATTTATCATTCTTAATAGTTTGCGCCGCCCCCAAAAGCCTGTCTGCGCCCAATTGTTGCTTGGCCGATTGCACCAGAATTTGCGAAGAATTCACGCCCAGATTTTGCATTTTTTTAATCCTTTTTTTCTGTTCTTTCAGAACCTGTTCAGAATCTTACATTGTTTCTATTTCGGCCTGTAACGCTCCGGCGGCCTTAATCGCCTGTAAAATCGTGATAATATCGCGCGGCCCGACACCGAGTTTATTCAATCCCGTCACCAATTCCTGCAAAGTCACGCCGCTTTCCAAAATCGTCATCTTGGCGTCTTTGTTTTGGTTGACGCTCACATCCGTGCGCGGGACCACCACCGTGTTGCCGTTTTCGGCGAATGGATTGGGTTGGGAGACTTGCGGAGTTTCATTGACCTTGATCGTCAAATTGCCCTGTGCAATCGCCACCGTTGACACGCGCACATCGGCACCCATCACAATCGTGCCCGAACTTTCATCAATCACCACGCGGGCCACTTGGTCGGGCTGAATGGGGAGTTGCTCTATATCAGTGATCAAATCCACCATACTGCCGGGATAATAAGCCGATTTTTGCAACGTCACCGTGGCGTCATTGGTCGCCTTAGCCAGTTGGTTCGACGTAAAGCCGTTAATCGCATCGGCAATGCGCCGCGCCGTAGTAAAGTCAGGGTTTTTGAGCGATAACCGCACCTGCGGCAGGTCATTAAGGCTAAATTTAATCTCGCGTTCAATGATCGCACCATCGGCAATGCGCCCCTTGGTGGGAATATTTTGCGTCACGGTTTGGGCCGCACCGGTCGCCGTAAATCCCGAAATCGCCACGGGGCCTTGCGCCACCGCATAGACCTCACCATCCGCGCCCATGAGCGGAGTCACCAGCAACGTACCCCCCTGTAAACTCTTGGCATCGCCCAATGTGGACACAGTCACATCCATGCGTGACCCCTGGGTTTGAAAGGGCGGCATAGTGGCCGTGACCATCACCGCGGCCACATTCCCGGTATTGAGGTTGGCGCCCTTCACATTAACCCCCAAACGCTCCAACATCGCCATTAAGGATTGCTGCGTAAAGGGCGAATTATTGAGCTTATCGCCCGTCCCGTTCAACCCCACAACCAAACCATAGCCAATCAGGGCATTGTCACGCACCCCTTCAATATTCACGATATCCTTAATGCGGGCAGTGGCGGCAAAACTCATCGACGGTGCCAAGATCAGCAAGCCGCCCAAAATCGTTACGACCAAAACCAAAAAAGATTTAAAACTTTGACTATGTTGTTTGATCATCTTTTCGCCATTTCTCATCTTCACCACCTGCCTTTTTGTAAGGTTTGAAGAATAGCTATGCGAAAATCATGCCAATTGAAAAAATCTGACTATAGTTAAGTATGAAATCATTGATACAAACGTCATCCCCGACAAGGTAGGCAAAGCCGACCGCTGTTCGGGGATCCGGATATACGCGCAGCTTCGCTGCACGAGATTCCAGATCCCCGCAGTGTCAACAAGCCTTCGGCTTGTCGCGGGGATGACGAAATATTTATGAGCATAGCTATAAATAACTGCGGTAATTTAGAGATGGTAAGAATCACCCCTCCTCAAACATATGCCCGACACGTTCAAACAGGGTCGGGGTGCGGCGCTGGCGCGAGACCTCTAAGAGTCCTAATGCGGTAAAGCCGTGAATTTGCACCGTACACGGGTCATCATTTACCAAATCTTCGATATGGGTGAGGAGTTGCTTACGTTCCTGATCGCTCTTCAGTCTCAGAAAATCAATCATGATAATCCCACCGAGGTTACGAATGCGAATCTGGCGAATGGCTTCGGTTGCGGCCTCTAAATTAATCGTCAGGTTGGAATTTTTATCGGCCCCGCGATTGACATCTATGGCAGTAAGGGCCGCGGTGCCCTGAATCAAAATATTCGCTCCGCCTGTCAGCAACGCATAGGGTTGAAAGAGCGATTCTATCGGTTTGATCAAATCATAATGATCGAGCAAAGCCAGATCTTTCGTGGCGTTTTTAATCTCCACCGGCTTGATTTTGGTCACCAAATCGGGCGCAAATAATTCGCACCAATCCTCGGCGGTGGCGAAATGGTCCATCGTCACCACCTCAATCCGCCGGATGGATTTCAGTGAATTATCGCTGAGCGAGCGTTGCAACGCATCCGGACCATCCATAATCAGGATGCTGTCCTCCCCTTGGGCATATTGGCTTAACCCCTCCCATACGGCGCGGAGAATGCGCGATTCACGGATCAAGACATCACTTTGAGTATTCAGGGCGGCCGCGCGCAAAATACACCCCCGAACGTCCGGCATATGGCTCAACATTTCGGTGAGTTGTTTGCGCAATTTTTTATCCCGAATCCGCGAGGAAATGCGGTTTTCATGATCCAGCGGCGTGTGAATGAGGTAACGCCCCTGAATGGCGATCTCCATACTCACCACCGGGCATTTATCTTCATAGGCCCGCTCATCTTCAAATTCAGGCTCCAGATAGCCCTGTTTTGATTGCACCAGAATATGTTGCCCGGCGCGTAAAATTTTGCCGATTGGTTGTTGTCCGCCCTTGATCCACTCCCCCTCCGGTGATTTGACGCGCACATCGCGGTTGTGCAAAATCCCCGTGACGTCGCCGTCCAGATCAACAAAAGCCGCATCCAGCCGCGCATCAATGCGGTCCACCCGCGCCCAGTAAATAGAGCCCCATCGCACCAATTCATGCGCAGGATCAACCTCAAGCCCCTCAATGCGATGGCGTTCAGTCGCCGCCACCCATAAACAGCCGTCTTGTTCTTCGATAATAATATCCACAACCCAATCCTTTGATCAGTTCATCCGCGATATTGGATGAAGTTGCGGCACTTGACAAGACAAATGCTTGAGTAAGCAACTAAACTGCCTCTGAATTTCATAACTCCGCTTCCACTTCCGCAGCACAGCTCCACCTTCCGCAACCCCGTGCTTGACACGGGGTCTTGTTTTTTTAACCGCAAAGCCGCAAAGGGTTTCGCGGGTTTTCTTAGCCACGAATGCTCACGAACAAACACAAATGTATTTCTGTGTTTATGATCGACTTGTAAAAAAACTACAGAGATAAACAGAGAGCACAGAGAAAATATTCCAAGAAAAAATTTTTCCACCCCCACCCTGCCTCCCCATGAAAGGAGGAGTAGATATACTCAAAAAATTTATAAAAACAGAACGCGCAGCGTTCAGAAAATCATGCACTCTAAAACCTTTCAACTAGTTGAATTTGCAGAGATTTTTCTCTGTTTTCCTCTGTGGTCTCTGCGCGCTCTGTGTTTAAAAAATTGAACCTTGAAACACCCGCCCCCAATCGCAACCCCGTGCTTGACACGGGGTCTTGTTTTTTAAACCGCAGAGCCGCTTTTCCCATCAATATAGCCGTGCCCTTAATATTCCGTCATCCCCGCGGAGGCGGGGATCCGTATCTTGTGCAGCCAGCTGACGTTATTATCCGGATCCCCGAACAGCGGTCGGCCTTGCCTTCCCCCAGTTCACTTCTCTTCGGGGATGACAGAATATTTATGTCTATAGCTAAAGAAAAAACGACTCAGACAGTTCAAAAATCCTTCGATATTCCAACACCGCGAAACGGTCGGTCATGCCGGCGATATAATCACAAATCACGCGCGCCCGATGATGATCAGAGTGATGGTCCGGTTTACCCGCGATCAATTGCGCTTGCCACCGTTGGGGCAGCAGGAGCGGATAATTCATAAACCCGTCAAATAACTGCGGAATCATGCGCCCAACCTTAAACCGGATGCGTTCAATTTCGTAATGATGATACATGCGTTCGCGCAGGAAACCACGCAATTCATTGACATCGGTTAAAAATTCGGGCGAAAATTCAACAATCTGAACGCCAGCCGATGCAATATCATCGGGGCTTTGCGGGTTTAGCACTCGCAATTTTTCCCGCGTATGGGTCAAAACATCGTCCACCATTTGGCCCATCACATTGCGGATCATTTCAAACACCACATAGCGGTGATGAAGGTTGCCGCCATACTCATCACGAATTTTATCCAACGCGGTTTGAACAATTTTGAGACCCGCAATATCCGAAAG
Source organism: Alphaproteobacteria bacterium (assembly GCA_016794305.1). Lineage (GTDB taxonomy): Bacteria > Pseudomonadota > Alphaproteobacteria > Micavibrionales > Micavibrionaceae > UBA1573. Next base: position 9,594 of record JAEUKN010000047.1, on the reverse strand, counting down.
GCTAAAAAGCCCCGCGCGCAGTCCATCCTCAATATCATGGTTATTATAGGCAATATCATCGGCAATCGCCGCCACTTGGGCCTCTAAACTCGCATAGCCGGTCAATTTTAAATCAAGCGGCCCGGTGCATTGATTTTGCGAAATTTCATACAACGTCACGGGCAGATGATCGCGGCTTGGCGTTTGATCCCCGCCCAACACCGGCCCGTTATGCTTGACTACGCCCTCTAACGTCTCCCAGGTCAGGTTCAGCCCCTTCCAATGAACATAGCGATCCTCTAACATCGTCAGCACACGCAACGATTGATCATTATGCGCAAAACCGCCGTAATTCTGCATGGAAATTTTGAGCATATCCTCGCCCATATGGGCAAAGGGCGGATGCCCCAAATCATGGGCCAAGGCAATAGTTTCCGCCAGATCTTCGTTAATCATCAAACATCTGGAAAGTGTCTTGGCAATCTGCGCCACCTCCAAACTATGCGACAGGCGCGTGCGGAAATGATCCCCCTCCGCCGATGTGAAAACCTGCGCCTTGTCCTTGAGCCGTCGAAACGCACTCGAATGAATCACCCGGTCGCGGTCGCGTTGGAAATTGGTGCGATGACGACTCTCAGCCTCCTCAAACACGCGCCCCTTTGACAAATCAGGCCGGCAGGCATACGGCGCGAGCGGCAAAGCACAGTAATTATAATGGTTTTGCGAATCAGTGTTCATGAATAAAGGATAGTGATAATGGGTTCAAATCACAAGGGACGCATAAAATTTGGTTATTGGACAAGCTTGATTTATTCACTCAGCCATTCTTTTTGCAGCTGGTTGAGGTCACCGCCATTCTTGAGCGTTGCGCGGATTTCGCGCATCAGTCGGGAAATCACGGCGACGTTATGTTGGCTTAAAATCTGGAACACCAACATCTCCCCCGCTTTTAACAGATGGTGAATATAGGCCCGGGAATAAAGCGCGGAAGACGCCAAACCCAACGTTTCATCGAGCGGGTTCGGGTCATCCTTAAAACGACTATTGAGCAGATTGATAAACCCGCCGCGCGCGCCCTTCATCAGGGCCCGACCGTGACGTGCTTCACGGGTGGGGGTGACGCAATCAAACGTGTCCATGCCGCTTTTGACGCCTTCAAAAATATCCTCGATCTTGCCAATCCCCAGCAAATGCACGGGGCGTTCAGGATGGAGACGTTTGGGAAGCCAGGATAAAATCTCATAAAAATGCACCTTGGTGCCGCCCAAACACCCGCCCACCGCCGTGCCAAAAAATGGGCGCGAGGCAGTATAATCCGCGCTTTCCTCGCGCAAATCACGATAAACCCCGCCCTGTACCACACCGTAAACGGCCTGCGTTCCGTCATGGGTTTGCTCAAACGCCGTGAGCGAACGATCCCCCCAACGGTGGCTCATTTGCATGGATTTTTCGGTATAATCTCGATCGGCGGATTGGGGCGTGCATTCATCCATCTGCACCACAAAATCGGCCCCCAATTTACGCTGCACATCCATGGAAATTTCGGGATTGAGTCGGCAAATGCTGCCATCCTTATAGGATTTAAAAATCGCGCCATCCTGTTCATCAATACGGATCAGGGATTTATTTCCCGATTTGCCCTTGCCCTTGATTTCATCGGCGCCGCTCCCTGTCCCGAGCGAGAAAATTTGAAATCCGCCACTGTCGGTGAGCATCGGCCCGTCCCAACCCATAAATTTATGCAGACCGCCCATTTTTTGCACCAAATCCGGCCCGGGCTGAATATATAGATGGTAAGTGTTTGAGAGAATCATATCCGCCCCCGCTTCACGCATTTGCGCGGGATGGAGATTTTTCACCGTGGCCTTAGTGCCGACAAAGATAAAATTGGGAGTTTCAATAGTGCCGTGGGGCGTGGAAATTTTCCCCAGTCGCGCGAACGAATTTTGATCGCGCGCGAGGATATCAAACCCGAAATTGGGATAGGTCAATGATTGCGGAAACGCCGCCATGTGGGGCCACGCGCGTGATTACGCTTGACGCGCGGCAAGGGCCTTTTCAATCGCTTCTTTCACCGGATGCAAAGCAGGATCCAGTTTGGAAAGCGAGGTCGTGAGCAAGAATTGATCAAGCCCGCCTTTATGGTCCACCGTACGCAAACCGGCCACGGTCACGCGAACCCGCACCAATTTGCCCAAAATTTCGCTGTACAGGCTTGTATCCTGAATATTTGGGCGGAACGCGCGGCGTGTTTTATTTTGCGCGTGGGACACTTTATTGCCCATCATTTGCACTTTTCCGGTAACCTGACATTTGCGGCTCATGATAACTTCCTCAATTATAATCTTTTTATCAATCTGATATGAAATTTAGGATAAGACCTAAATATAAAATCTAGGCCGGACCATAATGCAAAAACATAGTTTGCGTCAAGCGAATTATAGCGTAAAGTGACGATAATTATTATTCAGGCATGAATTATACTCGGAATACTGAATTTCTGGACGTTGTCAACAAGCTCCTGACGTAGTCTCCCTACGCGGCGTCGCTTGTTCCTAGCCAGCAATTCAGTCTTCCAAGTATAGCCCCAAAATTAACCCGCAAATCTTGCTTTAAGCCACATTTTAAGACTAGATGATGACTGATTTTTCCGCCCCCATCCCTTCCTCCCCCGCATCCCTGCCGGAACTGGCGCATTTGATTGCAACGCTGCGTGCGGTGAAGCCCATGACTCTGCTTTTACCCCCGCGCTTGGCGATTTTTTTGGGGCAATCCCCAAACTCTCAAGTCTCTGAAGACGCAAAGGTCTCTGGGGACTCTGGGGACTCTAGGGGCTTTGGGGACTCTCAACACTCCCAAAAAGCTGATTTTATTGATTTATGTTACCGAGATGCTCTGCCGCAGTCCCGGCTATGCGCAGTCTCGGGGGCCGATTTCCGCCTGTATGAGACCCCTCCCCTGGCCTCGGTTCAGGATGAGGAAATGCTTAAGGCTTTGGCCTATGGCATGATGGCGATTGAAGGCCCCTATGAAGTCTTTGCGGCGGCGCTCTATCTTGCTGACGATCATGCGGATGATCATGCTGATACCGATATCAATTTCGACACGATGCTGCGCACGCGCGATCTGGCGTTTGCCGCCTTATGCGGGGCGGTGATGGCGGCGTTTTTGGCGCAGATTCCCATGATTTTGGAAGGCGCGGCGGGACTCAAAGCCGCCCGCATCATCGCACATTACAACCCCGCCCTGTGGGATCAGGTCATCATATGCGGCGATATTTCCGCACCCAATCAAGCCAAGCTCAAGGAAAACGGAGCCACCTATTGGTCCCCTGATTACTCCCCTGAAAATCTCACTCAACCCCCCGATCCCCCACCTCATAATACCCCCCTAAATACCCCCTTAAACGGCTATTACGCTGCGCAATGTTTGTGGCATTTATCCAACTCCAAACAATCACTTTATGACGGCGCGCCGGATCACGGGACACAAGCCCCGCATGAGAGCAGCATCATGAGGGCGGCATCATGATTCGCGAAGAAGGTTTCACCATCGCCGGCCATTCCCTGATTGCTGCGCGGTGGATGGCGTTGCTCGGTCAAACTCTGGCGGTGCTGATTGCCTATTACAGTTTGCAATTTGAAATCCCGCTGATTCCCTGCCTGTTATTCATCATTGCCTCCGGCATCGTGAATAATTATGCGAGCATTAAGGACCATCATCGCCCGATGGAACCGAATAAATCTCTCGCTTACCTCACCTTTGATTCGCTGCAACTCACCGGTTTGCTCTACCTCACCGGCGGGCTGACCAACCCGTTTTTTGTGTTGTTGATTGCCCCGGTTTTGATGGGGTCATCCCTTCTTCCGCGCTGGCACATGTTTGCCTTGCTCTGTGTGGGTATGGCGTCAACCGTCTATCTGTCGATTTACTATGAACCCTTGAAATGGCCAACCAGCGCAGTGGGGCTGCGTATGGATTCGCTGCGTTTCCACATCGCGATTGAAGCGGTTGCCCTCGGCATCACCCTCATTTTTGCCTCCTATTATGCCTGGCAGGTGGCCGAAGAAAATCGTTCGATGCAAAAGGCAAATTTCGCCGCCCGCACTGCCCTGCTCAAGCAACAGCAATTACAAGCTCTCGGAGCCCAAGCGGCGGCGGCAGTGCATGAGCTCGGCTCGCCGCTTGGAACCATCGCCATTATCACCAAGGATTTGGCCACCGACATAAAAACCAAATATCCGGATTTGCAAGAGGACATGACGACACTGGCCGCGCAGGCCGAACGTTGCCGCCAGATTCTGGCCCATTTCGGCAAAACTCTCAGCAGCGACCCAACCTATATGCGCGAACCCTTGACCTTTCGCCAGATTCTGCGCGACATTGCCGAACAATTTTTGCAAGAACGCCCCGAGGTGCGATTTCGCCTGGAGTCTGACGAAAAAGCCGACCTTATTCAGGTCATTCAAACGCCGGAACTCACCCATGGGCTGGGGGTTTACATTCAAAACGCCATACAATTTGCCCAAACCGAATTAAAAATTTCGGTGGAACGGGAACGCGGGCTGATTATCTCTATCGAAGATGACGGCCCGGGATTCGATTCGCACATTCTGCCGCGCCTTGGGCAACCCTATACATCCACCCGGATCGAAAGCGGTAAAAACATGGGGTTGGGGGTTTTTATCGCGCAAACTTTGCTGGAGGACACGGGCGCCGAGATTTTTTATAACAATAAAAATTCAGGCGGCGCACAGGTCATTTTGCGCTGGTCAGAGCGAAAAATTAAATCTATGATAAGGTCATAAAATTATAATATAAGAGATTTGATTTTTAGAGTATTATCACGAGGTATTGCGTAAGGGCACTTCTAAAAACCACTGGATTGCGGATGAGATACTAGAAGCGAGAAACGCAGGACCGTAAGTGTACCTTGATGTACATGCGGATCCGAGTATCGCAGCGACGCAGGAGATCGCCGCAAGACTGAGGTTTTTAGAAGTGCCCGTAAGGTAAAAGGATAAAATATGACAGACGACCACACACTCAACACCAAGGGCAACCTGATCATTATTGATGATGATGAGGTGCTCTGCACGCGGCTGGGTAAAGCCATGGAAAAACGCGGATACGAAGTGCGCACGGCCTTTAGCGTGGCGGACGGCATCAGAATCGCTCACGAATTTGAACCCGAATTCGCGGTGGTGGATTTACGCCTGGCCGATGGCAACGGGCTTCAGGTGGTTGATGAACTCCGTAAAAATGTCGAAGATTGCCGAATCATCATGATGACGGCCTATGGCAATATCGCAACGGCTGTGGCTGCGGTCAAGGCCGGCGCGATTGATTATCTCGCCAAACCGGCGGATGCGGATATGATCGAACGCGCCTTGCTGCAAACGGCGGATGATGTGGCTTTCCCCGAACCGCCCGTTGATCCGATGTCGGCCGATCGGGTCAAATGGGAACATATTCTGCGCGTTTATGAACTTTGCAACCGTAACGTATCGGAAACCGCGCGCCGTCTGAAAATGCACCGCCGCACCCTCCAACGCATCCTCGCCAAACACGCCCCCAAGGAACAAGATTCGGCGTGATATAGCCAACATATAAATTGGAAGTAAATAATGAGTGTAGTAAGTCATTTTTCTAATGCTGCTCAAACTTATGATGGAGCGGCAGATATCCAGCGTGAAATTGCGGAAAAACTTGCCGCGCATATTGTTCGATTAACACCGCGGTGCGAAGATCTCCGTATTTTAGAAATAGGTTGCGGAACAGGTCTTCTTACAAGTCATCTAGAAGGTAGATTTAGGGACGCGGCCAGCCTATACATGGTGTCAGATTATAGCCAAGCCATGATTGAGGTTTGCCGAGAAAAAATTCCCCCAATAGCCAGTTTGTTAGCTTATCTAGCGTGCAATGGAGAGAGACTACCGTTTAAAAAACCAACTTTTGATTTGATAGTCAGCAGCATGGTTTTCCAATGGTTTAAGAATCCCGCTCAATCTATATTGCGAATGCGAGAACTACTCAAACCGGGCGGCCATATAATTTACAGCACTGTAGGATCCAACAATTTCCCTGAATGGCGTCAATTTCTTGAAAGTAAAGGTCTCACCTGCGGCATGAGAGATGATCTGCCGAAATCATATCCTGGGGAATTTCAGAATGAACATATTATAAAAGATTACGAAAATGCGCATGGCTTTTTAGAAATGCTTAGAGCAACAGGCGCAAACAAACCACGCGATGGACATAAGTCTAAATCTATTCGAGAATTTCTTAAAAGAATAAATGATTACAACGGTGTTGCCACTTGGCATATAGTTTATGGCGCGCTGCCTGCAGCAACTTTAGAATAAATCGATTATACAGGGCAAAATCTTAAATTATTAAGATATTTCGTAAATATAAAGTGTTCTGCAGTTTTCAGACCATTCCTGCAAAAGTTATAAAAAATTCCAGTCAGGCATCCGTTTCTAAGAATCTATATATTTCAATTAGATAGTCTCTTGTTAACGATTTAGTATTGCGCCTGGTAAAAAATGCTATTGACTCTCACCGCCCATAATCTTTTAACTTGCGATGGCGGAATTTGTTGAGTCCGGGGCGATAGCTCCCGAACATAATCACGCGCACCGACCGCATGGCGGCATCAAACGACATGCCGCGTTTTTCCAGCGCATAGAAAAACACCGTGACCAAAATTGAGATAATCAGCGTGGACCAACGCGCATAAAACAGCAAAAAGCAAAACGGAATAATGGCCTTTACGTCAAAATTAAAAAACCGCACCGGCCGCATGGAATTGCGCCAATGCCAGTTAATTTGCTCTTGAAGATCAACAATTTGATTGGCCATGGTGACTTTAGCGTAACTTTAACGTGACTTTTAAGAACTTAAAAAAGTATAATACGCCTTTATATCTTAACATCGTGCTAAATTTCAAATTGATTTGACACTCCCCGCAAAAAATACGATGGTTGGGGCATGAAAGACGGACAACGCGGCAACATCATTTTTTATGTTCTGATCGGGATTGTGTTAATCGGCCTCCTCACCATGGCGGTGCGCAATTCGGGCGGCATGAAGGATAATATTAATACTGAGGATTTGGGCCTCAAGGCCGCGCAAATCCAGCGTTATGGCGCGGCGTTGGCGCAATCTGTCGCCATTCTTTCGGATCATCATATATCCGAATCCGACCTGCGTTTTGCGCATCCTGATGCCGCCAATGATTACGGATTGATCACCGATGACCCGACCCGCCAAATTTTTGCAAAGGAAGGCGGCAAGGCAGCCTATAACCCGCCCCCCGCAGGTGTGAATGACGGCAGCCATTGGGAATTTTTTGCGACCACCGCAATCCCGCAAATCGGCTCTGACAAAGCCGATCTGGTCGCGGTTTTGCCCCATGTCACGGCAGAATTCTGCGCGGTGATGAATACGCAATTGGGCTTTGCGGCGGGCAGCCAACCGACAGACCCCGGAAGCGGCTCCCCCACCTGTATTATGGGTGGTGCCAGTGACCGATTTGATGGAACTTTTAATGACTCCGCCCCCCATGAATTGGATGATGCCAGCTTTTCCAAGCTCCCGGCCTATCAGGCCTGTGTCGAATGCACCACGGACAACAGCTATCATTATTTTTATGTGTTGATGGCGCGATAAAGGAAGATATTTTATGACCGTTTCACCCCCGCATCGGCTCAAAATCATCTTTATGGGTACGCCGGAATTTGCGTTGCCTGCGCTGATGGCCATTCATCTTGATCAGGATTTTGAGGTGATCGCGGTCTATACGCAGCCCCCCCGCCCGGCGGGTCGCGGGCAAAAGCTCAAAAATTCGGTGATTCATGACTATGCGGCGGCGCAGAAGCTCCCGATTTTTACCCCTTCAAGCTTTAAAAAGGACCCGAACGCGGTGACGCAGTTTCAATCACTCAACGCCGACATTGCCGTGGTTGCGGCCTATGGGTTGATTTTACCACCCGCGATTTTGGCGGCACCGCGCTTGGGTTGCCTCAACATTCACGGCTCGCTCCTGCCGCGCTGGCGGGGGGCTGCGCCCATTCAACGCGCGATTGAATCCGGCGACACGCACACCGGCATCACGATTATGCAGATGGATGAAGGGCTCGATACCGGCGCGATGATAGTAAAAAAATCGGTGCCCATCACCGCCGCGACCAATTCGCAGCAACTATATGATCAATTATCCCGTTTGGGGGCGGAGCTCAGTCTTGCCACGCTCAAAAATCTTCTTCACGGGGAACCCGTCACCGCGCAGCCGCAAGATAACGCCGCCGCCACCTATGCGCCGATGATCAATAAGCAAGAGGGCAAAATCAATTGGCAGGAAACGGCGGAGCTGATTGACCGTAAAATCCGCGCCTTTACCCCCTGGCCCGGCGGATGGTGTGTGGATGACGGCGGACGACGGATTAAGATTATCGGCGGGCGCGTCATCCCGCTTTCAAATGCCCCGCTTTCAAGTCCCCCGCTTGCTCAACCGCCCCAATATGGGATGATTTTGAACGCTCAGGGTCATGTGCTCTGTGGGGGCGAGAGCTGCTATCAAATCACCGAGATTCAATTTGAAAACACCCGCGCGATGAGTTTTGAATCCGCGCTCAATGGTCAGAAAATTCAGGTGGGGGCGATTTTAAACTAATGCATGCCCCTCTCCCTCAATCCCCGCAATCCCCGCAATCCCCGCAATCCCCGCAATCACAGAAATCGTTTCATCAATGCCCCTCACACGTTGGAAAATTTTGATCGAATATAAGGGCACGCGCTATGCCGGGTGGCAACGGCAAGAGGACGGGATTGCGACCGTTCAGGGGGCCATAGAACGGGCGATCCATCAATTTTGCGGGCAATTTTGCACGCTCCATGTTGCCGGGCGGACAGATGCGGGCGTACATGCCGAAGGCCAAGTGGCGCATTTCGATCTGGATTACGGCGACCGTCCGCTCTCCGCGCATCAAATCCGCGCGGCGATCAATTTTTTCCTGAAAAACGATGATATCACGATTTTACACGCCGAAGCCGCAGCCGCAGATTTCCATGCGCGTTTCCATGCCACGCGCAAGATTTACCAATACCGCATCCTCACCCGCGCCTCTCCCCCCGCCTGTTTGCGCGACTTGCGGCTTCATGTTCATTATGATCTGGATATCCAATCCATGCAGCGTGGCGCGCGGCATCTGTTGGGTCATCACGATTTCACCAGTTTTCGCGCGCGGGAATGTCAGGCAAAATCCCCCTTTCGTACGCTGGACCGCGCCGATATTATCTCACAAGATCACGGGGCTGCGGGGCGGGAGATTATTTTTGAATTTGAGGGCAAATCTTTCCTTCATCATCAGGTCCGCAACATGGTCGGGAGTTTGCTATTGGTGGGGCGGGGCAAATGGGCCGCCGATGATATCAAAATCGCATTGGCGGCAAAGGACCGCACCCAATCAGGTCCCACCGCCCCGCCTCATGGCTTATTCCTCGTGCAAATATTTTACGGGCACTTTTAAGAACCTGTTCATGATCTTTTTGGCTTTGAGTCCTCACGAATATATTTTATGATGAGTGAGAAATCAGATTTTAAAACCGCAG
>JAEUKN010000046.1 GCA_016794305.1 Alphaproteobacteria bacterium | reverse complement strand
TCCTCTGCTCATTCCTTCTCAATGCCGACAGTATTTGTACACCAAATTATACCAAAATATCATCGCGCAACAGACCCAGAGTGCTCAGGATTCTGTGTCAGGCTTTTAAAAATTGATCACGTGATCGAATCTACCACTAAAAAGTGTATAGATAATTAAGAGAGTGTCAAGTTCCAGTTTTGGATGGCACGGGAATCCCTATACGCAACTTTTTTCAAGCGATCGCCGTGTCATACTAAATCCGCATATCCTGATTTTTCCAGCTCTAACGCCAGCTCCGCCCCGCCCGATTTAATGATTTGGCCATGCGCCAAAACATGAACCACATCGGGCTTGATATAGTCCAAAAGCCGTTGATAATGCGTAATCACCAAAAAGGCGCGATGCGGCGCACGGAGCCTGTTAACGCCGTCCGCCACAATCCTGAGCGCATCAATATCAAGCCCCGAATCCGTTTCATCCAAAATACAAAATTTTGGGCCGAGCATCGCCATTTGCAACACTTCATTGCGTTTTTTCTCGCCGCCCGAAAACCCGACATTGACGGGACGTTTGATCATATCATCGGCAATTTGCAATTCTTTTTGATGTTTTTTGAGGAGCTTTAGAAATTCCAGCGCATCGATCTCGGCCTCTCCCCGCGCTTTGCGCAGGCAGTTGAGCGCGGTTTTGAGGAAATTGGTCATCTGCACGCCGGGAATTTCCACCGGATATTGAAACGCCAGAAACAGCCCCGCCGCCGCACGTTCATCCGCACTCATTGACAAGATATCGCGCCCGTTGAGCGTTGCTGTGCCGCCCGTAACCTGATATCCCTCACGGCCCGCCAGAACGTAGGACAGCGTAGATTTTCCCGCCCCGTTCGGGCCCATGATGGCATGAACCTCCCCTGCCGGGACCTCTAAATTCAGTCCGTTCAGAATTTTCTTGCCGTCGATTTCGGCCGTCAAATTGTCAATTTTCAACATTCACATGCCTTTTATTTCAGCTTATTATTTACGTCGGCTCACACTGAATTCAGCCAAATCCAGCAAGATTGATTTCAGGTTGGACGGCGGACAAATGTCGAGCGCGGCGCGGGCCCGGCGCACATGGTCCTGCGCCAATTCCATGGTATGATTTAATGCGCCGCTTTTCACCATCAAATCATGCGCGTGGGGAAGATCAGAAGCATCCTCAAACTCTCGCCGTTCAATCGTTTTACGCCAGAAGTCCAGCGCCTCAACATCATTGTTTTCCTGCGCGGATTGATAGGCAAAAATCACGGGCGCGGTGATTTTTCCCTCCTTAAAATCATCGCCGATGGATTTCCCCAAATCCGAAGTGGTTGAGTCGTAATCGAGCACATCATCCGCAATCTGAAATGCCATACCCACATGATGCCCATATTGATAGAGGGCCCGGCAAAGCTCATCCCCCTGCCCCATAATCACCGGCCCGACCATGCATGCCGCCGCGAATAATGCCGCAGTTTTGGCGGCGATCACCCGTTCATACTGCGCCAGAGTGGTGCTCAAACTATTTTGCAGCGATAATTGCAGCACCTCCCCTTCGGCAATAATCGCCGATGCGCGGGAGAGGATGCGCAATACCTCAAGCGATCCGCCCTCCACCATCAATTCAAACGCGCGGGAAAACAGGAAATCACCCACCAAAACGCTCGCCTGATTGCCAAAAATTTCATTCGCCGATGCCTGACCGCGGCGCTGATCACTTTCATCCACCACATCATCATGCAACAATGTGGCCGTGTGGATGAACTCCACCGCCGCCGCCAATCCATAGGCACGCCCAATCTCATCAACAAACAACTTGGCACAGGCAAGGGTCATGAGCGGCCGCATACGTTTGCCGCCCGCCGCAATCAGATACCCCGCCAATTGCGGAATCATCGGCACTTCGGAAACCATACGCGCCATAATCACTTCATTGACCGAGCGCATATCCGCAGCCAGCAATAAGCTCAAATCCTCTAGCGGAGAAGTGACCGGAAGCTGTTGAGCAGGTATTTGAGTAAGAGAATGTGCCGTCATGCCGAACTCTATACCCCAAAACAGAGGAGTTGCCAAGTTATTCCCGTCAGGGTTATATTTGCACTTAGAATAGGTTTGATTCTACACCACGAAGCCACGAAGCCACGAAGCCACGAAGTTCACGAAGTTCACGAAGAAAACACGAAGTTTTTTTGCTATGCTCGCTTTTTAGTTTTTAACCATAAAGAACGCCGATGGCACAGAGAAAAAGATAATTTTAATTTAAAAATCAATGACTTGTCCTGTTGTAAGATTGTTTTTTCTGAACGCTGCGCGTTCTATTTTTATAGGTTCTTGAGTCTTCAAAGGGACATTTTAAAATTCGTGGGCATTCGTGACTGAAAAATCCGCGAAATCCTTTGCGTCTTGGCGGTTTCAAAACCAAGACCCCGTGTCAAACACGGGGTTTCAGAAAGTGATGGAGAGCCCCCTCCGCTTTTCCGTGTAAAAAACTTCCATTCCCCCACATTTCAAGAGTAAAACTTCGTGTTTTCTTCGTGAACTCAAAGCTTCGTGGTGAATAATCAAGTGTATCAAAGGTGCGAAATTATTTGTGTTCACCAAAGCCAAAAAACCTTAAAATCCTTTGCGTATTCGCGTCTTTGCGTTTAAATATCAGATAACTCATGGACACAAAATTTATTTATGATGCTTTCGTATGACCGTTTCTGAAACTTCCCAAGAAATCACCGTTTTGGGCGGAAAAGTCCGACTCTATCAACCGCAGGGCGGATTTCGCACCTCGTTGGACTCTGTATTGCTGGCCCATTTTTGCCCCGCACGTAATGATGAAAAGGTGCTTGATGCCGGTTGCGGTGTGGGCGGGGCTGCGCTGTGTCTCGCTTATCGCTTGCCGCGCATCCATATTACGGGGGTGGAGTGGGCGGAGGACTATTTAACCCTCGCCCGCGCCAATGCGATGCTCAATAACGTTGAACAGCGGTCAGAGTGGGTCTTGAGCGATATTCGAACGTTCGATACAGGCACCCAAAACGCCCCCAAAAGCGGCACCAAGCCGCAATTTCATCATGTGATGATGAACCCCCCTTTTTTTGAGGCCTCAACCCATACCCCCTCCCCTGACCGTTTGCGGGCGCAGGCTTTGGGACATCAGAGCGAGGATTTGCGATTAGAGGACTGGATTACCGCCGCGCATAGGCTAGTGAAAAATTTCGGCTCCCTCACCATCATCTATCCCACAGGCGGGGTGAGTCGTATTCTTCAGGCCTTCGGCCCGCGCTGGGGCGGGGTGGAAATAATCCCCATTTACCCCAGAATGCACCCCAGACTGGCGGCTTGTCATGCTTACGATGATCAACAATACACTCAAAAATATATCAGCAAACGTGTGATCATCCGCGCGCGTAAAAACCGTAAAACGCCCTGCGCCATTTTCCCGCCCCTCTTCCTCCATGACGAGGAGGGAAACTACACTCCCGAAGCAGATCAGATTTTAAAAGGTGAGTATTAACCCCATACCACCCCTCAAATTTCAAATCGGCCAGTATCCCCGGAACAGAGCCGGGCGACTGCACCCAGACCCCGCATCAAGTGCGGGGTTACGAAGATTGAGGGGGTAAGTATTAGCCGCGATTAATGCCCGATTAATGCCCGATTAATGCTTGGCCGGGTGGTTTTTTTCAAGCCATTTATTCATGAACTCAATCTCTTTTTCCTGGGCTTTGATGATGTCTTGCGCCAGTTTTTTTATCTCTGGGTCTTTGCCTTTTTCGACTTCAATTTTGGCCATATCAATCGCACCCTGGTGATGAGGAATCATACCAGTGACAAAATCTATATCGGCATCGCCGGTGGGGGCTACTTTCGCCATATTTTCATGCATTTTCATCATGGCGTCATCATAGACCGATTTCATGCCGTTATCCGATACAGCCATTTTATCAGACTCTTTTTGCATCATGCTGTGATCCATTTTGCTGTGATCCATGGTCATATGGTCATCGGCACGCGCGCCACTGCCGCCGCCCATGAGCAGCAAAGCACAGCCAGCCAAAAGCAATGGTGATTTATAGGTAAATGTCATTTTGATCTCCGTGATTTTTAAATTTTGTAACGCAGCAAGGCTTACCATCAAGCCTCGGCATAAATTAAATCACAGAATGCTAATTTCAAGGACAGACCAAGCCGCCCCGAATCTTTATGGCAGTAACATGTTTATATTAAAAGCCTGCTCAGGCTCTAAAATCGTTTTAAACGATTGAGCCGCGCATTGAGCATCATCTCAAGCGCGCGGGCATCATTTTCATTCGAATGGGGCCAAATATTTTTCATCATATTGCGATAGGCAAAGCCGCGATGCAGCATAATACAATCAAACAAGGCCATCTTACGCGGCACATCCAGCCTTGAGAATTCCTTGAACACATCAAATTCAGGTTCATAAGATTTAGTGCCATTCAAAGAATGCGCCGCATCATCCGTTTGTGACGGCGTCGCCTCCGTTTCATTCAACTGAACCTGACTTAATCCACCCTGTTTGTACTGATGAAAATGAACCACATTCATGATGCTCTCCGACAATTCATTAATACTTTATTAACACCCTATTATCTTAATATAATCTTAATTTTTGCACTTGTCAAATTATTATGAAAACAAAAATGCTTTTGATCTTTTTCGCTTTCTCCTTTAATCATTCCCCTGGTAATCCTTCTAATCCCTCTAATCCCAGCAATCCATTCTAGCTAAGTCAAACCCGAAGAGCCATGATGAACGACCTTGAAAGAAAAGAATTTTGTACGGATTTAAGCACGCAACCCCAACCGATTATTATACTCATCGCCCCGCAAATGGGTGAAAATATCGGGACGGCAACACGCGCCATGCTCAATTGCGGGCTATGTCACTTGCGAGTCGTGAGCCCGCGTGACGGCTGGCCGAATGATCGCGCTATTGCGACATCTTCGGGGGCTCTGGAGCTGATGCCTGAGGTGAAAATATTTGACTCAACTGCCGAAGCCGTAGCGGATTGTCAGGTGGTTTACGCCACCACGGCCCGCGCCCGTGATTTGGTTAAGCCGGTGATGAGTGCGCGATATGCTGCGCTTGATATGAAATCCCATGCCGCCGCAGGCATTCAAACCGCAATTTTATTCGGCCCGGAACGCGCCGGATTAAGTAACGATGATATAGATTACGCGCATCATCTGATTACAATTCCGCTTAACCCTGCGTTTTCATCACTGAATTTAGCACAAGCCGTGTTGCTTTTATCCTATGAATGGGCGCAATTAAAATTCGCGGAGGGCGAGAGCGGCTACGCCCTCCCCACCGGCAAAAGCCACCCGGCACCGGCCGGTGAGTTTGATCATTTTTTCAACCGACTGGATGCGAGTTTGATCACAGCTCAATTTTACCGCACACCCGAGCTGAAAGAAACCACCACCCGAAATTTGCGCGCATTTTTACAACGCGCCCAACCAACATCACAGGAAATCAACACCCTCCACGGGGTGATAACCGCACTAGCCAAAGGCACGGATTCAAAATAACCCGCAAATTATCCCGCAATGGTTTTGCCCGATGATTTAAGGTCGGCAAAGGCCTCAGACAACCGCGCAATCATCTCTTTTTCCCCCACGCGCAGCCAAGTACGCGGGTCATATTGCTTTTTGTACGGTTTTTCGGTTTGCGGGTCGATTTGGTGGAAAAACGCCGTTTCATTTTCCTTCACATACTTGCCCACACCATGCGCAAAGGCAAATTGCGTATCGGTATCGATATTCATTTTGAAAACACCGTATTGCAGGCTTTCTTCGATTTTGGCTTTCTCCGACCCCGATCCGCCGTGGAACACGAGATCAAGCGGATTTTCACCCAATCCCTTGGCCTTTTTCACCAATTCTTGGGAATTTTTCAAAATATCGGGGCGCAATTTCACATTGCCCGGCGCATAGACCCCGTGAACATTGCCAAACGACGCCGCAATTGAAAAATGCCCTAATTTTGAAAGGACATCATAGGCTTTCAGCACATCTTCCGGTTGCGTATAAAGCCGCGCATTGTCGATATCATCGGAGCCAACTCCGTCTTCCTCACCGCCCGTGCACCCCAGTTCAATTTCAATGCTCATGTTAATGGCGTTCATGCGTTTGAGGAGCCGCGCAGATTCGGCGATATTCTCATCCAAAGGTTCTTCGGACAAATCAATCATATGCGATGAAAATAACGGCCGACCATATTGTTTGTGATACTCCTCACCATGCGTCAACATCCCCTCAACCCACGGGATTAATTTTTTATTGGCATGGTCCGTGTGCAAAACCACGCACACACCGTAATATTGCGCCAATAAATGCACATGATGCGCGGCCGCTACGGCCCCCAAAATTTTGGCATTGGCCGAATCAGGGAATCCCTTACCGGCGTAAAACTCCGCCCCACCGTTTGAGAGTTGAATGATGACATCGGCGCGATTTTGCGCCGCGGCCTCCAGCACCGCATTCACGGTGTTTGTTCCCGTCACATTAACCGCCGGCAGGGCGTAATGCCCCGCTTTACAGGCAGCAACAAGCGTCAGATAATCTTTTCCGGTGACCACACCGGCCTTTAATTTCGATGTCATAAAGTGGCTCTTTTGATAGTGATGTTGGTGATGTTGTGAATGATTCTAACAATAAGAAAGCCAGCATACTCTCTGCCGGCTTTGGGTTCAATGGGGAATATTTGAGAAAATATGGGTTACTTATGGTCAAGTCCTAAAACAGCATTAGCAGCAGGAGCAGCAGAATGAAGACCGGCTAATCCATCAGCGGCACGCATCAGTGCCTCATTTACAGCTGGGGTAGGTCTTAATTTGATGCCCATCTTATTCCTCACTCTTACTGACCAACAACCCCTGCTCCATCAGACTCTCCAAAGCTCTGGCATTTGTGGTTGGCGGTCCGTTATATGATCGCGCGAATAATTCCTGCCGCGATGCTTCCCCCAAATCGGCGGCGGCCACTAAAATCTTGGCATCACGCAATGTCGGTTTGGGATCGGTAAACATCCTTATAATACATTCCAAAAAATTTTGCAAGTTATTATATGAGTGATCGGCGTAATGCAATGCCAATTCCAAGTTTTTCTTGGCATATCCCAAAGTTTCGAGCGGCACAGACCGGCCGTCCGCCCCCCTTGAAAAGCTCATTTGCCGCACGATGCAGCCATGATCATAGAGCCATTCAATCTCGCGATTCATGGTGGATTTGGGGATCGCGAGCCGGTCCATAATCTCGGACTGGGTCGTGCCCGGATGCGCATCAATATCAACCAAAATCTGCGCACGCCGCAGCGGCGCGGACGGATCCTCCCCCAACGCACTCACCAAATGATCAAGCACCAACCCCATGCGCTGGACCAGATTGGTACTTGCGGCGGCGTGGAGGGTTTTTAAGCCCGCAACCTGATTCATCTCGCTCTCCATATCTTTATTATAAAATTATATCGTTAAATTTTTTGTACAAGTGCTATAGTGCATCACAAATTGGTTATGCGCATTTTGCCGCAGCCTCTCAGAACCTGTAAAGATTGCTTAATATCATGAATCTGATTTTTCGTGTTCTATTTATTTTTATCGCAGCTTGGTTTAAACCCAAAATTGCAAATATTCTTGCTCCGTCGCGTCTTTCGATGATTGTGTTGCCGACGGATCTTGATTTCAATATGCACATGAATAACGGGCGTTATTTCACCATTATGGATTTAGGACGACTTGATTTTCTCCTGCGGTCAGGTTTTGCCAAAGCGGTGCATGAATTTAAATCCGTGCCCATTTTGGCCGCCAGCCAGATACGTTATCGTTTTCCGCTCAACCCCTTTCAAAAATATACGCTTGAAACTCAAATATTGGGTTGGGATGATAAATGGCTTTTTATTGAACAGCGTTTTATACGTGACCGCAAAATCGCCGCAATTGCCCTTCTCAAGGCATGTTTTTGGAACAATCAAAACCAATCAACCGTTCCCACCTATCATGTATTATCCAACGCAGGATGGACGGGGGAATCACCGCAACTTCCTGCCTATCTTCATGACTGGCAAAGGGCGGAAAACAGCTTGAGGGAGGCCGGATCAACGCATCCCCCACTGAACGCACCCCTGCCAATTGGGGAATAATTTCATCATTTTTTACTTGAGGATTTTTTATTTGGGAGGAACTTATGACACTTGAAATTTTAACCACCGTCAATCAACTCAAAACCTATACCAAAACCATGCGCGCGCGGGGCAAAACCATTGGCTTTGTGCCGACAATGGGCGCACTCCATGAGGGGCATTTTACCCTAGCGCGTACGGCATTAAAAGAAAATGACGCCTGCATCACGAGCATCTTTGTAAACCCCAAGCAATTCGCCCCGCATGAGGATTTTGACCGTTACCCGCGCATGGTGGAACAAGATGCGGCGGCACTCAATCAAATTGGCGTTGGGGCCGTTTTTGCGCCCTCGGTTGAAATAATGTATCCGCCGGGTTTTCAAACAACCGTGAGTGTGTCCGAGATTTCAAAACCGTTGGAGGGCGAATTCCGCCCGCATTTTTTCACCGGCGTGGCCACCGTGGTGGCGCGGTTGCTGTTATTGGTGATGGCTGATCGCGCCTATTTCGGCGAAAAGGATTTTCAACAATTGCAGGTGATCAGGCATATGGTGAATGACCTCGCTATTCCCACGGAAATTTGCGGGGTGGGTATTGTTCGCAATGCTGACGGGCTGGCTTTATCCTCGCGCAATGCGTATTTGAGTGCGCAGGAAAAACAAATCGCCATTCAACTGAATAAAATTTTGGCAAATATGGCGCTTGAACTGCGAAACCATACCGCATCCCCCGCATTGGCAAATCCCGATTTGCCCAATTTACCCGATTTGATTACCACGATTGAATCCCGCGCGCAGGATCAATTGATAAAAATCGGGTTTGATAAAATTGATTATTGCACCATTCGCGATATCAATAATTTATGCCCGCCAACCGGTCCAATGACTCAAAATCGCCTCGAAACCCTGCGGATTTTGGCGGCTGCATGGCTCGGCAAAACCAGATTAATTGATAATATGGGGGTTTCTTGATAAAACTTTTATGACAAAGACAGGCGTGTTTCCCATGCTCTTACAACATCCATTGACTGCACCTCCAACTCGGGAAAGTGAACTAACTCAATTGGCAACAACAAAGTGACGTTAATACGGGCGGTATCGTAGCTCCCTCCGTAGTAAGCGAGAGAAACAGCCTCTTTAGGACAAGCATAGACGATCCGACCAATACTTGCCCATGCGGAGGCTGCAAAACACATCAGACAGGGCTGCATCGAAGCATAGAGGGTGGCGCGAGATAAGTCAGAGGACTCTAGGTTCTTGCAGGCATCTCGTATAGCCGCCATCTCACCATGGCTGGTGGGATCATGAAGTTTATTACCCACGCTTATGCCTTCTCCCACTACCTTACCATCCATAACCACAACAGCCCCCGCAGGGAATCCACCGACTGCAACAGATTCTTTAGCCTTCTCAATGGCGCAGATCATAAAATATTTATCAGTCATAAAATTTCCATCTCAGCTCCAGCCCATAGTAAAGTTTGGTCAACATTCAGAATGATAATTTACCTATCTATGGCTGAAACCCGCGCAAAATAACCTGTCAATTTATGTCGGCCCGGTCGGTGACGAAGCCTCAGCATCATGTTTCTTTCCCAAATGATCTTGGTATAATCTTATAGCGACATCAAGCACAAACAGGCCTGCACTGGTTAACAAATACGGATCACCCAAAGCTACGCCTGCGCCCAGTAATGAAAGACTAGCCGCTCCACTCCATTGCGCATGGGTAAACAATATTTTTTTGCCTGTTAGTAATTCGGAGTTGGCCAACGCGTAGATTGCATTTCCGAGTGCCAGTAAGGCACCTGCCCATTCAACAGCACGCAAGTCAGAACCTAAGGATAATGCAACACCATTGGCAATCAAACCCGCGTTTGCAAGAAGCAATATTTTACCTGCGGTCTTTGCTTTATTAAAATATAATGCCAATGCCCCCGCCGCCAGACCCAGACCACCAAATCCCAACAGATGGTTCCCCAGAACAACAAACCCTTCAACTGCTGCCACACAGGCACCTGTAAAAAAAGGCCCCAAACCTGCTTTTGGAAATCTTTCCAGAAGCTCGGATACCGTGCTAAAGATTGACTTCATTTTTAATGCCCCTGCCATTTACAACCTGTTCATAGACCATTTTTGGTTTAGATGGACTCAAAAAATTGTCTAAGTATTTGTTTTCTCGTATTTTGTTACGATTAACCGGTTTCCACTTAATCGCAAAATGCTCTAAACATTATGTCTATAATGACTTAGGTAATAAATAGCAAGAAGATTTTTATCCACATTCCCGCTTATCTCACCGTTGTTCACCCCGTTGCTTACCGTTGTTCACGCCCCAACCCCAAAAAATCCAATTGCCATTTGATTTCAACTTCGGTCAGCGGATAATCCGTTCCACCGCGCGGATAGATCAATTCGCGGTGCGGAATACGCACGATTTCCTGTTGAATTTTGAGGGCGGTGCGCATAGACAGGCCGGCCTTCCAACACACCGCCACCACGGCCTTGGCCGCGCGCATTTCAAAAATTTTATGCATGTTGGCGATGGTGGTGGAGAGGAGCGCGGCGATGGCGGCCTCCACAAACTCATAATCCCTGACTGAAATCGCATCATTGATAGATTCGTCATTCAATCGCCCCTGTTTCAGGTAATCCCGCACACGCTCGCCCACGCCCATCTGTTGTTCGGATGCAAATTTCACGCGCCGTTCAACATTTTTGGCGATATGGGTTGCGTCTTCGACTGAAAAATTCGAATGATCCAATAAAATTTCGCGCACCGATTGATCCACAAATTTGATCATTTCAGTCATAATCTCAGGCGGCAGGTTTTTACGCGCGGCCATAGATTTTTGCAATTGCGGATTTATTCGCGATTGCGCCATCATATCATTCAACCCTTTGAGCGTGAGCTCCGCATGGGCATTCTCTGCCAGAAAAACAGTGGCCTGAGCGTCCCGTCGGTCAATTACCGCGCCCGATACCGCGGCCGAGACATGCGGGCGGCGGGCAATTGCCTGCACCGCCCAGGCATGCGCATGGGTGCGGATAATATCGAGCAAATCCTCATCCGGCAGGGCCATACAATAGAGCAAGATCGGTTCCGACACCGCACGCTCCACATCACGCGCCAATTGCCCCGCCAATTTGGGCGGCGCATCGGCGTAATCTTTTAAAACTGTGGATAGCGCAAGCCGAACCTTGATCACCTCATCCAACGCCAACACACCGAGTGCCTCCACAACATATTTATATAGGCTTGAGTGCGTATCATGGGAGAGTTCAGGCAACAATTTTGTCAGCCGTTCGGCCAGCAACACGCGCACATCATCGCTTTTATCTTTGGCAGCCATGTAACACAGAATTTCACAACTGGTTTTGGCATGACGCACCAAATTCTTGCGGTCCTCTTCATCGCCCGCCAATGCGATGCGTTTTTCATCCTCAAATGTCGCGTGCGGCTTACGCCCCTTAAATAAATTTGAAAAAAAACCCATCATTGCGCCCCCTGCCCTTTTTGACTCATGAGCATCTACGAAGCCGGAGGCGGTGCGAAATGCGCCTGAACCCGCCGCATATATTCGTGCGTTTGCATTTCCAAAAGTCGCGACACGGTGCGTTGAAATTCAAAGGCATGATCGTGACCGCTATAGAGATTTTGCGGCGGCGACTGTGCGGTAATCACCAATGATCGGTGCTGATCATACATCACATCCACCAAGGTCATGAGGCGATAGGCTTCGTTGCGGCGATCATAGCCCAAATGCGGAATATTCTCTAAAAAAACAGTATGATAGCGGCGGGCAATCGCCATATAATCTTCGGCGCCCAGCGGCCGCTCACATAATTGCGAAAATCCAAAACGCGCGACATCTTGCGCCACCACCGGCACCTGAATACTGCGCCCCCTCACGGTCAACAGGTCGGTATGAACGGGGGCGTTATGGGTGAGACTATTAAATAAATTATCGGCATTTTGGCCGGCTTCCGCGCCCAACGGCGAGAAATAAAACGACATATTCTTCACATCGCGCGCGCGGTAATCATGGGGGCTGTCGATTTCCACCACCTCCATCCGCTGTTCAATCAAGTTGATAAACGGCATAAACCGATCACGCTGGAGCCCGCCTTTATACAAATCCTTGGGCGCCCAGTTGCTGGTCGCGACAATGCAGATTCCCTGATCCAGCAGCGCAGTAAACAACCGCGAGAGAATCATCGCATCGGCCACATCGGTCACATGAAATTCATCAAAACACAAAACCCGCGAACGGTTGGCGACGACAATGGCGAGAGAGAGCAAGGCAATATTCGATTCCTCCATCCCCACCCCGGACACACGGCACAAATGCAGGTAATCCTGCACCTCGATCATAAATTGGTGAAAATGAATACGGCGTTTTTTGATATTGAGCGGCAGCGTATCATAAAATAAATCCATCAACATGGATTTTCCCCGCCCCACCGGGCCGAACAAATAAATCCCGCGTGGGGGCAAGTGCCGCGGCTGTAAAAACTTCAGATGCTTGCGCCAGCCTTTTTCCTGGCGCTGCGACTCATACTCCACCACATCTCTATGCAAACGATTAAGCGACTCAACAGCTCTGGCCTGTTGAGGGTCGGGGTCAATCTTGCGATTGGCCACATACATGGTGTAATTCGACAATGGGTTCATGAGGTACTAAATCGTTGCCTATATATTGTCCTATGAAATGATGATTAGAAGGTTAAGATTATCGAGACTCTGGACCAGACTCCGGCCCGGACTTCAGCTTAGTCTCCGGCCCAGTCTCCTGCCCAGTCTCCGGCTTTACCTCCAATGACTGGCCGTCACTGGGGGGTGCGGGCGGTTCATGGCGGTTCATATATTTCACCAGAAGGATTGATAATTCGTAAAGCCCCATCAGCGGTATAGCCAGCGATATTTGCGATATAACATCGGGCGGGGTGATAAAGGCCGCAATCGTAAAAATAATAACAATCGCATAACGCCGCTTTTCCGCCAAAAATTTAGGGGTCACGAGCCCGCCTTTGGCCAATATCCCCATAATAACCGGCAATTGAAAACAAATGCCAAAGGCAAATATCAAAACCATGATCAGGTCGAGATACTCGCCCACTTTGGCTTCTAACATAATCGGCAAAACCGTTTGATCGCCGGTGCTTTGGAAACTCAGGAAAAACTTAAACGCCACCGGCAAAATAAAGAAATAGACCAAACTGCCACCCAGAAAAAACAGCACCGGCGCACCGATTAAAAACGGCAGTAACGTATTTTTTTCATGCGAAAACAACCCCGGCGACACGAATCGCCAGATTTGCATCAAAATAAAGGGAAAAGTGATAAAACAACCCGTGAAAATCGCGACCTTAATATAGGTAAAAAAAGCCTCGGTCAGGTCGGTGTAAATCAATCGCTGGCTGTCTTGCGGCCCCATTGCCTGCGCCAACGGCTTCACCAAAAATCCATAGATATCCTTAACAAACAAATAAGAAAGAATTGACGCCGCGGCCATCACCACCAACGACCACAGCAACCGCGTGCGCAGCTCACTCAAATGCGCAAAAATATGTTGTTGAGAATCTGAAGTTTGATTGGTCATTGATTGGTCATTGATCGGTCATTGCTTTGGGGAATTTGGAAAATTTGGGGATTTTATGATTGGTTCGGGTTCGGATGTCGGCAAATTCTTACCCACAAAGGGGGCAATCGGCGGCACGCCCTTGATGGGGGGCGGGGTTGCACTATCCACTTCCCTCCGCGCATGAAGGGTCTGCAACTCATCATGATGGGACACATCGGAATTTGCTTCGTGTACCTGCGTGCTTTCATAGGCCTGATCACTCACTTGCCCG
>JAEUKN010000045.1 GCA_016794305.1 Alphaproteobacteria bacterium | reverse complement strand
GGTGCCGAGATGGTGATGCCCGGGGATAACGTGAATTTGACCGTTAAACTCATTGCGCCAATTGCGATGAATGAAGGTCTGCGTTTCGCGATCCGTGAAGGCGGACGTACCGTCGGCGCCGGCGTCGTTGCCAAAATTATTGAGTAAGTCTCAGGACAAGGGAATTAAGAGGAAAAAATGAATACACAAACAATCCGTATTCGCCTTCGTGCTTATGATCACCGTATATTGGATGATTCCGCCAGCGAAATCGTCAATACTGCGAAAAGAACCGGTGCGCGTGTGCGTGGTCCTGTTCCTCTGCCAACTCGTCATGAGCGCTTCACAGTATTGCGGTCTCCGCATATTGATAAAAAATCGATGGATCAATTCGAAATGCGTACGCATAAACGTTTGATTGATATCGTTGATCCAACCCCACAAACTGTGGATGCGCTGATGAAATTGGATTTGGCCGCCGGGGTTGATGTTGAAATTAAAGTTGGTCAAGCAGCCTAAGCTGATTGTTCAAGTATAAAAAAGTTAGTTAAGGAATTTGAAGAATTCTGGAGAAAATAATGAGAACCGGATTAATCGCAAGGAATGAGGGAATGTCACGCATCTTCGGTGAAGATGGCGCACATATTCCCGTGACCGTTCTTAAAATTGATAATGTGCAGGTTGTGGATGTACGGACCGCAGAGCGTGACGGATATATCGCCGTTCAATTGGGTGCGGGTACGGCAAAAGTTAAAAACGTCTCCAAAGCCATGCGTGGTCACTATGCCAAAGGCAAAGTTCTGCCTAAAGCCAAATTGGTTGAGTTTCGCGTGTCACCGGACAATGTTTTGGATGTGGGTGCGCAATTATGTGCCAGCCATTTCGTTGTGGGGCAATATGTTGATGTGCAGGGAACCACAAAAGGGCGCGGATTTGCCGGTGGTATGAAACGCTGGAATTTCGGTGGGTTGCGTGCTTCGCACGGTGTGTCGATTTCGCACCGCTCAATCGGTTCGGTTGGATGCGCTCAGGATCCTGGTCGTACTTGGAAAGGCAAAAAAATGCCTGGACATTACGGGGTTGAAACAGTTACAACGCAAAACTTAAAAGTTGTTGCAGTTTATCCGGATGAAGGTTTGGTCCTGGTTCAGGGCAATGTTCCCGGTAATGCGCGCGAATGGGTACAAATTACGGATGCGGTTAAAAAAGCCGCCCATCCGGATGTGCCCAAACCGGCAGGATTAAAAGCAGCTGCGGCTTCTCAAGCTGTGCAGGTGGAAGACAATAATCAAGAATCTGCGGCGGACGTTCCTGCCGTGGAAGTCGACTCTAAAGAATAGGCGGACCAAAAGATGAAAGTTACGGTCAAAACATTAGACAATAAAGATGCCGGCAGCCAAGAGCTGAATGATGCGGTGTTCGGTGTTGAGCAACGTGGCGATATTTTGCATCGTATGGTGCATTATCAATTGAACAAACGCCGCGCCGGAACCCATAAAACCAAAGGGATTTCGGATGTATCCGGAACCGGCAAAAAACCTTGGAAGCAAAAAGGAACGGGGCGCGCACGCTTTGGATCTTTGCGTGGGGCTCAATTTGTAGGTGGGGCAACAATTTTTGGACCGGTTGTTCGGTCGCATGCAACGGAATTGCCTAAAAAGCAACGTGTTTTGGCTTTGAAAACGGCTTTGTCTGTTAAGGCTGCTGCAGGTCAGTTGATTGTGCTGGATAAAGCTGCTTGCGATGATGCAAAAACCAAAACAATGGCAGCGAAACTTGCGGCACTTAACATTTCTTCCGGATTGTTCGTCTGTGGGGAAGAGTTGGATCGTAATTTTGCACTCTCCATCCGCAACATTCCGTTTGTCAATGTTTTGCCGTCTGACGGTGCCAATGTTTATGATATTTTGCGACATGATATGTTGATCTTGACCGTGGAAGCAGTTGAGTCTTTAACTCAACGTTTGACGGCCTAAGGCGTGAGGAAATTAAAAATGGCAAAAGATACAAATAAAGCAAAACTGACTGAGCGTGATTACACAGTTTTGGTGCGCCCTGTTGTGACTGAGAAATCGATGATGTGTTCACAGCATGGACAGGTCACCTTTAAAGTAGCGTTGGATGCGACAAAACCACAGATTAAAAAAGCGGTTGAAAATCTTTACGGAGTTAAGGTGACCGCTGTTAATACGGTGTTGACTAAAGGTAAAACCAAACGCTTTAAGGGAGTTTTGGGAACACGGTCCGATTGTAAAAAGGCGATTGTGACTTTGGCTGAGGGACAAACGATTGAAGTTGGCACAGCTGCATAATTAGGCGAGATTAAGGCGACAAAGATCAGGATAATCAAAAAGGATATCGATTATGGCTTTGAAAAAATACAACCCCACGACACCCGGTCAGCGTCAGCTGATTTTGGTTGATCGTAGCCAATTGTGGAAAGGTGAGCCTGAAAAGGCTTTAACCGAAGGGAAACGTAAAACCGGTGGACGTAATAATACCGGTCGCACGACTATGCGCTTTATTGGCGGCGGTCATAAGCAGCGTTATCGTATTGTGGATTTTAAACGTACGAAGTTTGATGTTGAAGCGACAGTTTTGCGCTTGGAATATGATCCAAACCGTACGGCTTTTATTGCCTTGATTGAATATACGGATGGTGAGCGCGCCTATATTTTGGCTCCTCAGCGTTTGGCGGAGGGTGATAAAATTATCTCCAGCGAACGCGCCGATATTAAAATCGGAAATACCCTGCAATTGCGCAATATGCCTGTGGGAACGATCATCCATAATGTTGAGATGAAACCGGGTAAGGGCGGGCAGTTGGCACGATCAGCCGGGACATTTGCCCAATTGGTTGGACGTGATCAGGGCTATGCGCAGATTAAATTGTCATCCGGCGAAATGCGGATGGTTCGGGGTGAATGTTTGGCCACAATCGGGGCCGTATCAAACCCTGATCAGAAAAACGTGAATATTGGGAAAGCTGGACGGAATCGCTGGATGGGGAATAAACCTCGTCAACGCGGTATCACGATGAACCCGGTTGATCACCCACACGGAGGACGGACCAACGGGGGGATTCATTGGTGTTCCCCGACTGGCGTACCGGCTAAAGGATACAAAACACGCTCGAACAAAGCGACCGATAAGTTTATTATTCGTCGTCGTAAAAGCAAAAACAAATAATTTGAGAGACTGAGGTAAAAACATGGCTCGTTCAACCTGGAAAGGTCCTTTTGTTGATGGTCACTTGCTCAAAAAAATTGAGGAAGTTCGTCAAAGCGGAAAAAATACGCCGATCAAAACATGGTCGCGCAGGTCAACAATTTTGCCACAAATGGTTGGTCTGACAATGGCTGTCCATAACGGTAATAAATTTATTCCGGTTTTGATTACCGACAATATGATTGGCCACAAACTGGGCGAATATTCGCACACACGGACATTTAAAGGCCACGGCGGCGCAGATAAGAAAAAATAAGAGAGATTAAAATGGGAAAACCAAAAAACGAACGACGCGTCGGCGATTATGAGGCAAGAGCTTTTGCCAAATATATTGACTCGAGCCCTTATAAATTGAACTTGGTCGCCGAAATGATTCGTCGCAAACCGGCTTATAAGGCCTTGACGGATCTGCAATTTTCGAATAAACGTGTGGCACAAGAAGTTCGTAAGGTCTTGCAATCCGCTATTGCCAACGCTGAAAACAACCATGGTCTTGATATTGATCGTTTGATAGTGTCTGAGGCAACCGTTGGCAAATCAGTTGTGATGAAACGCTTTATGGCCCGCGCTCGCGGACGTGCCAGCCGCATTGAGAAATTTTTTAGTAATCTGACGATTGTCGTCAAAGAATTGGACGAATAGGAGCAGGGGTTTAAGATGGGTCAGAAAGTTAATCCAATCGGACTGCGTGTGGGCATTAACCGCACTTGGGATTCTCGCTGGTTTTCCAGTAAAAATTATGCAGCGAAATTGGTTGAGGATTTAAAGCTCCGCGAATTCGTTCAGGATAAATTGAAAGCCGCCGGGATCAGTAAAGTTATTATTGAACGTGCAGCAAAAAATACCAAAGTGACCGTGCATACCGCGCGCCCCGGTGTCATTATCGGGAAAAAAGGTGCCGATATTGAAAAATTGCGGAAAGATTTGTCAACCAAATCCGGAAGTGAAGTTTCGCTCAATATTGTTGAAATTCGCAAACCTGAAATTGATGCCCAATTGGTGGCTGAAGGAATTGCGCAACAATTGGAGCGTCGCGTCTCCTTCCGTCGTGCCATGAAACGTGCGGTGCAATCGGCCTTGCGTTTGGGCGCAAAAGGAATTCGCGTGAACGTATCTGGCCGCTTGGCTGGTGCTGATATTGCGCGTATGGAATGGTATCGTGAAGGCCAAGTGCCTTTGCACACATTGCGCGCAGATCTTGATTATGGCGTGGCGGAAGGTCTGACCACCTATGGAATTATCGGCGTCAAAGTGTGGATTTATAAAGGCGATGTGATGGATCACGATCCAATGGCCCGTGATAAACGCATGGCGGAAACCGTTGGCGCAACAAAACGCGACTAGGCATACGATTTGAATATTTTTTAATTGATGGAGTCGAGAGATGCTCTCACCGAAAAAGACAAAATATAGAAAAGCCCATAAAGGCCGAATTCATGGCGATGCCAAAGGCGGATTTGAAATTTCCTTTGGGTCCTTTGGTTTGAAAGCGTTGGAGCCGGACCGTATTACGGCGCGCCAGATTGAGGCAGCACGTCGGGCTCTGACGCGTCATATCAAACGTCAGGGGAAAGTTTGGATTCGCGTGTTTCCGGATGTGCCTGTGTCAAAAAAACCCTTGGAAGTTCGGATGGGATCTGGTAAAGGATCTCCCGAATATTGGGTTTGTCGGGTAAAACCTGGTCGCGTGATGTTTGAAATTGAGGGGATTCCTGAGCAATTGGCTCGTGAAGCTCTGGCATTGGCAGCTGCAAAATTGCCGATTCAGACGAAGTTCGTGAAACGTGTTGCGGAATAATTTTAGGATAAATAATAGTTAAAGGTTTAGAAAATGGCTAAAAAATCATCGCCACAAACTGCGGAAGATCTTCAGGGCAAAAGCCCGGATGAGTTGCGTGCCTTGCTGCTCGATTTGCGGAAACAGCAGATGGATATGCGCTTTTCTGTCACGGGTGGACAGATGAAGGACACGTCGCAATTCCGTAAAGTGCGTCGCATGATTGCGCGGATTAAGACCAGCCTTAACACTGGCGCAAGCCAACAATCTGCGCGCCCAACTGCGCGTTAAGTCGAGAAAAGGGAGTTTAAAACATGCCACGTCGTGTAATGGAAGGTAAAGTTGTCAGTGACGCGATGGATAAAACCGTCACTGTATTGGTTGAGCGTCGTACGATGCACCCAATCTATAAGAAATATGTTAAAAAATCTGCAAAATATGCCGCGCATGATGAAAATAATGCATTCCGCACGGGGGATTTTGTGACTATTGAAGAATGCCGTCCGATCTCTAAACGCAAATGCTGGACGGTGACCACTGACCCAACCAGCTTGAAACGTGAGGCTCAAGCTGATGGAAATTCAGCTGAGACAGCGGCAAAAAGCCCTGCAAAGGCGGCTTTGGCAGCAAAGTCAAAAGCAGGGGCAAAAAAATCCAAAGCGTCTGAAAAATAATTTTGGCTTTTTGGATAAAAATACGTTATATAGGAAAACTTTAAAATTTGGGTGAATCGTTATGATCCAGATGGAATCAAATTTAGATGTGGCTGATAATTCCGGGGCTCGCCGCGTCGCATGTATCAAAGTGTTGGGCGGATCGCATCGTCGGACTGCTAACATTGGCGATGTGATCGTTGTGTCGGTTAAGGACGCGATTCCTCGTGGTCGGGTGAAAAAAGGGGATGTGCATCGCGCTGTGATTGTGCGTACATCCTCCGGGCTTCACCGCACGAATGGGGAAACGATTCGCTTTGATGGCAATGCCGTTGTTTTAATTAATAAGCAAGGCGAACCCATTGGAACCCGTATTTTTGGCCCGGTTACCCGTGAGTTGCGCGGGAAGGGCTACATGAAAATTATTTCTCTGGCATCTGAGGTGCTCTAAATGACACAGGCTAAAATGAAAATTAAAAAAGGTGATAAAGTTGTCGTGATCACCGGTAAGGATAAGGGAAAAACCGGGACTGTGTCTCGTGTTTTGTTGGATGATCAGCGTGTTGTGGTTGAAGGCGTTAATATGGCTGTCAAGCACGCCAAGCCGACCCAACTTTCGCAGGGCGGTTTGAAAAATATTGAAGCCCCGATTCATGTATCGAATGTTGCGTTGAT
The DNA here is from genome assembly GCA_016794305.1 of Alphaproteobacteria bacterium. Taxonomy (GTDB): domain Bacteria; phylum Pseudomonadota; class Alphaproteobacteria; order Micavibrionales; family Micavibrionaceae; genus UBA1573. Next base: position 7,938 of record JAEUKN010000045.1, on the reverse strand, counting down.
GGATCCGAAAACTGATAAAGCCACCAAGGTTGCGTATAAAACTTTGGAAGATGGTCAAAAAATTCGTGTGGCAAAAAAATCAGGCGAGACCATAGCTTAGTATCATTAGGTTGTAACGGCTTAAGGGTTACGGGAAGATTAAAATATAGGTAAAAAAATGGCACAAGAAAATTATACTCCGAGAATGGAGCAGCGCTATAAAAATGAATTAGCGCCAGCACTGCAGAAAAAGCGTGGATATCAAAATATCCACCAAATTCCGCGCCTGAAACATATCACACTCAACATGGGTGTGGGGGAAGCGGCGCAGGATAAAAAACATATTGATGTGGCCCTCAAGGATTTGACCGCAATTTCGGGACAAAAAGCCGTGGCAACCAAGGCCAGAAAATCCAACGCATCCTTCAAAATTCGTGAAGACATGGCGATTGGGGTTAAGGTAACTTTGCGCGGTAAAAGAATGTATGAATTCTTGGATCGCTTGGTGACCATTGCTTTGCCGCGCGTGCGTGACTTTCGCGGGATTAACGGTAAGGCCTTTGACGGTCGCGGAAATTATGCTTTGGGGATCAAGGATCATACGATTTTTCCTGAAATCAATTTTGATAAGGTCGAAGCTCCTCGCGGTATGGATATTGTCGTGTGTACCACGGCCCAAACCGATGAAGAAGCCAAAGAATTGTTGCGTGGATTTGATTTTCCATTTAGAAATTAATTTTTATATTTGAAATAAGAGGATAAACATGGCAAAAGCCAGTTCAATTAATCGTAATAACAAACGCAAAACACTTTCCCAGCAATGTGCAGGCAAGCGCGCTCGTCTGAAGGCTGTGATTATGGACAAAAACGTATCGATTGAGGAGCGTTTTGCTGCGACATTGAAACTGGCGCAAATGCCACGCAACGGAGCTGAAACTCGTGTGCGCAACCGCTGTGAACTCTCCGGTCGTCCCCGTGGGTACTATAGAAAATTTAGCTTGAGCCGTATCGCCTTGCGGAAATTAGCATCAGAAGGCCAATTGCCAGGCGTTACCAAATCAAGCTGGTAAGAATTCGTAGGTTTAGGAAGGAATTAAAATTATGTCGATGAGCGACCCTTTAGGAGATATGTTGACACGCATTCGTAACGGTCAACAAGCGCGGTTAAAATTGGTGCCTTGCCCGGCGTCCAAATTGCGCGCAGCTGTTTTGACAGTTTTGAAAGCTGCCGGTTATATTCGCGGGTTCCAAGAAGCCACGAATGAGCGCGGTTTGCCGGAATTTGTGATTGAGTTGAAATATGATGAAGGCCAGGCCGTGATTCGCGAGTTGCATCGTGTGTCCAAACCGGGCCGCCGGATTTATGCGGCTGCGCAAAATATTCCGCGTTTTTATAACGGTTTGGGGATTACGATTGTCTCAACCCCACGCGGCGTGATGGATGACCAGCAAGCGCGTGAGCAAAATGTTGGTGGCGAGGTTTTGTGCCAGGTTTTCTAATTTTATATTGAAAGCATGGTTGTTTTGGAAGTTTAAGGAAGATACAAATGTCTCGAGTTGGAAAAAATCCTGTGACCATCCCATCCGGTGTCACAGTGGATTATAAAGAGCAAGATATGAAGATCAAGGGGCCAAAGGGTGAGCTTCACCTCGTTGTGCATCCTAAGGTTCAGGTTAAAATTGAAGGCCAGCAAATTTCAGTCGCCCCGATTGGGAGTGATCTGGAAAGCCGCGCTCTCTGGGCCACCATGCAACGCCGCATCACCAATATGGTCTTGGGCGTGACACAGGGCTTTACCAAGGATTTGGAAATTGAGGGCGTGGGATATCGTTGTAACTTACAAGGTAAAGAGCTGGTCTTACAACTCGGGTATAGCCATGATGTACGCTATGCGATTCCCGAAGGAATTTCAGTTGCGGTGGATAAACAAACCTTGATTAAAATTACCGGAATTGATAAAGAGAAGGTCGGTCAAGTCGCGGCCGAGATTCGTAGTTATCGTCCACCTGAGCCTTATAAAGGTAAAGGTGTTCGTTATGCCGGTGAGTTTATCTTGCGTAAAGAAGGTAAGAAAAAATAATCGGTAAGTTATTTTTTAGGCTCGTGGGTGAGCCGTCATAGAGAGATTTTTTTTAAAGTAAAAGGGTAAGATCATGCGCCAACCGGAAACTAATGCACAACGTCGTGCGCGTCGCGTGCGGGCCAAGTTGAAAAGAATTAATAAGGCAGGCAAATTGCGTCTGTCCATTCACCGTACCAATAATCACATGTATGCACAGATTATTGACGATGTGAATGGCAAAACCTTGGCTTTCGCCTCGACTTTGAGCGGTGAGTTGCGCAATAAGGGTGGAAATGTTGAGGCCGCGGCAAAAGTCGGCAGCGAAATTGCCCGTTTGGCCAAAGAAGCCAATATCTCTGAGGTCATGTTTGACCGTGGAAGTTTTCTATATCATGGCCGTGTTGAAGCATTGGCGAAGGCCGCTCGTGACGGCGGATTAGTATTCTAAGGAAGGAATGAATAAATATGGCTCGTCCAGAACGTAAACGCGAAGAACGCGAAGAAGTAGAATATAACGAACGCTTGGTGGCGGTCAACCGTGTGGCCAAAGTGGTCAAGGGGGGGCGTCGCTTCGGGTTTGCCGCTCTCGTGGTGGTGGGTGACGGTCGCGGTCGTATCGGCCATGGTCATGCAAAAGCACGTGAGGTTCCTGACGCAATTCGTAAAGCAACGGATCAAGCCAAACGCACAATGATTCGTGTGGCATTGCGTGAAGGTCGTACCATTCACCATGATGTTGTGGGCCGTTATGGCGCAGGTCATGTGCATTTGCGGACGGCCCCTGCGGGGACCGGGATTATTGCCGGTGGTCCAATGCGCGCGATTTTTGAAGCCATTGGTATTCAGGATGTTGTGGCCAAAGCCGTGGGAACAAGTAATCCCTATAACATGGTGAATGCAACTTTTGCCGCGCTTCAGGCGATGGAAAGCCCAAAATCAGTTGCCGCCCGTCGTGGCAAAAAGGTGAGTGACATTGTGGCCAACCGTGATGTACGCATGAAAGAAGCCAAAGTAGTTGAGGGGGCTGAGGCGACCGGCGCGGAAGCTCAGGAAACCGCCTCTGCTGATCAGGCTGCGGAATAACAGGAATTGGAGTTTGAATGATGGCTCAGGCAAAATCAAAAGCGGCAGACGCAAGTAATCCTGCCAAAAAAGTGACCGTGACGCAAATTGGATCACCGATTGGTCGTCGCGCGGATCAAGAGCAAACCTTGATCGGCTTAGGATTAAATAAAATGCATCGTAGCCGTGAATTGCAGGATACACCGGCAATCCGCGGGATGATTGAAAAAGTGAAACATTTGGTTGAAGTGAAAGAATAAGGTGCAAAAATGAAGTTGAATGAATTGCAACCTCAAGAAGGTGCCGTGAAAAAAAGAATGCGTGTCGGGCGTGGGATTGGCTCCGGTAAGGGAAAAACCTGCGGTAAGGGCGTCAAAGGTCAAAAATCGCGGACCGGTGTGGCCATTAACGGTTTCGAAGGCGGACAAATGCCGCTTTATCGTCGTTTGCCAAAAATGGGCTTTACCAATATTTTCGCCAAAGATTATGCCACGATTTCGCTCGCCCGTTTGCAACAGGCGATTGACGCGGGCACAATTGATGCCAAGGAATTAATCCATTGCAAAATGTTGATGGAGGCCGGAGTTGCATCAAAAGCCAAGGACGGGGTGCGTTTGTTGGGCGGCGGTGAGTTGACCAGTAAAGTGAGCCTTAAAATTGCCGGTGCTACGGCGTCGGCCCGGGAAGCGGTTGAAAAAGCCGGTGGCAAATTAGAAATTTATGTACCTGAAGTCAAACCGGTTGTCCGTAAAAAACCAATTCCTGGCCAAAAATAAGGTATCGGAACCGATGGATGAATTTAAAAAGAGGCTGTGGCCTCTTTTTTTTGTATATAGTGCCGATTAAATTCTATATACTGCCGTAAACTTTTAAATCGGATGATCCATGCCCACTGAAATTTTGATTATTTTTGCGCTGTTGCTGCTCAATGCTTTTTTTGCGTTGTCCGAGATGGCGATTGTTTCATCCAGCAAAGCCCTGTTACGCGAATTTGCGAAACAGGGGCGCGGATCGGCTCTGGTCGCGTTGAATTTGGCGGAAAATTCCGGGCGGTTTCTTTCAACTGTTCAGGTTGGAATTACCCTTGTGGGGATTTTGGCGGGGGCTTATGGCGGGGCGACGCTGGCGGCACAACTGGCGGAGTTTTTGAATCAATTTCCTGTCCTGTCACAGCATGGCGAGGGGCTCTCTGTGCTGATCGTGGTGTCGGCCGTCACCTATTTTTCCGTGGTGATCGGGGAATTGGTGCCGAAACAAGTCGCCCTAAATAATCCCGAGCAATGGGCGATGTGGGTGGCGCGGCCAATGTCGCTTTTGTCAAAAATTTGCACACCGATTGTGATATTATTGGAAGGATCGGCGCAGGTCCTGTTAAAATTATTGCGAATCAAGCCCAAAACCGAAGGCGTAACAGAAACCGAGATTAAGGCTGTGATCGCCGAAGGGGTGGTGAGCGGCGCAATAGACGGCGAGGAGCATGACGTCATTCGACGTGTCATACGTTTGGGGGATCGCGATGTCAAATCGATAATGACGCATCGCAGCGATGTTCAATTTATTGATGTGGATGATACGCTCGCCCAGGTGCGCGCCAAAATTGCCGAGGCCGGGCATTCGCGCTATCCGGTGATTGATAAGGACCCAACGCAAATTCTGGGGGTGGTGAAAACCAAATCCATGATGGCGGGCGCGGCGGAGGAGGCCGGCTTTCACGTCAAGGATTTTATGAATGAAGTGTCGTTTATCAACGATAATTTGTCATGTCTGGAGGCATTGAGCATTTTTCGTTCCGAAAGCCTCCATATGGCGGCGGTGATTGATGAGTACGGCGCGTTTGAAGGGTTGTTCACCACATCGGATTTGATGGAGGCCATCGTGGGCACCATCCCGTCAAATTATGATCATGATGACGGACCGGCGATTTTACAACGAGAGGACGGATCGTGGCTCGTGGACGGGCTCACCCCGATTGATGAAATTCATATGACCATCGGGATTGAGGAGATCGACGCCAACGGCGACTATCAGACCATTGCGGGCTTTATCCTCTCGCAACTGCGCGTGCCGCCGGCAGTGGGCGAGTCTTTTGACTTCGCCGAATATAGATTCGAGATTATCGATATGGACGGACACAGGATCGATAAGATTTTGGTGGGGAGGGGACATTAATCATTCTTGTCAGCGAAGTCGCAAGACGACTTTGAAACACCTAAGTTATGTATCTTAATATAGATAATTTATCCAATGACGAGTTTGCTATAATTTTTATCCCATCTCGGGCTTAGCTAGCGTTAAGGGATTGGGATTAGCAAAAGTTTTAAGCTCCAAAACGATATTAATAGTAGCTTCAGTTCTCAATTCTAAGCACTGAGCTCCTTGAATATCTACGAAACTATATGAATTCCTGTCGATGCCACAGTAATCAAATAACTTTATGATAGCTAATTTCTGTAACTGCGAAAGAGGCTTAGGCGGAAAAAAAACCAAGTTTTGTTGCCTTGTTCCATACTCGCTCGTTCCTAATAATTGTAAAAGCTGTATGGCTCCTCCCAATTGAATAAATCTTAAGAGGGCAACGTCCTCTTGATTGTTGCGTGCGGCCAAGATTATTGGCTTTGGGGTACGGTCCCCATTCATATTGAATATAGCGGAAGTGAGGCTCTCATGTGAAATGCCGAGCTCTTCAAGGGCTTGGATTAAACGGGTTACATTGTAATCAGGCATTGCATTGGCATTAAACACAGCACCCACCATTCCGGCTTTTGAAGAAGGTGGGAATGCAAGCTCTGTTGCATAAAGAGGAGACACAAAGCATGAAGGACCAGTTGACAACTGAATATGCCATAGGGTAGTAATTAATCTTGTTGCAGAAGAACTGTTTTTATCAGAGGCTCGTAAGGTCTGACCAAGCTCTGTACTATGATGATCATTTGAGTGAACCCCCATAGTCAGAAGAACCTGCTGAATGCACTCTCTCTTATCAGTCTCGATAATTGCGGCTCTGACCCTTCGGGGTTGGTCCGCAGCTGGTTGGGTTTCTAACCAAGTCCGCGATAATAAGTCTGCAAAAGCTAAACATTCCTTGTATCCAGGGTGTTGACTCTGTGTGGTTGTTGCTATTGCTGTCATTGCATTTTCCCTCTTTATAATTACTTAATGCATTTAGTATTAACAAATTTTTACATATTTAACAACAAAAATATGTAAAAAGTTTTAAAATTTTTTGGGATGGGATGATAAGCGGGGAAGCCGATGGGGATTGGCTTGGCTTTTTACAACACCCTCATTTTATTTTATTTGGTTATGAGATAGCGCGAAATATACCAAGTGTAAAGCTTAAAAATCATAATTTTGAAAATATTATGGTTTATGTGCGCTTTTATCGCGCTGCGAAATGGGCGCATATTGGGAGCGTATAAGGGTGACTCAGGGGCAAAATTTTGTGACGGGAATATAGCCAAGCCCATAAATCGTCCGTTATCCAAGCGCCACGTATAAATATCCATTCGGGGGCTTGTTGATGGGCCGGGAGCCGCTATCTCGTGCAGCGAGGCTGCAATCATTATCCGGATCCCCGAACGGCGGTCGGCTTTGCCTCCCTTGTCGGGGATGACGCCCGGGGATGATTTTTGCGCAATATGGTAACTACGTTGTCAATGCGCGGACTTGTTCCCGCATTTCGAGGAGTTCTTGGAGCACCGCACGAAGCGATGATGTGTAATCATCGCGCGATAGGCCCGCCACGGGGGAAATCGGCGTAGGGGATATAACCGTGGGGGAGATAGGCGTGGGGGAGATAGGCGTGGGGGAGATAGGCGTGGGGGATTCATGGGAGAAATTTTCCCGCGTGTCAATAGAAGTGTGTGTTTGGGGCTTTGGTTGGGCGCGTGGTTGGGCGTGTGGTTGGGCGCGTGCTTGCTCCAAAATCTCTTTTTTCGATGTATTTTTTAATAATTGCTGCGCGCCCTTGATGGTATAGCCGTCACGATATAAAAGCTGGTGAATGCGCGAAATCAGGGCGACATCTTCGGGGCGATAATAACGCCGTCCGCCCGCCCGTTTGAGTGGTTTTATTTGGGTGAACTTACTCTCCCAAAATCGCAACACATGATTTTGAACGCCTAGCACTTCAGCAACTTCCCCGATGGTGAGGAAAGCCGTGTCGGATTTGGCATCAATCATCAGCATGCTCCGGCGCGGTATCGCGGCCATTCATCAGGTTTTTAAGGACGTGGGATGCCTTAAACACCATGACACGGCGCGGGGTGATGGGGACTTCCACCCCGGTTTTGGGATTGCGTCCGATACGTTCATTTTTCTGGCGCAGGACAAAACTTCCGAATGCGGAGATTTTAACGGCCTCCCCGCGTTTGAGGCTGCTGCTCATTTCCTCAAGGACTTGTTCAACCAAATTGGCCGATTCGTTGCGTGAAAGCCCAAGCTTAAGATAAATTTTTTCGGCAATATCTGCGCGGGTAAGGGTATGATCGGTCATGTGAAATCTATCCATACAAAACTATAGATTTTAATACTACGCCTTTTTACGGTAAGCGTCAATATGATTTTCCAAAAGTCACGGCGATCGCTTGAAAAGAAGTGATGTGCTGATTTTAGAAATTCCAAATATAATTTCGCTTTTGGGACGAAAATTTGATAGAATTTGAATGTGAAGGTCAATAGTTTGATTCGTTTTAAATAACGGCTTCATGTACATGCTATAGGGCACTTCTAAAAACCCCTGGATTGCGGATGAGATACTAGTGCCACGCTTCATTTTGGTTGACGTATTTAGAAATAGATGATTCACTCTCATTGTTGAGGAACAGCAATGGAG
>JAEUKN010000044.1:13995-14275 GCA_016794305.1 Alphaproteobacteria bacterium | reverse complement strand
TATGGAGTTTAAAATGAAATCAAATATCGCAAGAATCATGTTGTTGGGGTTGGCGGTTGTGAGTTTAACAGCGTGTGAGAACATGAGCAACCGCAACCAACGTATGTTATCCGGTGCCGCCATCGGAACCGGTGTCGGCGCGGCGGCCGGCGTGGCGACCGGCGGATGTGTGACATGCGGGGCCGTAATTGGGGCTGGTGTTGGAACCGCGGCTGGTGCATTATACGATCATAACCACTAAAAATTTTGGGTGGTTAGAGCATTTTGCGATTGAGCGGAA
>JAEUKN010000044.1:0-13985 GCA_016794305.1 Alphaproteobacteria bacterium | reverse complement strand
ACAAAGCAAATACTTTGGCCATTTTTTCGAGCCTACATAACCGAAAAATGGTCTGGACTTCGTTTTAACCATTTTTATATAGGAAATTTAAGGGGAATTTAAAATGAAACATCTGACCAAACGACCTTACATCAATCTATCGTGCATAACGCTATCTTGTCTAACGGGGGCACTTTTGTTGCTCGCGGCACCGATGGATGCGCGGGCCGAACATAACATGATGCATGATGTTGTGCATAGCGTGGTGGGCGATCACCCCCTGCCCGATGATATTGCCGGTAAATATTACATGGAATATGAACAGCGTGAACCGTGCCAGTATTACCGCGTCGTGCCGCCTTCGTTGATGGCGGTGCCTATGTGTGATAGGACTGTGGCGGCGGACGGACCGATGAAATTGCTCCCTGTGGTTGCGAGCTATACGATTTATTTCGACTTTGATAAATCAAATATTCGCAAAAACCAATGGGGCGTGTTGGATCAGGTCGTGCGGGAAATGAACGTGTATCACCCGACTCAGGTAACAGTGGTCGGTCATACCGATACATCGGGCAGCATGGATTATAACCGCAAATTATCGGCGCGGCGCGCGGATACGGTGTCCCAAGCCCTGACCGCCCGCAATATTGCCAATTTTTATTTGGATGAACAAGCCATGGGCGAAGAAAACCTGGCCGTTCCCACACCGGACGGCACGCGTTTAGAGGAAAATCGCCGCGTGGTGATTCAGTTCAGGAAATAAACCACTCTGATTTTTGATGAAATCCTTTTGGGGGCGGTGAAACACCATGTTCACCGCCTTTTCTTTATGCCCTACGCCGCGCGGCGTATGTTCAAAAACCCGTGATGTTCATCCCACAAATTTTTCAGGGCATTGACCAACCGGTCCGAATATTCGCGCGTATGGAGCGCGGTCGCGGTCAGGCGCATCCGCTCTGTCCCCCGCGGTACGGTGGGGTAGTTGATCGGTTGAATATAGATATCATATTCAGCCAACAACCAATCGGTGATGGCCTTACAACATACCGAATCGCCGATGATGAGCGGCGTGATATGGCTCGCGCCCCGAAGGTAACTCAACCCGGCCTGATCCAATAGCGATTTCAAATAGGCAACATTGGCGCGAATGGCCGCCCGTTCCGATTGCGAAGTTTTGAGGTGATTGACGCTGGCCAATGCTCCGGCGCAGATGGCGGGCGGAAGCGCCGTGGTAAAGATAAAATTCGCGGAATAGGACCGCACAACATCCACCAAAGTTTTTGACCCGGTGATAAAGCCGCCGACCAGTCCATAGGCCTTACCGAACGTGCCTTCAATCATATCTATACGGTGGAGAATCCCGCGTTCTTCCGCCACACCGCCCCCGCGCGGGCCATATACGCCCACCGCGTGCACCTCATCCAAATAGGTGAGGGCATGATATTTTTCCGCCAAATCGCAAATTTCGGCGATGGGCGCGATATCCCCCTCCATTGAATAAACCGACTCAAAGGCTATGATTTTCGGGCGATTTGCGTCAACGGATTTGAGCAAATCCTCCAAATGATTCAAATCATTATGATTATAAATAAATTTTTCCGCCGCGCCGGTTTTAATGCCGTGAATCATTGAGGCATGATTGAGCCGGTCCGAAAACACGGCGCAATTCGGCAAAAGTTGGGAAAGCGTGGACAGCGCGCCTTCATTAGCCGTATAGCCCGAGGGAAACACGAGGGCAGATTCTTTTTGATGCAAATCCGCCAGGCTGTCCTCAAGTTCAACCGCATAGGCAGTGGTGCCGGAGATGTTGCGCGTGCCGCCCGCCCCTGCGCCGCTTTGGGCAATCGCCTCCGTCATCGCATTGAGCACAACAGGATGTTGTCCCATGCCAAGGTAATCATTGCTGCACCAAATGGTCACCGTGCGCGGGTCACGGTTTTCGGGGTAATAAAGCGCATCGGGAAATGACCCGACACGCCGTTTGAGCGTGGCAAAATGGCGATATCGTCCTTCATTTTTCAACGCATCAATTTTTTCGGCAAAAAATGATTGGTAATCCATTCTCATCTCCTAAAATTTATCCTCACGGCGTGCTTCCGCTCGCGCCCGGCGGCACCGTATCGACCACGCCGGTCGGGAGGGTGCCGATGGGGTTTTCGATCTGCATATCAAAGCTTTTGATCAGTGATCCGCACACCAAATTCCACCCATCGACCAACACGAAAAACACAATCTTAAACGGCAGGGAAATCACAATCGGCGGCAACATCATCATCCCCATCGACATCAAAATCGACGAGGTCACAATATCAATCACCAAAAACGGTAAAAACAGCATAAACCCGATTTCAAACGCGCGGCGCAATTCGGAAATCATAAAAGCCGGGATGACGACCTGAAGCGGGATATCGGTCGGTTTATCAAATTTTGGGCCTCCTGAGGCATCCACAAACAGCTGCAAATCCTTTTCCCGCGCGTGTTTGAGCATAAAGAGCTTAAACGGTTCCGTGGCTTTGGTAAAGGCATCGACCTCATCAATTTGTTCATTCATCAACGGTTCAATCCCCTGTTTATAGGATTCCTGAAAGGTTGGAGCCATGATGAAAAACGTCATAAACAGCGCCAGCGAAATCATCACCGTATTGGGCGGGGATTGTTGCAAACCAATGGCTGAACGCAAAAACGACAGCACCACAATGATTCGCGTGAAGGAGGTCATCATCATCAAAATGGATGGCGCGAGGGAGAGGACCGTGAGCAACGCCACCATTTGAATGATTCGCCCCGTGACGGTGCCGTCCGTATCCCCGCCCAAATCCAGTGTAATGGATTGCGCCGCGGCCGTATGGGTGCCGAGGACATAGGCACACACCCCCCAGAAGCAAAGGCGAAAAGCGGATTTGGAGAGGTTGCGCGCATCGGTCATGTTTATATTTCTTCGATTGTTGGGCTTGTGTCTGTGGAGCTTAAATCTATAGACCCAGATTGAATCATTTTTGATCCGACCACAGTTTCGCTTGTTTGTCCCAAAATAACAAGATGTTCCTGATCATCACACCGCAAAATGACAGCCTTGCGTTTGGGGTCAAGCGTCAGTATCTCAACCACGGATAAACGCCGCCGCGGTGCGGATTTTAAAAATGGTGTTCCCGCCATACCGGCTTTTTTAAGCACGAGCCAAACTCCGGCCATCAAGCTCAACACCAAAACCAGCGAAAGAAAATATTTCGCAACATCAATAGAGTCCATATATTATGCCTATACCCTTTAAAATACCCCGTCATCCCCGTGACAAGCTAAAGGCTTGTTCATACTGCGGGGATCTGGACTCTTGTGCAGCAAAGCTGCACTCATATCCGGATCCCCGAATATCGGTCGGCTTTGCCTCCCTCATCGGGGATGACGTTATACCCCCGACAATATCTTTTCCAGTCCCCTCCCGCGACCGGGGATAACCCAGCACAAAAAAATAAAATTTTGCCCCTGTACAAGATCACATAATTTTGCTAACCTGTCCATCGTCATGTTTCTGCGGTGAATTATATCGCCAGTAGCTGTTAAAACGCCCACTGTGTCCTATATCCTACCCTTGAGACTAACATTAACTTACTCTAACTTAACACTAAAAGGATGCACTATAATGGCTACCGGTACTGTAAAATGGTTCAACAAAGACAAAGGATATGGTTTTATTGTGCCTGATGATGGCGGAAAAGACGTATTCGTTCATATTTCTGCTGTTGAAAAATCAGGATTCAAAGTTCTGAACGAAGGACAACGCGTGTCGTTTGAACTCGAAAACAGCCGCGGAAAAATCGCTGCTGTAAACTTGCAGGAAGCCGCTTAAGCGGTTGGCCCTGGTATATTTGGAAAGGGCCGATAATTTGGCCCTTTTTTTATTTAGATCATTATCCTTTTAAAAAGAAGTATTTCAAATGTCCCATTCCGCTCAAACCCCTGTCCGCGTTCGTTTTGCCCCTTCCCCCACGGGCATGTTACATATCGGAAATATTCGCACCGCCCTGATTACCTGGCTGTTTGCGCGGCAAAATAACGGGTATTTTTTGCTCAGGATTGATGATACCGACACCGAACGCTCTAAGCCGGAATTTGAGGCAGGAATTTATGAAAGCCTCAGTTGGCTGGGGCTTTACTGGGATGAAACCGCGCACCAAAGCAAACGTTTGGCGCGGTACAACGAGATTGTTGAAAAATTTAAGCAGGACGGACGGCTTTATGCCTGCTTTGAGACACAAGAAGAATTGGCATTGAAGCGGAAATCGCAGCTATCACAAGGGTTGCCGCCGATTTATGACCGCTCCGCCCTCAAACTGACCGTAGAGCAAAAGGCCAAGTATGAGGCCGAGGGGCGCATCCCGCACTGGCGTTTCCTGATGAAGGATCAGCCGATTATCTGGCATGATTTGATTCGCGGTGACGTGCATTTTGAAGGGCGCGACATTTCTGACCCTGTCCTGATCCGACAGGACGGCACGCCGCTGTTTAATTTGTGTTCGGCGATTGATGATGCCGATTTCGCCATCAGCCATGTGGTGCGCGGCGAAGATCACGTATCCAACACCGCCGCACAAATTCAGATGTTTGAGGCGATGGGCGCAACCCCGCCGCAATTTGCGCACTTGCCGTTACTCTCTGATGCCGAAGGGGCCAAGCTGTCCAAGCGTTTGGGCGCACTGAGCATTATTCAATTGCGGGATGAGGTCGGGCTGGAACCGCTCTCAATTCCTTCACTTTTGGCGCGGCTCGGCACCTCCGACCCGATTGAGGCGCAGTGTGATTATAATGAGCTGTTAAAATCTTTTGACTTCGCGAAATTTGGTCGCGGCACGCCGAAATTTGATCCTGATGATTTGCTGCGTTTGAATGCCAAGATCCTCCACCAACTGGATTTTGATCGTGCCAAAATTCGTTTGGCACAAATCGGACTGGAAGAGATCAGCGAGGAATTCTGGTTGATCGTACGGCCCAATTTGGAGAAAATTGCGGATATTGCGGAATGGTGGCAGGTCGCCAACGGTCCCGTAACCCCGCACATTGCGGATGCGGAGTTTATGCGCATCGCGATTGATCTTTTGCCGATTGAGCCATGGACGCCGCAAACCTGGAAAGCTTGGACCGATGCCATTAAGCAATCCACCAATCGTAAGGGCAAGGATTTATTTATGCCGCTGCGTCAGGCTCTCACGGGTATGGACCACGGGCCGGAACTGGGTGATCTCCTTCCCCTCATCGGCCGAACCAAAGCCATCGCGCGGTTACAGGGCAAAAATTAACGTAAGAGCCTGTTCATAATCTTTTTAGCTTTGAGTGATCACGAATAAAAGTGAATAAACGCGAGACATTTTATCTTTCTCGCAGAGAATTTTCTTGCTGCTCTCGCTTTTTAATTTTTAACCACAGAGCATCTGTGTTGTGGGTCAAGTAGTTTTTTCGGTCCAGGGGGTATTATTTTTGACCATGGCATTGAGGATGACGAGGAGTTTTCTTACGGTGGCGATACGTTGAACTTTATGGGGTTTGGCGGCCATTGAAGGCGAAGCCAACCATTTTTTAATCACAGGGTTCATGCGCATCGCGGAAAGCGCCGCCATAAACAGAATAGTCCGTAAATCTCCTCGCCCGCCGCGAATAAATTTCTTGCCCTTAAATGCTCCCGAGTCACGCGTGACCGGAGCAACACCGACAAGAGCCGCAATCTGCTTTCCTGTGAGGCTCCCCAATTCAGGTAACAGCGCCAACAATGCGACTGTGCTGTGTCGTCCGATACCTGGGGCACTCTCTATGATCTTTGCTTTTTGATTGAGGGCCTCATCCTTTTGAACGCTCGCCGAAAGCGCTTCATCCAGCTTCTCAATTTCCTTCTCCAGTGCGATAATGATTTTATCAATCTGCTTTCTTAAAGCCGGTGTTGCGATGGCATTGGCGCGCTCTTGCATGGCAACGCGCTCTCTCACCAAATCCTGACGCAATGTTACGCGTTCCCGCAGGGCCGCTTGGTCCGGGGTTTCCGGCGCAACATGGCGCAAATCAAGGGCCGCAGCCATAGCAGCCAAGCCAATAGCATCACTGCGGTCAGTTTTGTGCGAAGGCGAATAGCTCTTGAGAAACAAGCAAGATTGGCGCGGATTGACGCGCATGGTGGGGTGCCCAGCCGCAAACAAAGCGGAATGAATCGCGCGGCTGTACATCCCTGTGGCTTCGAAAACGCACGCCTTGACAGGGGTTTGGCCGATGCTGCGGATCAGGGTTTTGTGCCCTTCCGCAGTGTTGGGCAACCGCATGCTTTGGCCCGTCGGGGCCACATGCACGTCGATGAATGACTTGCCGATATCAATGCCGATGGTCACGGGCGACGCGGGATCGGAGGGGGCCATCAGGGTGGTTGTCAAGGGGGTGGCCGAGCGTGCGCGTGAGGCTTTACGCAAGATTTTACGCGGGGTTTTAGGCGAAGTTTTAGGTGATATTTGGTCAGCGTTGGTCATGAGAGTCTCCTTTTCTTGCTGAACACGGGGTCAATGATGTATCATGCCCCAGTCATCTGTTCAGGGTGATAAACAAAGGGGCGGGGTACCAAGCTCTGCGTCGGTTTAAACCGGGGCGCAAACGGTATCACCAGCCCGCGTCGGGGTTGGGTTGCAACCCAACCCCGACCTTTGCATCTTCTCATGTCTCCATTAAAACATGCAAACTTTGCTCTTAACCAACGTACAAGGGCGCAGAGGACACAGAGGATTTAGCAGCTTTTTAACCACTAATTTTCACGAATAAAAGTGAATAAACACGAATTTTAAAATATAATAAAAGTGCTTTGAAATGTCCCTTTTGAGTCTCATAAATTTATAAAACGGGAACGCGCAGCATTCAGAAAAGAAAATTTATGAATGGCCCACAACACAGATGCTCTGTAGTTTTTTTAACAAGTCGATCATAAACACAAAAACCCATTCGTGTTGTTCGTGATCACTCAAAGCTAAAAAATCTCCTGCGACCAATTTCCTCTCTTGCCAGTTTTTATTTCTCTGCTATGTGTTGTGCATTGAACCTCAAATTTTATGGCGGGAATAATTGAGCCTTTTTCATCTTTTTATTTTGGCGGTCGTGCAGGGAATCACTGAATTTTTGCCGATCAGTTCATCCGCGCACCTGATTTTGCTGCATAATATTTTCGAGGGCGGCAAGCTGCAGGAAGTCCAAAATGATCGGGTGTTGGACATCGCGGTTCATGTGGGTACATTAATGGCGGTGCTGGTGTTTTATCACCGGGAGGTGGTGACGATGTTTCGCGGTGCGGGGCATATCATCACGCAAAAATCACTGTTTGCGACTCCGGAATCACGTCTCACATCGCTGGTGGGGCTATCGTCGCTACCCTGTCTGATTTTGGGTTTTATAGTCTATAAGCTGGTGGACCCTGCATTTTTTTATAATCCGCATATCATCGCTTGGACCACCATCATCTTTGGGATTATTTTGGGAGTCGCCGATTATGTGGGGCGAAGCACGCGCAGCGTTGAAAATTTATCAATCAAACAGGGGTTAATGATCGGCCTTGCGCAATGTATCGCCTTTTTGCCGGGGGTTTCAAGGTCGGGAATTACCATGACCGCCGGGCGTTTTTTGGGGATGAGCCGGGTTGAAGCCGCGCGGTTTTCCCTTTTGCTCGCGATGATTGTGACCTCTGCGGTGGGGTTTGCCGGGTTTTTGGACCTGCGAAAAATTGATAATGTGCATGTGACCTATGATGCCTTGATTGCCGCCGGCCTGTCGTTTGTCACCGCACTCGGCGTGATCTGGATCATGATCAAGGGGTTGCGGCATCATTCCTTTTTGCCCTATGTCATTTATCGCATGATTTTGGGCGCGGGGTTGATTTGGTTTTTATATCTGCGCTGATTTTGATTTTTTGTTAATCTCTTTCTCATGGTTTCTATCGTATTATATGATATCATGCGTGATAACGCATGATGCGTTGTAATTTTAAGTGAGATGAATGTCCAAAGACACTGATGATCATTCGGATAGACCCGACCCCGCCGCAATTGCGGCGGCGGATGAATATGATCTTGAGGAATTGCCGTTTGACACGGAAGAGGATGAAGACGGCGAAGGCGGCGGTCGGTCAGGCAAAGCCGGTGAAGGCGGGGGGCAACGTCCGCGCGCATATCGCGTGATGGTGGAAAAATTCCTCGATTTCGCCGATGACCCGAGTCTCAGCCCGGAAGAAAACGCCGAGCGCAAATTGCGCCTGTTGGCCCTCTCCCCGGGGAGTCAATTGACCATCGGGGCGTCGGCCTATGCTTCGGAAAATGACCTCTCCAGCCGTATTTTTATGGTGGATGTCGGCCGCAGAACGGGTGAAGCCGCGCTGTCCGACATGGCCGACCCTGATTTTATCGATAAACGCGATTTCCTGCAACGCATGCGGCGAAAATTGATGAATATCGCGCAGCCGTCTTTGATTTTGAGCGGGCTTGCGGCGTTGGCAAATCGCTTTTCGGAAAATTCCGGCTTTAAGGGGACATCGGCCAAGGCCGCTAGAAAAGCGCAAAAAAAGGCCAATAAATTGGCGATGGCCATGGCCCGGGCGGCGGCCAAGAGCGTTGACCGCTTCAAATCCTTTTTGGATGATAAGGATAGCATGTTTGCGGGGGATGCGCCGAAGGACTCGGCGCCCGCAGCACACTCCACCGCACACTCCGCCACGCCGCAAAATGTGGATTCGCGATTGGCGGTGTCCGCGTCCCAGACCACGGACCGACTTGCGTTAAGTAAAACGGTCCAGGTTAAGCATATGGACCCGATTGCGGCACTTTCGCCGCTGCGAAATACATCACCCTTGCCGCTCACGGCGGCGACACGCAGTGTGGCGGCGCGGTTGCCGCCGGCGCTGTCGCAACTTTTGGGGCGATTGCCGCCGTCCTTTGCCCGGGTGGTGCAGGATTCGCGCAAATGTGAGGTGATATCCCGTCCTGCCTCCACGCCAAAGGCCGCAGCCAACACATTCTCAAAATCCCCCGTTGCGAATAATATGAATCCGGCCGCGCCGCGCCCCGCCGGTACGCCCATTCCCAATTCGGCCAACCCGTCATCGTCCAATCCGCTCTCCAAAACTTTGGCGGGGGGGAAGCCGGCCGGCGCCCCCGCGGCGCAATCCGCCCCCGTGAAATCTTCAGGTGCGACATCGCGTGCGACATCTTCGGGCAAGTCGCCATCGGGCGGGGTAAACCTAAGTAAACCGTCATTGGCCAGCCTGTCAGAGGATATGCTGGCCGAAAAACCCCGCACAAAAAGCGGCAGCGACGGCAAACAATCCGGCAATAAAGATTTGAAGGATGTCACCTCACCAAGTAATGAGATTAAGTAAAAAATTTTTATTTTGTGAACAAAACTCCTTGACCAATTTAAACATAATCTTTATGGTCACCTTATCTTTAACTATCAACAATGAGGTAAAAATATGAGTAAAGGAGTATTAGGGGCCGTATTGGCGGCAGCAATCGGTGCAACAGGATGTACGATTGATCCGGCAAGGATCCAAAAAAGTTTTGCCGTTTTGGTAGGGGATCCATGTGTTTCTATAGGTGGTAATACCATGCCTCGGTGGGAAGTTGAACGCAACGTCCGTGGTGGGCATGACGGATTACGCCATGCATTCGTGAATAATAACGGAAAGAAAGAATTCAACCTGCCTGTTGTAAACGGATCTAGCAATATAGTAGCCATTGCTAACAATAATGGTAATGCAAGGATGGATGTTGAGATGGCTATCGAAAGTGCAACGTATTGTTATGGCGCAAAGCTAGGTGGAGCTAATCAATGGGGACAAACCGGCTATTCCCAAGCACCCAAACAATACCGCGCACCCCGCCGCTGATAATAGTGGAGCAATAATTAAGTTTGATAGACACTGCGCCTCAAGGTGCAGTGTTTTTTTATGGGGTCGGGATTTGTTTCCGCTCCCCAAACAAGGCCGTGCCGATACGGATGGCGGTGGCGCCGAAGGCAATGGCAGCGGGGTAGTCGTTGCTCATGCCCATGCTCAAACGTTCAAGCCCCTCACGCGCGGCCAATTTTTTGAGCAGGCCGAAATAAAGACCCGCCGGTGCGCCCTGCGGCGGAATGGCCATCAGCCCGTCAATCGGGAAATCTCGTGCCCGCGCATACGCCGCCAAGCGCGGTAAGTGCGCAATCGCCACGCCGGATTTCTGCGGCTCCGCGCCGATATTTACCTGAATAAAACATGATAGGCTGCGATTTTGCCGCGCGCATTGGCCGGCAATCTCGTCAATTTGCGCTGCGCTTTCCACGGTTTCGATCACGTCAAACAGGGCAACCGCGCGCTTGATTTTATTGGATTGGAGCGGCCCGATCAGATGCAATTTCAAATCGGGATATTGTGCGCGGCGATGCGCCCAATGGGCTTCGGCCTCTGCTACGCGGTTTTCGCCAAACACGCGCAACCCGTGTTGCAGGGCGGTATCAATTTGGTAATCTTCGAGTGTTTTGCTTACTGCCACCAGTTCGATATCCGTAACCGAGCGGTGAGCGGTACGGGCAGATAAGGCAATCTGTGCGCGGATTTGTTGAAGCCGCGCCGCAAATTCAGATGCGTAAGAGTCTCTATCCACCGATCCGGTCATTGAAAACAGCCAAGAAAACAGTCAGGAAAACAGCCAAAATTACTGATTCATTGATTGGAAAAACTCTTCGTTCGATTTGGTGTCCTTGAGTTTATCAATCAAGAATTCCACTGCATCGACTGTGCCCATCGGATTAAGAATACGGCGCAAAAGCCACATTTTCTGCAATGTTTCTTTCGGCACCAGCAATTCTTCTTTCCGTGTTCCGGATTTTTGAATGTCAATGGCCGGGAAGACGCGTTTATCGGCGATTTTACGGTCGAGCACGATTTCCGAATTCCCCGTCCCTTTGAATTCTTCAAAGATGACCTCATCCATCCTGCTGCCGGTGTCGATCAACGCGGTGGAGATAATGGTGAGCGAGCCACCCTGTTCAATGTTCCGAGCCGCACCAAAGAATCGTTTGGGCCGTTGCAGGGCGTTGGCATCCACACCGCCGGTTAAAACTTTCCCGGACGAAGGCACAACAGTGTTATAGGCCCGTGCCAGACGCGTGATGGAATCGAGCAAAATCACCACATCGCGTTTATGTTCGACCAATCTTTTGGCCTTTTCCATCACCATTTCGGCGACCTGCACGTGACGCGCCGCCGGTTCGTCAAAGGTTGAGGATACGACTTCGCCGCGCACCGAACGCGCCATGTCGGTGACCTCTTCAGGTCGTTCGTCAATCAACAACACGATCAGGTAAGTGTCGGGATGGTTGGTGGCAATCGAATGCGCAATATCTTGCAACATCACGGTTTTCCCCACACGCGGCGGGGCCACGATCAGCGCGCGTTGCCCAAAGCCGAGCGGCGAGGTTAGCTCAATCATCCTCTGGGTAAAGTTTTTCTTGGTGGGGTCCGGGAGCTCAAGGTTAATCTTGCGTTCAGGATAAAGCGGGGTGAGGTTGTCAAAATTAATGCGGTGGCGGATTTTTTCGGGCGATTCGCCGTTAATATGCGCCATATTGAGCAGGGCAAAATACCGCTCCGATTCCTTCGGTGCGCGAATACGCCCCTCTACAATATCCCCGGTCCGCAGCCCAAAACGCTTGACCTGAGCGGGGGAGACATAAATATCATCAGGCCCCGGGAGGTAGTTTTCCTCAGGCGATCTCAAAAAGCCGAAACCATCCTGTAACACCTCTAAAACGCCGGTGCCTGAAATGGGAACATCGCGCTCCGCCAGGCGTTTCAGGACCGAAAACATAATATCCTGTTTGCGCATCGTGCCGCAATTTTCAATATCCAGTTCTTCGGCAAAGGCCAAAAGTTCCGCGGGTGAGCGGGTTTTTAAATCCTGTAGATTCATACAAGTCTCATCATCATAAAATGTTGGAAAATCAATTAAAATAATTAATGTTGGGGGGATTGGGCGCACGGGATTGGTGCGCAATTTGCGAGGTCAAAACATCCATAACATAAAGGTTGGAGAAAAAGTGCAAATAATACTTTCTATTCTTGATCGGATTTGTCTTCGCGTCGAGAAGTCGTTTTTTCTTTTCGCAACCATCGACTGAAAGAAAAAACGGGACACAAAACTTATCTCAGCATTTCAAAAGAGGATTAGGCCCTTAAAAATTTTTCAGTCAAATCTTTTTGTGGCCCTCTAATCGCCGCTGAAACCGCGATGAGTTTTGATAAAGACGCTCCCTTCTACCACTCTATCCCCTTGCTGTCAAGAAAATTTTGCGGCATCTGAATTTGGACTAAACCTGAGGTTTTTAAAAAAGTTCTTATATGGCCATGATTGCCTTTTGGATACTATCTTCGATCAACAGGCTCATGATCGACAAAGATGTCGCCAGCATCCAATTAATCCGCAAAATATAGGTGGTGAAAAACGCATTGCAAACAACCGCAAATAACGTCAGGAAAATGAGCAGATTTTGCATCTCGGCAAAGGAGTAAATATGATAGTAAACCAAGATCAAAAACGGCAGATTAATCAAGAAAAATGAGAGGTTAAGCCAGTTAAGGCCACTGATAAATCGGAAATATTCCCCGCCGCGATCAAGTGCCTGAATACAAAAATAACTGATGGTATAAAATAACACAGAGGTCAAAACAAATAGCTCCAGAAATCTTACAAAACTTTGAATGGTGCTTTGAGTCGCGAGATCCGGATTGACTTGTGCCATAAAGCTCAATGGAATAAGCAGGCCAAGCGGCACCAAAAATGACAGGATCGCTGATTTCTTATCGCCCGGAAAACGTTCAACCCCCTTGCGCATGAAGAGCGGAATTTCCAAACACCCCAGTAAAATTTGTTGAAAAGATTTCATGCGTGCCTCCTTTTTGACCTGCTCTATCGCGGCTTTTAAACGCTTATTGACTGGCCCACATCACCCGTCCTACCCATTTTACCAAGGATTTATTTAAAATTAAGTTATAATTTTTTGGATTTTCGGATGGGCCTTGTGGTATGTGGAGCGGCGTGTAGGAGGGCGCGTGGGATGTGGAGGGCGTGAGGGGCGCACCGGGTGGGTGGGCAATCAATGACAGGGGCAGAATTTCAAAATTATCCTCATCCATGGCTTTCAATTCCCCGATCACCAACCCTGCCGCATGGGGGCAAACCGCAACGCGGCATTTGAGAGTGAGCGGCGCAGAGGATGAAAGAATTAAACGGTCGCCCGCACGATAAATCGGCGCGTATAGATCAGTCTCAATCGTGATCATGGGCGGCGGTGTTTCGCGGATAGGGAGAGGCGATGGGGAAAAGGAAGTGGGAGGAAGGGGATTTGGAGCCCCCGGATTTGGCCCCTCGCGATCCTCCCCCCCCAAATCCGGCCCCTCGTGATTCGTCGCAATAATGATCTGCGCAAACTCAAACAACTCAAACTCAGTCACATCCAAAATCCGAGCGAGACTCTCAGTTGACGGCCAGCGTAATTTCCCGTCCTGGCCCACACGTTTGCTGGGGTTGAAGGAGGTGGGATCAAGCCCCGCGCGCCGCGCCAGCCCCGATGTCGAATAACCGCGCAGGCGGGCCAGTTTATCAATCGCGATCCAAAGTTGTTCATGGGTGATCATGACCGAAAAATAGCACAGAGTTGGGGTGGTGATCCACCCCATAATCCAACCTGCTATCTATGAACAGGTTCTAAAAGCAAACTCACCCGGCCACTTTTTTGGCTTGTTTTTTGGCCAATTCGCGTTCGTTCGGGGTGAGGTATTTTTTCCGCAAACGAATGGTTTTCGGCGTGATTTCAACCAGCTCGTCATCGTTGATGTAGGACATCATGGCTTCTAACGTCAATTTGCGCGGCGGAACCAGAATCGTGGCTTCATCCTTACCCGATGCGCGCACGTTGGTCAGTTGTTTCGCGCGGGTGACGTTGATATCCATATCATTGTC